>NZ_CP073697.1:3867500-4167500 GCF_025264665.1 Edaphobacter flagellatus
ATTCACCAGCGGCAGCGAGCGAAGCTGCGTTCCTGCAACATCCGTCGGCGTGTGAAAGTAAACCAGCCAGCAGATAAATGCGCTGGCCGCCGCGCTGACAGCAATAATTCCCGCAATAATCGCAGGTGGGGTGCGTAGCGGTGTAGCTGCAGAATGATTCGTCATCAAAAGAGCAGACGTCCTTTCGCGTCAAGCATCATGGCTGCCATCAGCAGCGGAAGATAAATCACCGAAGCCTTCAACAGATCGCGCGCATAGTTCCTCGACGCTTGCGCATTCGGAGACTGCGTAATCCGCGCAAAACGAATGGTGTACCACAGGTATGCCAGCGACAGGACCGCGGCCACCACCTCATACACCCGGCCCGTAACCCCAAGCCACGTCGGCCACAGGCTTACCGGAACCATCAGCACGGCATAAAACAGAGACTGGATCACCGTCGAGCGCGCTGCAAAATTCACATCCGGCTGGGTCGGCGTCAGACGGATCCCCGCTGCCGCATAATCGTCGCGATACATCCATCCGATTGCCATAAAGTGCGGAAACTGCCACACGAAGAGAATTGCAAACAGAGCAACCGCGGGCCACTCAATCACGCCGCGCACCGCCGTCCAGCCAATCAGTGGAGGCAGAGCACCCGGAAACGCACCGATAAACGTATTCACCACTGTGATCCGCTTCAGCGGTGTATAGATGCCCACATACCCGACCGCCGTCAGCAGCGTCAGCGTGCCCGTCAGCAGGTTCGTCGTCTGCGCCAGATACAGCGACCCCAAAAAGATCGCTGCAAAGCCCAGCAACAGCCCATGCGCCAGCGAGATGCGCCCCGCCGCCATCGGCCGGTTCGACGTGCGCCGCATCAGCGCATCCGTACGGCGCTCCAGAGCCTGGTTCAGCGCGCTCGATCCACAGGTCACCACCGCGATTCCCGCCAGCGCCTGCAACATCCCCGCATGAAACGGGCTAATCCCGCTGGCCAGCGACCCAAGGTAAAACCCTGCCCCGGCCGTGATGACGACCATTACCGAGACGCGTAGCTTAAACAGCGTCGCGTAGTCGGCAAAAAGCCCAGGCTCTGCCACAGCCTTCTTAGCAGGGATCGCCGTCGGAGTTGTCGCGGATTGCGCCACGTATCAAGAATATCGCGACTTTGCCTATGGGCGCTTATCGACGTGGACGCATCTGTTTCAGCAGAGCCTCAGCCGTCGGCCGCGTATTCAGCACATCGCCAGCCGTCAACCATGCCCGCCGCAGCTGCGTAATGCCATATCGAATCTGGTCCAGCTCTGCGATCGAATGCGCGTCCGTGTTCACCACAATCTTGCAGCCATGCTGCTTTGCCTGCCGAAGATGCAGGTCTGTCAGGTCCGAGCGCGCAGGATTCGAGTTGTGCTCAACGGCCACGCCCAGTTCTGCAGCGCGCTTGAGAATGGCATCCATGTGAAGCGCATAGGGATCACGCTTCAGCACTTTGCGTCCCGTCGGATGCCCCAGAATGCGCACGTAAGGATTTTCAAGAGCTTGCAGAATCCGCGCCGTCATTTGCTCGGCCGTCTGGTCGAAGCGGCTGTGAACGCTCGCGACCACGATATCCATCTCCGCCAGCGTTTCATCGGCAAGGTCCAGCTCACCTTCGGCCAGGATGTCGACCTCGATGCCGGCCAACACCCGAATGCGATCCTTCAGCTCCGCATCGACTTCGCGGATACGCTTCACGTGCGCCAGCGCACGCTTGTCGTCCATACCATTCGTCATTGCGAGGTTCTTCGAGTGGTCGGTGATCGCAATGTACTTCAGACCGCGATCCGCCGCAGCCTCCGCCATCTCACGAATTGTATTCGTTCCGTCCGTCTCGTTCGTGTGCATGTGCAGATCGCCGCGAATATCCGTCAGCGCAATCAACTCCGGCAGAGCATGCGTAGCGGCTGCTTCAATCTCGCCGCCGTTCTCACGCAATTCCGGTGGAATGTAGTCGAGGTCCAGGGCGCGATAGATCGCCTCTTCCGTTGCCGCAGCGACAATCGTATTGTCCTCCACGCGCAGCAGGGCATATTCGTTCAGCGTCAGCCCACGCTTGATCGCCCTCTGGCGTAGAGCAACATTGTGCATCTTCGACCCGGTGAAATACTGCAGAGCCGCGCCATAGCTCGCTCGCGGCAGCAGACGCACATCCACCTGCAGATTATTCCGTAGCGTAAAGCTCACCTTGTTTTGCCCGCGAGCCAGCAGCTTGTCGATCAGTGGCAGCGACGCCACATGCTCCACCGCCGCGGCCACGACATCCGGCTCGCACGCCGGCCCTGTCACCAGCAGGTCAAGATCGCCCACCGTCTCGCGCCCGCGACGCAGCGAGCCCGCAGGCGTGATCTCCTCAATCCCCGGAAACGCGCGGATCAGTTCGCTGATGCGTTCCGCATGCTCGCGTGCCTGGTCGATTCTGAATCGACTGGAATTCTTCCTGTAATCTTCAATCCCCTTCAGCAGCTTGGCCGTGAACTTCTCGCCCATGCGCGGCAGCTCGTTCAGGCGTCCCGCCTTGGCCGCCTCTTCCAGCGCATCGATGTCGCCGACCTCAAGCGCAGACCATACCAGCGCCACGGTCTTCGGCCCCATGCCCGGAAGACGCAGCAGCTCCAGCATGGTCGGTTTATATTTCTGTAGGAGATCTTCGCGCAGAGGCATCGTGCCCGTATTCACCAGGTCCACGATGTTCGCCGCCATGCCTTTGCCGATGCCCGCAATAGCCAGCAGCTGCTTCGGCTCCGCCACCATATCCGCAAGGCGCGAGGTCTGTTGCTCCACCGCTTCAGCGGCACGGCGATACGAGCGAATGCGGAATGGGTCGGCTCCATCGATCTCAAGCAGGGAAGCCGTCTCATCCAGCAGTCGTGCGATTGAAATGTTGTCCATGGGCAGAACACTCGGGGAGAAGCGCAAAGGCTGTCATCATCCCTGAGCCAGTATGCAGCACAGCAGGATTTTTTGCAGAATCTGAGACGTCCAGGGGAGGCTCCGCAAATCCCCTGGAGCCGCAGCTTTATTTAGGCTATTTCTTTCAGACGGAAGACCTGATCCGCCTGGGGCCCCTTCGCCCCCTGGATAATGTCGAACTCGACCTCGTCGCCTTCTTTCAGGCTCTTGTATCCATCACGCTGTATCGAGGTATAGTGCACAAAAACATCTGCACCGCCATCCCGGCCTAAAAAGCCGTAGCCCTTTGCGTTGTTAAACCACTTCACCGTTCCTCTGTACTGTGCCAAGATCCTTACTCCTTGCCGATCAATTCAAGTTCGTTTCAGTCGCCTGATCGAAAGAAATGCAAAGCGGCAAAACGAACATACATCCTTCTGACGCCAACTCTGCGAGCCGGGTTTTCTCTCTGGGATGAACAGAAGTTTGCGTAACCTGTGGTGCTGCACAAGTAAGCAGCGCCATCCGCGAAGTGATTGGTTCCAAAAGACAAGAGAGAGTGCAGGCCATGACGACGGCCCACCACTCCCTCCTGCAGTTCCTTCTATTTCGTTTTTATTTTGTTCTGCGCAGCCTGTCGTACAGCATCAGGCCAATCAGCGTCTTGCCGTCATGAATCTTATTGGCGGTGGCCAGTTGCAGAGCCTCCGACAAAGGCATCCGCACAATCTCGATCTTCTCGTCCTCTTCGGGCTGCGCCTCACCCGCGCGAATATCCCGAGCCAGATAGATCTGCATCCACTCGCCCAGAAATCCCGGGCTGGCAAAGTACTTCGTCAGCAGCGACCATTTCTTCGCGCGATAGCCCGTCTCTTCGATCATCTCGCGCTTGGCCGCTGCCAGCGTCGATTCGCCTGGCTCCACGCGCCCTGCCGGAAGCTCCAGAAGAAACTGCCCCGCCGCATGTCTGTACTGCCGCTCCAGAATCACTTCGGGATCATGCGGGTTCTTCGACTCATCCACCGCCAGCACCACCACCGAGCCGTTATGCCGGATCACCTCGCGCACATTCTCATGCCCGCCCGGCTCAATCACCTCGTCCCGGTACACCGAGAACACCCGGCCCTTGAAGGCCACCTTCGACGACACCACCCGGGGCTTCTTCCCGCCCGAGCTCATCCCGCCCTGCGGCTTCGCCTTCGTCACTTTTCTTGCCGGCTTCGTCTTCTGTACCGTCTTGTTCGTCTTCTGTACCATAGCCCTACGGTATCATCCTGCATCGGGAGCGCCCGGTGCTGCATCCAACACCGGAAGCAGGAACATCAAATGATCTGGACCGCGCTACGAGGCACGGTCGCTCGCGGAGCCCTCCAGCAGGGTCTGCGGTATCACGAACGACTTGAGGACGAAGGCCCGCGATGAGCGTTGAGTGTTACCCGATCACCATATTGCCCCACATGTCGCAGCTCTACCGCGACTATCTGGCGATGGGCGATAGCGCGCCTGACTCCCCCGTTCGCACCTGGTACGGTTCCGGCAACTCCGGCGGTCCTTTTGCCGGAGGCTGGATGCGCTCCAGTCTCCCGGCTGTTGCTGACCCCAATCGCCTCGCCGACGAGCTCCTTCGCCAGAACCAGTCCTTCGGCGCAAGCCCCGAGACTCTCGCCAACATCGAGCACCTCCGCAACGGAGCACGCGCCGTCATCACCGGCCAGCAGGTTGTCCTCTTCGGTGGCCCGCTTCTCACGCTGCTCAAGGCAGCGACCGCCATCTCCCGCGCCAACGAGGCCACCCGCATCACCGGCATCCGCCACGTCCCCATCTTCTGGATGGCGACCGAAGACCACGACCTCGCCGAGGTCGATCAGGCTGCGCTTCTCACCAAGACCACCGTCGAAATTCTGCGCGCCGGACTCCGCGTTCCATACTCCGTCGAAGTCGGCAATATTCAGCTCAACCCGGAAACCGCGCCGCTGCTCGAGCAAGCCATCCAGCAGGCCACCGAGCTGCTCGCCTACGCGCCCATCGCCGACACCCTCCGCGAGGCCTACCTCCCCAGCGAAGCCAATCCGAGTCCCACGCTGGCCAGCGCCTTCGGCCGCCTCATCGCACACATCTTTGCCTCACAGGGACTCATCGTCGTCGATGCCTCCAGCCGCGAGTTCCACGCCATGGGCGCCTCCACGCTGCGATACGCCATCGAGAACGCCGACCAGCTCCACGCAGCACTGCTCGCCCGCACCGCCGAGCTGACCGCCAGCAACTACCACGCGCAGGTGCTCGTCTCCGACTCCTCCTCGCTCCTCTTCCTCCTCGACGAGTCCACCGGCGAGCGTGTCGCCCTCCGCCGCGTCTCCGACCCCGCAACCTCCGAGCTCCAGTGGCGAGCCTTCTCGCACATCTACACCACGGCGCAGCTGCTCGACATCCTCGACCGCACCCCCGAGCGCCTCAGCCCCAACGCGCTCCTGCGGCCCGTCTTTCAGGACACCGTCTTTCCCACCGCCGCCTACATCGGCGGCCCTGCAGAGATCGCCTACTTCGCGCAAAGCGCCGTGCTCTACCAGCAGATCCTCGGACGCCTCACCCCCGTACTGCCGCGCCTCTCCGCCACGCTGATCGAGCCCGCCATCGCCACCATCATGGAGAAGGATGAAGTCCAGCTTCCCGACGCCATGACCACCGCGCAGGAGCTCGCGCAACGCCTCGGAGCACGCGCCATGCCCATCGAGCTCAAGCGCAAGCTCGCCGCGGTTGGCAATGCTCTTGAGACCGAGCTCGACCTCCTCACCGAGTATCTTCGCGGCATCGACGCTTCGCTCGGCACCGGAGCCGAAACCTCCGGCTCCAAGATGCGCTACCAGATGGACCGCCTCCGCCGCATGGCCGCGACCTACGAGCTGCAGAAAGAAGCCTCGCTTACCAAGCATGCCCAGGCCATCACGCTCAACATCTTTCCCGACGGCCATCCGCAGGAGCGCCTCCTTGCCGGTGTGTGGTTCCTCGCGCGTTATGGCGAAGGACTCATCGACCGCATCGTGCAGGTCGCCGGCAATCAATGTCCGGGCCACGTCGTCGTCCGGCTCTAAAATTTGTAAATGGTATCTTTTTACTAAGGGCTTGTGTCTAAAGATTGTCTGAGAGGAAGCGGTGACCTGCGTTATCCCGAACTCCGGAGCGACACATCGGCGGCTTCAGTGGCTGTTCGCCTCCGCTCTGCTCTTCTTCGGCATCTTCGTAGCCAGTACCGCCAGCCCAATCCCTTCGCATATTCCGCAGTGTGCAGGCGCTCGTGCGATCGGAGCACGTACCAGCCTCGCCTCGGTTGCTCGTGAATCCAAACCGGCCAGCACGACCTCGGCTGCGCCTCCGGTGCTCTTCGCCGCCGTCATCCTCCTCGCGCCGTTGCTGGCTCCAAGGCTCAGGCTTGAGCGCATGACCGCTCCGGCCGTTCGGCTTATCGTCCGCTCCAGTCTCTTCAGGCCGTCTCTCCTCTTCCGGCCTCCCCCCGCTGTCTCCCTCGCGTAGCTGTGTCTTTCATCGTGCTTCCGCACGGTGAGTCCGCTTTCTCTTACGCGTTCAAAGGAGACAATCCAATGCTTTCCTCCACACATTCTGCCCCGGCCCTTCCATTTGCCGGCATCATCGACGATCCCGAGCGTACCGCTCGACGCCGTAACGAGCTGACCTCCCTCGTCCTTTCCGAGAAGAGCTACTTCATCCGTACCGCCAACGCTATCCTGCGTAATTCAGCCGATGCCGAAGACGCCGTACACTCTGCCTTCTGCTCCGCCTGGAAGGCGGTTGGAGCCTTTCGCGGTGACTCCTCGCTCAAGACCTGGTTCACTCGCATCGTCACCAACAACGCCCTCATGGCTCTGCGCAGCGGCAAGACCAACCGCACCGTCTTCCTCGAAGACAACCCCGAGTATCTGCAGACCTTCGAGCGTTCCACCTGCTCGCGTGTCGAAGATCCCGAGCGCACCGCCACCCGCCACGAGCTTCTCTCCCTCGTCGAGCAGCAGATCGAGAAGCTGCCACCTGAAACCCGCACCGTCATCCGGCTGCATTTCTCCAACGACTGCTCCATCGAAACCATCGCCCGTATGCGTGGCAAATCCCGACCCTCCATCGTCGCGCATCTCCACCGTGGCAAGGCCATCCTGCGTAAGAAGGTGAAGCGCCTCTCCGCATCAGGGCCCAGCCTCAAAGCCGTAACGCTTCACTGAACCCTCCGGCGTGGGCAGAAGCCAATGCAGGCTTCGCCCGCGCCACCAGTTCTGCTTGCACAGCCCACTGCTTTAGAATGGCTGGTCGAGAGGATTGTTTTATGGGACTGAGCGACCAGCCGTTTGAAGTGATGTGCCCCGATTGCGGAGCGATGCTGAAGATCGACCCCGTCACCCGAGCCATCATCGCCCACAAATCCGCGCCCAGGAAGAAGACGTTCGAAGACTTCGGCGAGGCCGCCAAAGCTCTCCGCGAGGCCGACGCACGCCGCGACTCCATCTTCCAGCAGTCCGTCGAAGCCCAGAAGAACAAGGACGATGTCCTTGCCAAAAAATTCGCCGAAGCCGTCAAAAAAGCCAAGGAAACCCCGCTCACCGACCGCCCCCTGCGCGACTTTGACCTCGATTGATCGTGATATAAAACGGACTCTGCATAAAAACCAGGGGAGTTCGTCATGAATCAAGAGACCGGTGCTGTCCCGAGCACAACCGCCGTCCCACCTCCGCCACCTCCTCACTACGGTTCGTTCCCATCGGTGGCCTCTCAGCCTCCCGCCACAAATCGCCGCATGTGGCTGTGGATTGGCCTTGGTGTTTTCCTTATGGGAGCTGGGATCGCATGGTTTGCTCATATGATGGTCGGCGGCTATCGTCAGACCTCAGCTCTTATCGCGACATTGCACAACCAGATGTCACGGCAGGATTGGGATGCTATCTACAACGAGGCCGCATCAGGCTATCGTGAGGAGCTTACAGCAGACCAGAATCGCCAGATATTTGAGGGGATTGAAAGAAAGCTTGGTTCGCCAGTGTCGACGAAACAAAAAAGTTTCTTTATCAACACGAATAACGGTGTAACCGTTGTGACCGCAAGTTTTGAAACAACCTTTTCTGGCAACGCTACGGCAACAGAGACGATCGTTTGGAGATCGTACGGGGGTTCGTTTCGGCTTTACTCATACAACATCAATTCGATAGATCTAATCACGCGATGATCTGGCAGCGGGCATAGGATCACCACTCAGTTTTATTTGCCAGATACGGGTTTCGACGCCACGGCCAGCCGGAGCGAAAATCCTGTCAAGCCCCCAAAAATCACAACCCATTCATTCCAAAGCAAATAAACTCCCAAGAAGTTGCCGATTAGTTTCCTCCCTTTAGCTACACTTAAATCAGTAAGTAAATCAGGGAAAAAAGCCCCGGCCTGACAGCCGGGGCTAACTCTTTACGAATCAATATTTTGACCTATAAACCCTTTGTCTTGAATATTTTGCCCTGTGCAAAACGCGTATCCTATTCAAATAAAATGGTTTACACGAAACATGGGGAGGGGGTGGGGTACCCGTTAAACTAGCTCTATGCCACCCATCCTGAACGCGCAGGGCCTGTCCAAGAGCTTCGGCGCCACGCCGCTCTTCCGTGACATCGCCTTCACCGTCTCCGACGGTGACCGTATTGGCCTCATCGGGCCTAACGGAGCAGGCAAATCCACCCTGCTCAAGGTCCTCGCTGCTGAGGAAGACGCCGATTCCGGAGACGTCGCCGTCCGCAAGCGCGCTCGCATCGGCTACGTTCGCCAGGAATCGCACTTCGCTTCTGGACTTACCGTTCGCGATGTCCTCGAAGCCGCTCTCAAAGCCGGCAACGTCGCCGAAGCCGAGCGTGAAGGCAAGCTCCGCGAAACCAGCGGACGCATCGGCTTGCCCGACCTCAACGCCGCGGCCGCAAAGCTCAGCGGCGGCTGGCGCAAGCGCCTCGCCATCGCCGAAGCCGTCGTTGCCGCACCCGATGTTCTGCTCCTCGACGAGCCGACCAACCACCTCGACCTCGCCGGAATCGCCTGGCTCGAAGACCTGCTCAGCGCAGGCGACTTCGCCTCCGTCATCATCACGCACGACCGCTACTTTCTCGAGAATGTAGCGACCCAGATCGTCGAGCTCAATCGCATCTACGCCGACGGCCTGCTGCGCGTCGAAGGAACCTACTCAAAGTTCCTCGAAGCCCGCGAAGCGTACCTGGAGTCGCAGGCGCGCCTCGAAGAATCGCTCCGCAACCGCGTGCGCACCGAAATCGACTGGCTTCGCCGCGGCCCCAAAGCCCGAGCAACCAAAGCCAAAGCGCGCATCGACAACGCGCATCAGCTCATCGGTCAGCTCAAAGAAGTCTCCTCGCGCTCGCAGACTGCAACAGCAAGCATCGACTTCGCCGCCACCGATCGCCAGACCAAGCGTCTCGTCGAACTGAACGACATCTCCATCCAACTCGGCGACCGAACCATCGTCGAACACCTCAACTTCCTGATCGCCAACGGAACAAGAATCGGTCTCGTCGGCCCAAATGGAAGCGGCAAAACCACGATTCTGCGCCTGCTCACCGGCGAGCTTCAGCCCTCCGCAGGAACCATCAATGAGGCTGCATCGCTCCGCATCGTCTACTTCAGCCAGATGCGCGAGCTTCCCGAAGGCGTCACGCTGCGCCGCGCTCTCGCGCCGGACTCCGACTCTGTCGTCTATCAGGATCGCGTCATTCACGTCGCCAGTTACGCACAGAAGTTCCTCTTCTCCGGCGATCAGCTCAATCAACCCGTCGAACGTCTCAGCGGAGGCGAACGCGCTCGTGTCCTCATCGCGCGACTGATGCTCGAGCCCGCCGATCTGCTCCTGCTCGACGAGCCGACCAACGATCTCGACATCACAACACTCGAAGTCCTCGAAGAGAGCCTGCTTGAGTACAAAGGCGCGCTCGTCCTCGTTACACACGACCGTTACATGCTCGACCGTGTCTCCACAACCGTCCTCGGACTCGACGGAAAGGGAAGCGCAGCGACCTTCGCCGACTACGCGCAGTGGGAGCAATGGTTCCTCGAGCAGCAATCCGAGCGTCCGCAGGAAGATACGCCCGCAAAGCCCGTGCAATCGGCGCAAGCAGCTCCGGCGAAGAAGAAACTCTCCTACCTCGAAGCTCGCGAGTTCGCCGGGATCGAAGAGCGCGTCGAAGCTGCCGACGCCAGACTGGAAGCAGCAAAGTCCCTCGTCGCGGATCCCGCAGTCGCCGTCGACGCAGCCAGGCTGACCGAAGCTCTCGCCGCTCTCGAAGCCGCGCAGGTGGAAGTCGATACGCTCTACGCGCGCTGGGCCGAGCTGACGGAAAAAGCAGGCTGACCGCATCTGCGGCATAGTTCAAAGCAAGATGAAGGGCGGCGCTGTCCATCGCCGCCCATGATTTGCAGAACTATTTGGGGGACCACTGCTCGTCGGCGGAAGGGCCATACAGAGCAGGCACCGGAATACCGTTCAGGCGTAGGTAGACGCCAAGCTGTGCTGTATGGTGCACGAGATGATTGAAGAAAAGCTGCCGGAAGGTCAGAGAGCGAGGGTTGTTGGAGATCAGATGCTCGCCGAAAGAGAACTTCCATAACTGAGACATGTGTTCATCCGAGGCGGCAGCGAGCGCGGCGCGGCATTGGGCGGCGGCTTCGTCTAGTTGCTTTAGCGCAGCCTCACTCGTGGTGAACTCCAGCGGAACGTGAGGGCGCTTCGGCGCGGCGAGATCCATACTGTCGTCCTCGAGCAGGTAATAGCCGAAGAGAGGAAGCGAGGCGCAGTGCATGGCCAGCGTGCCCAGCTTCATCGATTTGTCATGACACTTCCAGTCGTTTTTGCCTTCAGGAACGCGCTCAAGCGTGCGGCGTGTGTTGGAGATTTCGATGTCATAGTCCTGAAGAAGAAGCTCTGAAATTTTCATTTTGTGTTCCTTTCCTATCGGTGGTGTGCAGCGATCAAGCCTCAAATTCAGGCAGGAGAAGAATAGCCATGTGCTACTGACATCATCCTGTCAGCAGTCACATGGCTGGTCAGCAGATATTTCTGCATGGTGTCTTATAGGCCGGTTACGTTGTAACCGCAGTCGACGAAGGTGATTTCGCCGGTAATGCCGCTGGCCAGATCGCTTGAGAGGAAGAGTGCCGTGTTGCCGACCTCGGCTGTTTCGACGTTGCGATGCAGTGGCCCACGCTGCTCGACGGCGGTAAGGATTGTGGTGAAGTCGCTGATGCCACGCGCTGCCAGTGTCTTGATGGGGCCCGCGGAGATGGCATTGACGCGAATTTTCTTAGGGCCAAGATCGGCAGCGAGGTAGCGCACGATCGACTCAAGCGCAGCCTTGGCTGGTCCCATGATGTTGTAGTTTGGGAAGACCTTGTCGGAACCGTAATAGGTGAGGGTAAGGATGGAACCACCCTCGGCCATCAACGGCTCGGCGGCGCGGGCAAGGGCGATCAGAGAATACGCGCTGATATCGAAAGCGACGCGGAAGTCCTCGCGTGCGGTCTGCAGCACCGTGTTCTTGATGTTGGGAGCGAAGCCGATGGAGTGGACGATGATATCGAGCTTGCCGTAGGCGCTTTTGAGTTGATCAAAAACGTTGTCGATATCGGTGTCGATGGAAACATCGCACTGGAAGGTCTTCGATCCGGGAAGTTCGGCGGCCAGCGCATCGGCGTCGCGCTGCAGGCGCTCGTTCTGATAGCAGATGGCAAGCGTGGCGCCCGCCTCGGAGAGCTTCTGGGCGATGGCCCAGGCGATGCTACGCTTATTGGCTAATCCAAAGACGACGGCGACTTTGCCCTTGAGATCGATCATGGTTCTTCGGTTGTTCTCCTATTAATTTCCGTTGCTAAGAATAGCAGCGCAGGGAGGGGAAAGCGCGGTCGCCCTGTGAAATCCATGAAAACAATAGGCGATAGAACGGCGTTCCTTTAGAAGCCAAGGCGCGTAAGGTACGAGCCTGTGGATAACCAGACTTATTAGATGATAATTTTTATCATCTATTTGCGGTACACTCAGATTGGCGCTTCAATCGCGATTTTAACGTGTCGCGAAGCTACGAAATTGATAACAACCAACCCTGAGAGGAGCACCCTGACTATGCTGCAAATCGGTGAAAAGTTTCCTGAGTTTGAGTTGACGGCCACCATTTCGACCGAGAAGGACGAGGCTAAAGCTTTCAAGACCATCACCGGCGACACCTATGCCGGTAAGTGGAAGCTGTATTTCTTCTGGCCGAAGGATTTTACCTTCGTCTGCCCGACCGAGATTGCTGCTTTCGGCAAACTGAACAGCGAGTTCGCGGATCGTGATTGTCAGGTTCTTGGCGCGAGCACGGATAACGAGTACGTTCACGCGGCATGGCGTACACATCACGCGGACCTGAAGGACCTGCCCTTCCCGATGCTGTCGGATATCAAGCGCGACCTGAGCGGCCAGCTTGGCATTCTCGATGAGAAGGCCGGAGTTGCGCAGCGTGCCACCTTCCTGGTCGATCCGGATAACATCATCCGCTTCATCTATGTCACCGACCTGTCGGTGGGTCGCAATCCGCAGGAGGTCCTGCGTGTGCTCGATGCGTTGCAGACGGACGAGCTGTGTCCCTGCAATTGGCAGAAGGGCGAAGCGACACTGAACTAGCAACCAGGTAGCGTGATGCGGGCGCGGCTGCTTCGAGTGGTCGCGCCCGGCCTGTTGAGGGAGAGAGGAAGGGAAGAATAGATGGCCATGGAAGATCTGATCGGCGGTTTGCCGACTTATGCGAAAGACCTGAAATTAAACTATTCGTCGCTGGTGAAGCAGAATACGGAACTGACCCCGCAGCAGCTTTGGGGGACTGTAGTTGCAACGGCGATTGCTACGCGAAATCCTGAATTGACGGCAGCAGCGATTGCCGAGGCCGAGGCTGGTGGACTGAACGCCGATACGATCGACGCGGTAAAGGCTGCTGCGGCGATCATGGGGATGAACAACATCTACTATCGCTTCCATCACCTGACCAAAAATGAAAAGTATGCGACGCTGCCTTCGCGTCTGCGCATGAACGCGTTGCGTGGGCACAAGGTGGACCATGTGGACTTCGAGTTGTGGTGCCTGGTGGTGAGCGCGGTAAACGCATGCGACAAATGTGTTGACTCACACGAGCGTGTTCTGCGAGAAAAGGGCGCGACCGAAGAATTGATCAACGCGGCGATTCGTGTGACGGCGGTGATTCACGCGATTGGTGTTGTTCTGGATTCAGAGAAGGCTGCGCCGACTCCTGTTGCAGCTCTTGCGTAGATAGAGGCAGTCAGCGTTCACGAGAAGAGGCGCGGATATCCGCGCCTCTTCTCGTTTTGTGGGGAGCACTAGTGGCTCATGGACGGAGGATTCGTCTGTGGATTGCCCCCTGGATTCCATGTGGGTTTAAAGTCCGAGTTGGCAAGCCATCGGATAGGCTCCACGACCGAGTTGATGGCGTTGGCCATGTGGGTGAAGTCAATCGTGCGGATCTCGTCGGAGACCTGGTGGTAGTCCTTGTGAAGCCCGAAGCTGGAGATGGTTTGAGCGATGATGCCCTGGCGGGCGAGGGCGTAGTTGTCTGAGCGCTGGAAGAAGTGTTCTTTGGGATGTGGGTCATCCACGATATGAGCGCCGTGTTTGGCAAGCTCAGGGCCGAGGTTTGAGCGGTCGTAGCCTGTCAGCCAGAGCGTTCCCGCAGCCACGGCAGAGTCCGGGCGTCCAATCATCTCGAATTCGAGGTTGGCAACGATCTCGGAGAGCGGGACCGGCGGATGTGCAAGGAACGCGCGGTTACCGAAGCCTCCGATCTCTTCAGTTCCGAAGAGGGCGAAGACGACGGTGCGCTTTGGACGAGGGCCGGATGCCAGCATGTGAGCGAGCGTAAGAACAGCGGTTGTTCCCGATGCATCGTCGTCCGCCCCGTTGTAGATTCTGTCGCCGCTTCCAGCTGCTGCGACACCGAGATGGTCAAGGTGTGCAGTCAGCAGGAGGACCTCGTCCGGCCTGGAGCTGCCGCGCAAGATACCAATGGCATTCCAGGTCTCCTTGCGGGGACTGTTTTCGTACTTGGAGAGATACTGTTGCAGGCGTTCGGGCAGCGGATCGGGCAGGGCGGCCTTCTGAATGAAAGAGCCATTGTCTCCACCGGGTTCCAGGCCGAGCGACTGAAACTGTGAAGCAACATAGAGTGCAGCGATGTGTTCGTCGCGAGTCCCTGAACCTCGTCCATGCATCTCGTCAGAAGCAAGGAAGTTCATATCAGCTCGAATTTCATTTTCGAGTGACGAGGTGGCCGGTGCCGTTTTTGTCTGCGGAGAGTCGAATGAATGGGCTGGTTCGGGCGCGATGACCGATACAGTAAATAGGGCAGCAAAGCCCAAAAGATACAACTGTTTGCCTGTGAGCATGCCGCCGATTATAGATGAGGTTATGGTTGAGATGGCCGAGGTATTCGTGGGAGAGTCGAGAAGCAGCAACGGAAGGAAGAGGCAAGGGGGAAGGATCGCTCTGCTGGCGTCTGTAGTTTTGGCCGCCGCGTTAGTTGGGTGCGGAGATTTTTTTATCCCACCGAATAGTGGCGGAGGCGGAAGCACGACGAACAACTACGTCTATGTCACGAACTCCACCACGAGCTCTCTGGCTGGATTTGCTATTGGAACCGGGAAGCTCACAACCATCTCGGGGTTGCCGCTCTCATTAGGCTACGTGCCGGTAGCTGCCGTAGTAACGCCGAATAACAATTTTATCTACATTGCTGGGCCAGGTGCGATTTACAGATATAACGTTAGTTCCAACGGGACGCTGACGACGCCCAGCGGCGGAGCAACCGTGGCCGCGGCTAGCGTCGTCTCGCTCGACGTATCACCTGACGGCCAATGGCTCTTTGGGTTGGATAATACGCAGACGCAGCTTGATGAATTTCAGATTAACTCATCGACAGGAGCACTTTCTGTAATAGCGGCGACGCCTTATTCCGTTCAAAGCGGTAAGGTCGTTCCTAAGGCAGTAAAAGTCTCTCCGGCGGGCAATCTGATCTTTGCCGCGCTTGGAACAGGCGGAGATGTCGTTTTTACGCTTAATACGTCAACCGGCGCTGTTGCCAGCAGCCAAACGCTTCCGCCTGTGACCACGACAACAAGTGACAATGCGCTGGCGATCAACAGCGGCGGATCGTATTTGTACATTGCTCGGAGTGGAACCAATGGAGGCGTAGGCGTCTATACGATCGGTTCTGGTGGAGTACTGAACTCGATTTCAGGATCGCCCTTTAGCGCGGGCACTTCTCCTGCGTCGGTCGTCATCGATTCGACGGGGAAGTATCTCTACGTCGCGAATAATGGTGATGGCACGATCTCGGGATATTCCATTGGGACCGGATCGGCTCTTACCGCGTTGAGCGGCTCGCCGTATAGCAGCGGATCGTCGGTGACATCGCTTGGTGTGGATAAGAGCGGCAAGTATCTGCTCGCCGGCGCGAACGGCGGAAATCCGGATCTGACAATGTACAGCTTCGATGCGGCAACGCCCGGCAAGCTCGATCAGGCAACCAGCGTGGCAACCGATACGGATCCGGCGGGCGTGACGTCTATAGCCCTAACGCATTGATGTGGGAATCAGGGAGATAACGCAGGCATAGCTCTTCAGAGGGTAAAAGATCGGCTAAATGCCCGGTAAGATGATGGAGAGGCCTTCTCAAAAGGCGGCGGAGTTCAGGGTCATTCCATCTTTCCGACAGATCGAGAAGAATAGTGCAAGTCGTAGCCTGACCGCGCTGGTTCGGATGGCGGTCTTAGGAGCGTGCCTCCTCGCTGCTCTGTCGGGGTGCTCTAAGCTCCGGCCCAAACCCGCTGAGCAGTTCGTCTATGTCACCGCCAAGCAGACTTATCTGCGTGATCGTGTTGCAGCGGTCTCCAACCGCACCGGCACGGTGAACAACGGCGATAAACTCCTTATCCTTGAGAAGGGGCGTCGCTTTTATCGCGTACAGACCTCGAAAGGGGAGCAGGGCTGGATCGACGAGAAGGCAGTTGCTACACAGGATATCTTCGATCACTTTGAGGCTCTAAGGCAGCAACACCAGAACGATCCTACTGCAGCGAACGCTGTGGTACGTGATGATGTCTACCTGCATTCCAGTCCGGGGCGCGACACGGAGCGGCTCTTCCGATTGTCGGAAGGCGAGAAGCTGAAGCTTCTTCGACGTGCAACTCTGCCGAAGCCCCTTTCTCCGGGACAACGCGTTCCCAAGCCAGCAACATCGACCGAGAATGCCAAGCCTGGAACCAAAGATGTGGCACAGCCCGATATGCCTGAGCCGCCGGTGATGGAAGACTGGTGGCTTGTACGTGATTCGAAGGGTGATACAGGCTGGCTCTACAGCCGCATGATGGATGTAGAGGTGCCGGATGCGATCGGTCGCTACTCCGAAGGGCAACGTATTGTTGGCGCATATGTCCTGACGACGGTCAATGATCCGGAAGCGCAGCAGGACGAAAAGAATATTCCCATCTATGTCACGGTGCTAAGCCCATACAAGGCAGGTTTGCCGTATGACTTCGATCAGGTGCGCGTCTTTACGTGGAACATCAAGAAGCATCGTTACGAGACAGGCTTCCGCGAGAGAAATATTGAAGGGTATCTTCCTGTTGAGATCAAGATGGCAGCCGATCCCAATAGCAAAACTCCTACAGGTATGGTGGCCGCTCCGACGTTCAGTTATCGGGTTCTTTCAGCAGATGCTCCAGTCGTGGTACCCGATCCTGTTACCGGCGCGGTGGTTCCTGGCAAGACCAACCTGAAAGTGTATCGGCTGGAAGGAAATCTGGTACGACGTGTTATCGCGCCGGGAACAGCTGCTCCTCAAGATGCTCATCCTGAGCCGGTGGCCGATAAGAGTAAGAAGAAAAAGCTGGAGTCGAAGAAGAGGCGGCGCTAGGCTCCGGCTTTTATCGCTGCTCAGGCGTAAAAGCTGCGAATCGCATCGACGACGGTCTCCTGCTCGTCTTCGCGCAGCTCCGGATACATAGGCAGCGATAGTACCTCGTGAGCAGCAAGCTCTGTGACGGGGAAGTCACCCTTGCTGTAACCGAGATTCGACAGACTGGTCTGCATGTGAAGCGGAAGCGGGTAGTAGATCTCGCTCCCGATTTTGCGCGCAGTGAGGTGTTCTCGAAGCGCATCGCGGCGCGGCGCACGGATCGTGTACTGATGGAAAACGTGAACCGCGCGGGGATCTGTAATCGGCAACACAATCCCTTCGGCCGTGTTCGTCGCTGTGAGCCCGGCACTGCGGAAGAGCTCGTCATAGCGGCTGGCCAGGGTACGCCTGCGCTCGTTCCACTCAGGGAGATAGCGCAGTTTGACTTCCAGAACGGCGGCCTGGATGGCGTCGATACGAGAGTTCCAGCCGACTTCGTCATGGAAGTAACGGCGGCGCATGCCATGAGCGCGCAGCATACGGGCGCGCTCATCCAGCTCTGCGGAGCGTGTCGTCAAAAGGCCGGCATCGCCGATGGCGCTGAGGTTTTTCGTCGGATAGAAACTGAAGGCGGCCATATCGCCTAGCGCTCCGGCAGGAGTGGCCTTCCACGATGCTCCAAAGGCCTGAGCCGCGTCTTCGATCAGCAGGATGTTGTGTCTCTGCTTGAGGGCTTCAAAGGCGTCCCAGTTGGCACATTGGCCGTACAGGTGAACTGGCAGGACGGCCTTAATACGCGATCCGCGATGCTGTCGGATTGTCTCTTCGACTGCATCTGCGGAGAGGTTGAAGGTGGCTGGATCGATATCGGCCAGCAATGGCTGAGCGCCTGCCCGCAGGATGGAGCTGACTGTTGCGAAGAAGCTGAATGGAGTTGTAATGACCGCGTCGCCGGGGCCGATCTCGGCGGCGGCCAGAGCCAGCCAGAGAGCCTCTGTTCCGCTGGAGCAGCCTGCTGCATAGGGAACCTGGCAGGCCAGCGCGGCTGCCTTCTCGAAAGATTCGACGGCAGGGCCGAGGATGAACTGCTGCGACTCGCAGACCTTTGCAATTGCAGTCAGAATCTCTTCGCGCAGTTGGGCAAACTGGCGGTTGAAGTCAAGCATTTGAACGGGTTGTAGGTTGTTCGGCACATTTTTCATGGTAAATCGCCAGGCAGGAAAGATCAGCGAGCCTTTTAACCGGTAAGCTGCGTCTAAGTAACAACAGTGACTCGCGCAGTGAAGATCTGGGTGTGCGAGTTGAAAATTGCCACGGATGCTCGTATCGTTGACCTCTTAGCTTCGGAAGCCGTGATGAGTTCATGGCCGCTCGACTGAAGTGCATGCGGTACGGCAATAGCGTATTTATTAGCGACTTTTACAAAGGAGATCGGCACCATGGAATCAAAGCCGGCACAGAACATTCAGGACACTTTTCTTAACACGGTCCGCAAAGACAAGAGCCCGATCACGATCTATCTGGTGAGTGGGGTGAAGCTGACCGGTAAGATCCGCTCATTCGACAAATATTCCGTACTGCTGGAAAACAACAGCCAGGAACAGCTGATCTTCAAACATACGATCTCAACCGTTGTAAGCGGTCGCATGGGAGGCCATGAGACAAAGGGCGAGTTCCGCTCGGCTCAGTCCGTTGGCTCCTCTGCTCCTGCGGCTGTCTCGGCGCATGCTGCCGAGGTTGCGGCAGTACCGGGCAGATAGCTTCTGCGGGTGCAAACGGGTTTCACGAAGGAACTAAAGAACGCTTCAGTGACGACCTCTAAAACCTCCAAACAAATGTTGGTCGAAGCACAACAAGCTTCGCTCCTTGAGAGTAGTCGTGTATCCACTCCCAAGGAGCGTGCTGTTCTTGTTGCGGTTGAGTTTACGGCCAACCGGAAGAAGCTGACGGCAACAGTGCTGCAGGCGCGCAAAGCCGCGGCTGTGACGGCCGCCTCAGAGGAACAGGTAGACTTGGCTCCAGCTGAGTCGCCCGATCTCGATTTTGATGCCTCGCTAGAGGAGTTCCAGGAGTTGGCCCGGAGCGCCGGTGCTGAGATTGCTGCGACGCTGATTCAGCGACGTCCCAGGCCGGATGCGGCCACCTTGGTCGGGCAGGGCAAACTCGATGAGATTGCCGGCGTCGTTGCATCGACGAGCGCGGATCTGGTGTTATTCGACCACGATCTTACACCGTCGCAGCTGCGTAATTTGGAAGCGAAGCTGGATGTACGTGTAATCGATCGCACGCAGCTGATCCTCGATATCTTTGCCCGTCACGCCCGTACACGTGAAGGGCAACTTCAGGTGGAGCTGGCGCAGCTCGAATACCAACTCCCACGATTGGCCGGTCGAGGCAAGGCGATGAGCCAGCTGGGAGGCGGTATCGGAACCCGCGGCCCCGGCGAGACTCAGCTAGAGACGGACCGCCGCAAGATCAATCTGCGGATCAACCACGTGAAGCAGCAGCTGGAGTCGGTACGTCGGATTCGTCGACAACAGCGACAGCGTCGCGAGGCCGTGCCGGTTCCCGTGGTAGCGCTGGTGGGTTACACCAATGCCGGAAAGAGCACTCTCTTCAACGCACTGACGAAAGCTGGTGTGCTGGAATCGTCGCGCATGTTTGCCACGCTCGATCCGAAGCTCAAGCAACTGCAGCTTCCTTCACGTCGGAAGATTCTGCTGTCGGACACGGTAGGCTTCATCCGCAATCTGCCTCACACGCTGGTGACCAGCTTCCGGGCGACGCTGGAGGAGGTTGAGCGAGCCGAGTTGTTGCTGCATGTGCGTGATGCATCCAGTCACATGCTGGATGAGCAGAAGGCCCAGGTCGAACGCGTGTTGGGCGAGCTGAATGTGACCGGTAAGCCTGTCGTTGAGGTAATGAATAAGATCGACCTGCTCCCGGAGGCCGAGCGTCCCGCGCTGGAAGGAAGTGGACGTGTCGCGGTCTCGGGGTTGGCTGGTCTGGGGCTCGACAAACTGTTGGAGGCGATCGATGCGGCCCTGGTAGCTGATCCTGTCGTGCAGACGAGCTACAGGCTGCCGCAGTCGGAAGGGGCGATCCTCGCCGCCCTCGAAGCCGGAGCCATTCTGCTGGACAAAAAATTCAATGGAAATTTGGTCTATGTAACGGCGCGCGGTCCAGCCTCGTTACTGAACAGGTATAGACGGTTTCAAATCTCTGAGAGGGAGGCGGCAATACCCTGAATGCGCCCGTTTTCCTTACTTAACTAGCATAGGTCGCCTGATGGGGAGCGGAGGTGGTGTCCCCTACCACGCGACCTATGTGACCCAGATAATAGGGTCCGGGTGGTATCAATAAGTGTACGATTTTTCGGGCGAAAGTCAAAGATTGACTGCCGGTTCACGTCATGCGCGAAGATCGGCCTAAGTGTGCGATTATCGCCGTATCCTCGTTTGACACTCCCTCGAACGCTTTGCTAAAACAAGATGTACCGCAATCTACAAATAGGCCAAAACCGGAACGCTTCGTGTGAAATAAACCTGCTGAAAGCCCCCTGAAGGCAGTACACCGGAACGGTCACTCAGGCCAACCCTTGCATGGACGTGATACTCAAACAACTCGGTGAACTTGTGCTCGGCGCTGTGCCGACCATGGTTCTGTTTATTTTGCTGGTCATTGCTTACGGAGTACTGGTGCGCCGTCCGCTGGTGCATGCACTTGCGGATCGCCGGGCACGTACTGTCGGAGCTGTTGAACAAGCTAAGGGTGCGATTGCTGCGGCCGAAGCCGAGACCAGCGCCTATGAAGAGAAACTGCGCAAGGCTAAGGCCGAGATTTTCGAGGCCCGGGAGCGGAAGCTCAAGCAATGGAACGACGAGCGTGATGCTGCTCTTGAGCAGGCACGCCAAGCTTCACAGGAAAAGGTACGGGCTGCGAAGCAGGGGATTGACCAAAGTGTCTCCGACGCTCGCGCTCATATCGAGTCTTCCAGCGCAGACCTGAGCTCGCGTGTACTGTCTGCGGTTCTTCCGGCTGGTGTGGCTGCGGCGGAGGTGGCGCAGTGAGGTCAGTCCGTAAAATATTCGCTTTCGTTGTGATGGCTTTGTTGTTTGCTGCTGTGCCTCAGGTCCGTGCTTTTGCTCAGGAGTCACCGGCTGCCCAGGCCAGGGTAGAAAAAGAGCCGGCTGGTAGCGCTGAAGGTGCTGAGAAAGAAAAAAAGGCCGAGGACGAGAACGATGCTTATCGTCACTCCGCTGCGGTGAAGGCGCTTGGCGCGAAGCTGGGGATGAACCCTGAGCAGGCAGCCAATGCGTTCACAATTGCAAATTTAATTGTCCTCGTTGCACTGGTTGGCTGGTTCCTGGCGAAGAGCCTCCCAAAGGCCTTCCGTACACGAAATGAGGCAATTCAGAAGCATCTGGTTGAGGCGCGTGCTGCTTCTCAGGAAGCCAGCAGTCGTCTGAGTAGCGTTGAGGCGCGCCTGGGTAAGTTGGACGAGCAGATTACCGCTCTTCGTACGCAGGCTGAAAAAGATGCTGCCCTGGATGAGCAGCGCATCAAGGCCTCCGTCGAAGAGGAGAAGCAGAAGATTCTGCTTGCGGCCGAACAGGAGATCTCTGCTGCTGCTGCTAATGCACGCCGGTCGATTCAGAAGTATGCAGCCGATCTGGCCATCGACCAGGCGGCGAAGAAGCTGGTAGTGACGGCCGAGACAGATCGTCTGCTGGTCCAGGATTTTGCTCGTCGCTTGGTTGGTGAAGGTGCAAAGGAAGGGCAGAACTAAATGTCCACTATCTCGCTTCGCTATGCGCATGCTTTTGCAGCAGTCGTCGCTGCGCAGCATCTGGATGCTGACATGGCTTGTCAGCAGTTGAGCGATTTCAATGCAACCTTTCAAGGAAGCCACGAGTTGCGCGAGGTTCTGATGAATCCCGCAATCACCGGCGATCAGAAGTTGAAGGTTCTGGATGCGATTGCTGCCAGGATCGGCATGTTGCCGCAGGTTCGTAACTTTCTCGCGGTTGTCATGGATCATCATCGCTTCGGTGAGTTGAGCGAGATCATTGATGAGTATCATGTAGTCGCCGACGGAAACGCCGGCTTTACCGATGCCGAGATTACCAGCGCTCGTGCATTGGATGACGCGGGACGCACGCAGCTCGAAGAGCAGGTGTCGAAGCTTATTGGTGGCCGTGTCCGCGCTACCTATAAGGAAGATCCGACGCTTCTGGGCGGCGCGGTCGTTCGCGTTGGCTCGACCGTCTATGACGGCTCTATTCGAGCCCAGCTTGAGCAGTTGAAGCAAAAACTCGTTAGCGCGTAGATGTTGCGCTGAGATCGAACTAAAGATTGATACGAAGTACCGCAGAAGGAAGACATGGCACAGATCAACGCAGGTGAGATAACAGAGCTGCTTCGCCAGCAGATTGAGAACTACGAGCAGAAGATCCAAGTCGACGAGGTCGGCACCATCATCTCGCTCGGCGACGGTATCGCACGCGTGCACGGCCTGGATAAAGTTATGGCCGGCGAGCTGATTGAGTTTTCGCATAACGTGGCCGGTCTCGCGATGAACCTGGAAGAAGACCAGGTCGGCGCCGTTTTGCTTGGTGACTATACCGAGCTAAAAGAAGGCCAGCAGGTCAAGCGTACAGGCCGCATCATGTCGGTTCCGGTCGGTGAAGCGCTGATTGGCCGCGTCGTGAACGCGCTGGGTCAGCCTATCGACGACAAGGGGCCGATCAACACGAGTACCTATCTGCCGGTCGAGCGTCTCGCTCCCGGCGTCATCGCGCGTCAATCGGTGCGCGAGCCGATGGCAACCGGCATCAAGGCTATCGATACGATGATCCCGATCGGCCGCGGCCAGCGTGAGCTGATCATCGGTGACCGCCAGACGGGCAAGACCGCTATTGCGCTCGACACGATCATCAATTCGGCGAAGAATAACCTGATCTGCATCTACTGCGCGATCGGGCAGAAGCGTTCGTCGGTTGCTCAGGTTGTGCAAACCCTCGAAGAGAACGGTGCGTTGCCCTACACCATCATCGTCGCCGCTACCGCTTCTGAGCCTGCTCCGATGCAGTACTTGGCTCCGTTCGCTGCGACCGCTATTGGCGAATACTTCCGCGACAACGGCAAGCACGCTCTGGTGATCTACGACGATCTTTCGAAGCACGCTGCATCCTATCGCGAGATCTCGCTGCTCCTCCGTCGTCCGCCAGGACGTGAAGCGTACCCCGGCGATGTCTTCTATCTGCACTCGCGCTTGCTTGAGCGTAGTTCGAAGCTCTCTGACGCCTTGGGTGGCGGTTCGCTGACCGCTCTGCCGATCATCGAGACGCAGGCCGGTGACGTGTCGGCGTACATTCCGACCAACGTGATCTCAATCACCGACGGTCAGATCTTCCTTGAAACTGACCTCTTCAACTCGGGTGTTCGTCCCGCTGTCAACGTCGGTCTCTCGGTTTCGCGTGTAGGCTTCTCGGCTGCAATCAAAGCGACCAAGCAGGTTGGTGCAACACTGAAGCTCGACCTCGCGCAGTATCGCGAACTTGCGGCTTTCGCGCAGTTCGGTTCGGACCTCGATCCAGTTACGCAGCGTCAGCTCAATCGCGGTCAGCGTCTGACCGAGCTGTTGAAGCAGCCTCAGTTCCAGCCGCTTCCGTTTGAGAAGCAGGTTGCAATTATCTTCGCCGGAACCAACGGTTTACTGGACGATGTTGCTGTCAGTGACCTTCGTGCCTTTGAGGATGGCCTGTATCCGTATCTTGAATCCTCGGGGTCGGTACTTGCCGATATCGTTGCGAAGAAACAGCTCGATGACGATATCAAGGGCCGCCTGACGCAGGGAATCAAGGACTATAAGGCGAACTTCCTGGTGTCGCGCAAGGAGAAAGAGGCGGCTGCGGCCAAGTAAACCATGGCAAACGTACTCGATCTACGGCGTCGTATCCGCAGCGTGAAGAACACGCGCCAGATCACCAAGGCCATGAAGATGGTCTCGGCGGCGAGACTGCGTCGTGCGCAGGAGCGTGCGATGCAGGCACGTCCGTATGCGCAGATGATCTCAAACGTGCTTGAGTCGCTGGTGCGCCGCACTGATTCGACCGAAGTCATGCATCCGCTTCTGGTTGAACGCGAAGAGAAGAATGTTCTTGTCGTCGTCGTTGCCGGTGATAAGGGGTTTGCAGGCGCCTTCAACTCAAACATCACCAAAGCTGCGCAGACGTTCATCAACGAGCGCCGCGCAGCGGGTCAAAACATCGACATCGAGCCGGTCGGACGCAAGGCGCGTGATCTGGTGTCAAAGAAGTATCCGGCTGCGGTCTACGAGAAGAAGGAAGAGCACTACGACAACGATCTCGCTACACACTACGAGGTCATCCGTCATCGGGCCAATCCGATTGAAGTAACCGGCACCCATGACAGCCTGCTGCATCATCTCAACATCGATGATGTTCGTGTCCTGTCGCATTCGATTGTAGATCGTTATACGCACGCCGAGATCGATGCAGTCTACATCGTCTATAACGAGTTCAAGTCTGTGATTGCACAGCGCGTCGTCGTTGAAAAATTGCTTCCGATCCGCAAGCTGGGCTCGCATGAGATTACTGTCGCCGAGGAGATGTCCGAGGAGCAGAAGGAAGCTGCAGCACATGCTGCGAAGACCTCCGGTGTCAGCATTGCGGAGCCGGAAGAATCGGTTGTGGAGTCTGAGGCGAAAAAGTTCGGTACAGCCGAGGTCGATTACATCTTCGACCAGAGCCCGGAGCGCCTGTTCCGCCATCTGATGCCGCGATATGTCACTACGCAGATCTTCCATGCTCTGCTGGAGTCGGCAGCATCGGAGCATGCGGCGCGTATGACAGCGATGGATGCGGCGACCAATAATGCAGGCGACATGATTGACGCGTACACGTTGCAGATGAACCGCGTACGTCAGGCAGCGATTACAAAGGAAATTATCGAGATTGTGAGCGGAGCAGCCGCGCTGTAAGCAACCGGCGATCGCTCAAAGAGAAAGAGACCTATGGCAGAGAACATTGGCAAAGTAATTTCGATCAGCGGTCCGGCCGTCGACATTCAGTTCGAAGAGTCGAGGATGCCGGCCATTTATCAGGCCGTGCGTATTGTGAGCGAGGGGTTCAACGTTCCTGCTCCGATGGACGTGGTCGTTGAGGTGCAGCAGCACCTGGGCGAGGGCCGCGTGCGCTGCATCGCCATGGTGGCCACCGAGGGGCTGGTGCGCGGCATGAAGGCGATCGACACTGGCGCTCCGATCTCAGTTCCCGTGGGCCGCGAGACGCTGGGTCGCGTGCTCAACGTGCTGGGAGAGCCTGTGGACGAGCTTGGCCCTGTCCATGCGAAGAAATACATGCCGATTCATCGGCAGGCACCTGCGTTCGACGAGCAGTCGACCTCGGAAGAGATGTTCGAGACCGGCATCAAGGTCGTTGACCTGATTCTGCCCTTCTTGAAAGGCGGTAAGATCGGTCTCTTCGGCGGCGCTGGTGTCGGCAAGACCGTCGTGATTCAGGAACTCATCAACAACGTTGCGTCGAAGCACGGTGGTTTCTCGGTGTTTGCCGGCGTCGGCGAGCGTACTCGTGAGGGCAACGACCTCTGGCACGAGTTCCAGGAGTCGGGCGTTATCGATCCCAAGGACTACAACAAGTCCAAAGCCGCGTTGATCTACGGCCAGATGACTGAGCCGCCGGGAGCCCGTCTCCGCGTCGCACTGACCGGTCTTACCGTCGCTGAGCACTTCCGCGACGAAGAAGGCGCAGACACGCTGCTCTTCATCGACAATATCTTCCGTTTCACGCAGGCAGGCTCTGAGGTTTCGACGCTGCTTGGCCGTATGCCTTCGGCTGTGGGTTATCAGCCGAACCTCGCTACTGAAATGGGCGAATTGCAGGAGCGCATTACTTCGACCAAAAAGGGTTCGGTCACCTCGGTACAGGCTGTGTACGTGCCTGCCGATGACATTACCGACCCGGCTCCCGCGACAACCTTCGCTCACCTCGATGCGACGATGCTTCTCTCGCGTCCGCTGTCTGAGCTTGGTATCTACCCGGCTGTCGATCCGCTCACGTCCACCTCGCGTATCCTTTCGGCGCGTGTGGTTGGTCAGGAGCACTATGACGTTGCCCAGGGCGTGAAGAAGATTCTGCAGCGCTACAAGGATCTGCAGGACATCATCGCCATCCTCGGTATCGACGAGCTCTCGGAAGAGGACAAGATCACAGTCGCCCGCGCCCGCAAGGTGCAGCGCTTCCTGTCGCAGCCCTTCCACGTAGCCGAAATCTTCACCGGTATCCCCGGCGCGTACGTCAAGGTTGAGGACACGGTCCGCTCCTTCAAGGAGATCATCGAGGGCAAGCACGACGATATCCCGGAGCAGGCTTTCTACCTGAAGGGCGGGATTGAGGATGTTCTCGCTGCTGCTGAGAAGATGAAGCAGACCGTATAAGACGATGGCAGAGACTACTTCCAATTCGGGTCTGTTGACGGTGCGTCTGGTTACGCCGGATCGTGTCCTGCTCGATGCGACCGCTGAAGCTGTCGAGCTTCCGTCGATGTCGGGCTACCTTGAAGCGCTTTACGGCCATGCACCGCTGCTGGCGGAGCTTGGCGCTGGCGAGGTGCGTCTGCATGGAGGAAGCTCAGGCAACCAGAAGTTCTTCGTTGCATGGGGATTTGTCGAGGTATTGCCGGAACGGGTGACGATTCTCGCCGAGACCGCTATGCACCCCAACGAGATCGATGTGGCTGAGGCGAAGCAGGAGCTCGCCGAAGGCGAGAAGCTGTGGAGCGAGGCTGGAGACGATGGCGAGAAGTACGATGAAGCTAACGCCATCACCCGCCAGGCAGAAGAGAAGATTGCTTCCGCAGAGGGCAAGAGCCACTAGATTTCCCTGTTACCCTTTGTTGATCAGAGCCGCCATGAATAGGCGGCTCTTTTTTGCTTTAGAGATCGCTGGCTCAAGTCGGCGTTGCTGAGTGCCGATAGTTCGCGGTAGGCGATCTCTTTTATGAAAACTCAATCCTGGCTTGCAGGCACACTTGCTATTACCATCTCGATATTTCCATCTCATCTTGCGCTGTCGCAGATGCGAAGCGAGGTGAATCCGATTATTGCATCAAGCTCTTCGGTCTCCTCACTGGATACCCCTGAGATGTCTGGCCGCGGAATAGCGGAAGGCATGATACGTCCCGTGCCTGTTCCAGCAAAACCTCAGAGGCAAAAGCCTTTCATGGGGCTGGCGGTAGGCTGGCATGCAGGTGTCAATGGTGCAGGCTTTGATATCGCCTCTCCTCTGGCCCAAAAGATGAATCTTAAGGTGGGAGCCGATTTCTTCAGCTATTCATTCGCCTTTCAGGAGCAGGGCGCGGATATCAACGCCGCATTTCGACTGCGATCCGGGCATGCGGCGCTGGACTGGTTCCCTTTCGGAGGGAGATTCCGGGTTAGCCCATTGATGGTATTTGCAAACAGTAACCAGGTTCGCGCAACGGCGCTGATTCCAGCAGGAAGCACTCTATCGCTGAATGGCCAGGAGTACATCAGCAGCTATACAGACCCTCTCCATGGCTCAGGTTCTGTGGGATTCCGCAAGGTATCTCCAGGCATCAGCATAGGGTTTGGCAATATGATCCCCCGCTCCAGAAGCCGGGTCAGCTTCCCCATCGAAGCAGGCTTTTACTACGTCGGCCAGCCCACGCTCAAGGTGAATTTCTTGGGCAGTGCCTGCGATCCGCAGTATCCCGCTTCGGTTGGATGCCAACCCGTCATGCAGGATGCAGGGTTCCAGAAGGATCTCGCAGCTTTCGTTGTGCGCAATAATCACAATCTCAGCTACGCATCCTTCTTCCCGATCCTTTCAGTAGGCTTCAGCTACTCATTCGGCAATCGGCAGGGAAGGATTCAATAGCTAGGAAGCCTTCTTTGCCTTCGATGCTTTGGCCGGGGTTTTTACGGTTGCGGGAACCTCGGCTGCCGCAGCTTCGGCCTGCTGTCGCAAAGCGTGAATAACTACACGCAGCATCTCTTCCTCCGGAGCTGGCTTGCCGGTCCATATTTCGAACTGGCGCGCACCCTGCTGAACGAACATCTCGACACCTGTAATGAAAGGGATATTCAGCTGTCGAGCAAGGCGGATCAAAGGAGTCTCAATAGGGTTGTAGACCAGATCGAAGACAAGCTTCGTGTTGGCCAGATCTTTGGCATCCAGCAGAGGAGTGGTTTTGATCCCCGCCATACCGATAGGCGTAGCGTTGATGACGACATCGAAAGCGGTCTTAGCGACAGCATCCTTCTTGATCGTCTTAGAGCCAGACTGCCTGGCGAGCCTCTGTGCTGTCTCTGATGTGCGGTTGAGAATGAAGACCTCGGCTCCGCGATCGCGGAGACCGAAGACAGCTGCGCGCGCGGCACCGCCTGCCCCAAGCACAAGGGCTTTGGCCCCGCGAAGCGAGATGCGCTTCTCCAGTGGGCCAACGATGCCCGCAACATCCGTATTGAAGCCGTAGAGCTTGCCGTCCTGAGCGCGGAGAATCGTATTACAGGCGCCGATCTTGGCCGAGAGCGGATCGGTATTCTCCAGATGCGCCATGATCTCCTGCTTGTGCGGCATCGTGATCGAAAGGCCCTGGATGGGGATCTCCGCCACCAGCTTGAGCAGATCGCTGACCTTGGTGGCCTGCAGCGCCAGATAGACTGCATTGACCGTCTCACGTCGAAAAGCTGTGTTCATCATCACAGGCGAGAGCGAGCTCTTGATAGGGTTACCAGCCACACCATACACCTTGGTAGCGGCATCCACCTGATCGATGCGGTAGGTCTCAATCAAGGTACGAGCAGCGATCTGGCCGGGGCCTGTCTCTTCGCCCTGTGTCGCCGCAGCGAAGGTAAAGACCGAGCCCGCTCGAAGCCCAAGGACTCGGGAGATGATGCCCGCGTCGCCCATGCAGATGCCGATGATATTGGCGTTCTCATTCATGCGCTCAATAAAGCGCATCAGCGTCACATTGTCAGTGAGCATCTTGGCCGTGGGCACAATCTTGAAGAAGTCCGGTTGGAAGGGCGCGATGCGCTCGTAAATCTTGTCCAGATCTTTCGTCGAGGAGAAGTCGTGGTGGCTGATGATCAGGGCAATACCGGTGTCGCGAAGCTTCTGGAGCTCACCCTTCTTGAGAGCTTCTGCGGACTCCAGCTCGAGATCGACAAGGTGGAAGCCAGCACCAGCTGCCTTGGAGAGGATCTCCATCTCAGCAGCGATCGAGCCGGAAAATTTTCCACCATTCGCCGAGCGACGACAGGTGGCGATACCGGTGGCGGCGGTATTTTCCGCAAAGAACTGCTTGAGCTTCGGCAGGGCGTTCAGGGGCTTTTCGAGATAATCCAGCCGGAACTCAAGGAAAGGAGTTTCCTTGACGACGGCATTGGCCTTTTCGATCATCTCAGCCGCGGTGGAGCCGATAATGGCAACACAAACCTTACCGATACGGGTGCGAAGAAGCTGCGACGTTGCGCTTGGAGTGGGCACGTTCATTCTCATGTCTACAATCGGGGTATCTTACAGACCACAGGGTTTAGATGCAAATTTTTGTTGAAAGATAAAGGAGTTAGCGTCCGATCATCGACATGGGACATCTTTTCACAAAGACGGGCGCAAGAGGAAAAAGTTACCGTGCAAATCGATCTTAGAATGAGTAAATGATGGGTGGAGTCGAGATAGTCAAAATCCCCGGCTGGGAGAAGTTTCGCTGGCTGCGTCACGGATTTAGCACGCGAAGTGGTGGCGTATCTGATGCTTATGGGGATAAGACATTGAATCTGGGCTGGACGAAGGAGGACGATCCTGCAAATGTGGCGGCAAACCGCAAGAAGTTTGTCCAGAGCGTAACCGGGATGACAGCGATGCGGCTGGTGACGATCCGGCAAGTCCACTCCGGCCTCGTGAAAGTGGTTGGCGCGGAGGCTCTCAACGGCAGCCTGGAGACCGACGAAGGTAAAGCTGTTCTCGAGGGGGATGGACTTGTTACGAATGTGCCTGGAGTCCTGGTTGCGGCAGGCACGGCAGACTGCGTCCCCGTCCTTGTTGTTGATCCGGTACGAAGGGCGGTAGGGGCCTTCCATGCCGGCTGGCGCGGCACAGTGGCGCGGATTGTCGAGCAAGGGGTTGCGGTCATGCGACGGGAGTATGGCTCCGAGTCCGCCGATCTGGAAGCGGCAGTAGGACCCGCAATAGGCGCTTGCTGCTATGCCGTGGGAGAAGATGTCCACGAGAGGTTTACGGCAGAGTTCGGCTATACCTCAGAACTGTTCCAGCGTCCCGCGGGAGATGGGCAATTGTTCGTCGACCTGTGGGAGGCAAACCGCAGACAGTTAATTGCCGCCGGACTGACAGCGGAGAAGATCGTTGTGGTCGGTGAATGTACAGCCTGTGCGCGGGCCGCATTGGGAGGAAGAAAATATTTTTCGCATCGTGCCGAGAGCGGAGTGGCTGGCAGGATGTTGAATGCAATTGGGGTCAGTGAGTATGATTGAGACTGATCGGTCTTTCTATGTGCGCGACTACAAATAAAGGCGAAGAAACCCGGCAGCGGATCATTGCTGCGGCTGCCCCTCTGTTCAACCAGAGGGGTTACGCCGGATGTGTACTAAGTGACATTATGGCAGCGACAGGACTCGAAAAAGGCGGAATCTATCGCCATTTCGAGAGCAAGGAAGAGATTGCCGCTGAGGCGTTCGATTACTCCTGGGCCGTCGCGACAGGGATTCGGCAGAAAGGAATGGCAGAGATTACCAATCACGTTGACCGCCTGAAGCATCACATTGCGTCATTTGTGCATAAGTCGAGCATTCCCGGTGGATGTCCGCTGCTGAATACTGGAGTCGATTCTGACAATGGGAATCCGATCCTTCGTGAGCGGGTACGGAAGGCGTTACGTGAATGGCAGGGAATGATCCGTTCGGTGCTTGTTGAAGGGGTCGCCGCTGGAACGGTGCGCAGTGACGTGGATACAGAGAGAGTTTCACGGCTGATCGTCGGTGGGCTGGAAGGCGGGATGCTATTGAGCCGTATTGAGAAAAACGATCAGGCGAAGCTGGATGCAATGGAGCACCTGAACTCCTATCTGGAGACACAAGTGCGTGCTCCTCAATAGGCGGACCGCAAGCAAACAGGACAAAACACATCTGAGGCGAAATTTAGAATCGCAAGTATCAGCGCTTACTTCTAATAGAGACCGATCGGTCTTTTTGGTCGAGTTTGCTCCAGATAAGGAGAGGCTGCGCTATGGGAGCGGTTCAGGTCCTAGCTTCGCCAAAGGCTGCTGCGGTACGCCGCGAGATCAACCCCTGGGTGGTTGCGTTGACGGTCACTCTGGCGACCTTCATGGAGCTGCTGGATACCTCTATTGCGAATGTGTCCTTGCCGTATATTGCAGGCGGGTTGGGCCGCAGCTTCGATGAAGTCACATGGATTCTGACGACGTACCTGGTGGCTAACGCTGTCGTGCTGCCGATGAGCGCATGGCTGAGCAGAGTTTTTGGGCGCAAGAACTACTACATGGCCTGTGTTGCGTTATTCACGCTGACATCACTTTTCTGTGGAATCGCACCTACGTTAGGTGTCATGTTGATCAGCCGCGTGCTTCAGGGAATAGGTGGCGGCGGTCTGGCTCCGGTCGAGCAAGCAATTCTTATCGATACATTTCCGCCGGCGAAGCGAGCCTCGGCGTTTGCACTGTATACAGTGGCTATTGTGACTGCACCTGCGATCGGGCCAGTGCTTGGCGGTTGGATCACGGACAATTACAACTGGCGCTGGGTGTTTCTGATCAACATCCCGATAGGTTTCCTATCGCTCTATCTGACAAATCGCTTCGTGCACGATCCCCCGGCTTTTACGGAGGAGCGGAAGAGCGCTCGCATCGGTGGACGGCTGAAGATCGACACTGTCGGCATTGCGCTGGTAGCCCTGGGTTCTGCTGCGTTGGAAATCATGCTTGATCGCGGTCAGATCGATGACTGGTTTGGCAGCAGTTTTATCTGCTGGTTGTTTGCCATCGCCTTGGTTTGCTTTTCCGCAGCAATCTACTGGGAGTTGAAGACGCCAGATCCCATCCTCGAGCTGCGTCTTTTGCGTTATCCAAACTTTGCTATCGCATCGATCTTCTACTTCGTGTTTGGATTTGGGTTGTTTGCGACGACGACGATGATTCCTCAGATACTGCAGTCCCTTTATGGCTATCGTGCCATCGATGCGGGGCTCGTGCTCGGGCCAGGAGCCTTTGTCATTACGGCGCTCGCTCCAGTGGGAGCGCAACTGGTACAGCGCGGGCTGGTGCGCCCGAAGGTTCTGCTGGGGATCAGTCTGCTAACCGTATCGGCTGCGATGTTTTACTACAGCGGCCTTACCTTGCAGACGGATTACTTTCACTACGCGCTTTCACGTGGATTTCAAGGTTTGGGGTATGCATTCTTTTTCGTCCCTCTCAGCGTCATCGCCTACTCACAACTCAAGCCGAATGAAAATAACCGCGCCTCAAGCCTGACGAACCTATTTCGCAATTGGGGTGGTAGCTTTGGGATCGCCTTTGCAACCACACTAAGTGAGCGGCGGCAAAGCTTCCATCAGTCGGTCATGTCAGCAAATCTTCCACGCTCAGGCGCATGGTTGCAGGATGCGATCCAGCGCACGACTAACTATCTGATGAGCCATGGATATTCGCATGCCGATGCTCTTCGAGCGGCATATGCACGGTATTACGACCAACTAGGGGCTCAGACCAGATTATTGGGTTTTATGGATGTGTTCCGTGCGATTGCCTGGATCACCCTTATTACGGCTCCGCTGGTATTGCTTATCCAGAGATTTCACCCGCAGGGTAAGCCATCAGGCGGCCACTAAGCCGGCTGGAAAGACAATCCCTCCCGGAGGTGTCTTCCGGGAGGGAAATGAGTTACATGGCAGGAGGATGGTGCGAATCGATGGGCGCAGATTTAGCGCCATTAGGGTTGACCAGATCACGAAGCTCTTTGGATGGCTTGAAGAAGGGAACGCGCTTGGCCGGAACATCGACCTTGGCGCCTGTCTTCGGGTTGCGGCCGGTGCGAGCGTTACGCTGACGCGTCCGAAAACTGCCGAAGCCGCGAATTTCGATTTTGTCACCCGCCTTCAAAGCACCGATGACGGATTCGAAGAGGGTATCGACGATCACTTCGCCGTCGCGTCGGGTTAAGTCGCCGATAGCCGTTACTTTATCGACAAGATCTGCTTTGGTCATGAATGGAATCCTTTCGATGCCAAGAGGGAGGGCAATATACCGTCGATCTCGAACTCTACAGCCATAACTTTACAGCCAATGTTGATTGTAAATGGGATGCAGGATTCGGAGAAAAGGAAACCCGCCTAAGTAGCAAATAAGTGAACATCTTGCTGCTTTAGGATGCAGAAATGTGGAGCGAGGTTCCTTGAAGGAGACAAAATTGCCGCCTGAAGCTCCCCGAACGGGCTTTCTTCAACAGAAAAAAGCTACTTCCAGACAAAATAGAAGCCCGGAGCGCGGTTGAGCAACTGACCAGGGTTTGGAAACAGATCCTCACCATCATCGGTCAGGACGGTCAGGAGGCCGCGCTTGTTTTTATTGGGCTTCACAATGGAAGGCTCACCTGAGATGCCAACATCGCGCGCAGTTTCGATCAGGGCTGTGCGGAAGCCGCCAACCCGGTCGATCAGCCCGAGCCCCAGGGACTGTTGCCCGGTCCATACCTGGCCCGTGGCCAGCGGCTTGATCTTTTCGTCGGTAGTGTGGCGCCCCATGGCAACGTCGTGAACGAACTGTCCGTACATGTTATCGACCAGCGACTGGAAGTAAGCCTGTTCCTTCGGAGTAAGGTCGCGGCTGGGGTCGCCTGCGTCTTTCAGCTCACCGGCGGTGATCGTGATGTTCTTCAGTTTGGCCCACTTCAGCAGGTCACCATAGTTCATCCACTCCATGATGACGCCGATGGAGCCGACGACGGAGGCCTCGTTGGCGTAGATACGGTCGCAGGCGCTGGCAATATAGTAGGCGCCGGAAGCACCGACGCTTTCAACCGAGGCGACAATCTTCTTGTGCTTCTCTTTCCGGATGCGGAGAACCTCGTGGTAGATCTCCTGCGAGGCGGCGGCACCTCCACCGGGTGAGTTGATGTGCAGGATGATCGCTTTGATAGAAGAGTCGTCGCCAAACTTACGGAGCTGTGCGTTGACGGTGTCGGGAGAGAGGATGACGCCTTCAATGTCGATGACAGCGATCTGGCTGCCGAGTCCGAGACCTGCTGCGTTACCGCCAGCAGCAGAACGCATGGTGAACCAGACCACAAGGCTCATCACGAGACAGATTGCCGCAAATGATCCGCCGATAACCGCCACATAGAACCAGGGCGACCTCTGCCGGAGAGGGGCCTGACGATATGCAGCCGGGTAATATCCGGTTGCGTATGCAGAACGGGGTGCTGCATAGCCTCCGGTGTAGGGCGATGACGGTTGCTGAGGAGGGGGAGGCGGTGGCGGGGTAGGCTGATCGAACTCGTCCGGCATGTTGTGGAGTGTAGCAGGGAAGCCGCTTTGCTGTATCTGCTGTCAGGTGGAATCCCTTGTGAGAAAAAGCATTTTTAGAACTAAATACCGTGTTCGAACGTCAATATGTTGCAGTATGATAAACGGCGATCATTCTCTCCTCTCATTCTGTAAGGTTGGTTCCCGGGAAGGTTGGCAGTAGGTCATGGCTCATCCACAACTGAGCATTGTAATTCCGGCGTATAACGAGAGCGCCCGCATCGAAGATGCTCTTGAGCGCGTGATGTCGTGCATCGCCGAAAAGGGGTGGGATGCCGAGGTTCTCGTCGTCGATGATGGGTCGAAGGACAATACTGCAGCGATTGTAGAGCGGTGGATGGCTGAGTATCCCCGGCTCAACCTGATCCAGAATCCGGGAAACCGCGGCAAAGGCTATTCGGTTCGCAATGGCTTGTTGCAGGCAGCCGGCGAGATTGTGATGTTCACCGATGCAGATCTTTCGGCCCCGATGGAAGAAGCCGAGCGGCTAATCGCTGCGATTCATGACGGCGCTGATGTTGCCATTGGTTCGCGCTGGCTGGATCGGGCGAAGCAGACAATACATCAGCCGCTTTACCGGCAGTTCTTCGGCCGATGCTTCAACTGGATTACGCGCACGGTGATGGGGCTTCCGTTCCGCGACACGCAGTGCGGCTTCAAGGCATTCCGCCGTCCCGCTGCTCAAGTGATCTTCCGCCTGCAGACGATCGAGCGCTGGGGCTTCGATCCCGAGATTCTTTTTATTGCCCGTAAACTGAAGTACGACATCCGTGAGGTTCCGGTGACGTGGGGCCATGACGAGCGGTCACGTATCAGCTATCTGAAGGATGGCATGAAGATGCTGGAGGAGATGGCGAAGATTCGCGCGAACTCTCTCGCTGGCCGCTATGATGAGGCGATTGCGGCGATGCGCGATACCAGCAAAATGGTGACTCGCCCGGTTGAGGTCACGAAACCTGCGGCGAGAGCTGGAATGTCGACGAAGTAGCCTTAGAGGACCGTAAGTGTCGGCAAGGGAGGGCAAAAGCCCTCCCTTTTGCTTGCCAGTTTTCGATTTGGCCCTGCTGGTGGGACAATACCGATGGCCTTTCTCAATCAGGGCCGTCAGGAGTATCTGGGTTGCTTCGATCATTTTTTATTGCTCTCTCGCAGAACAGATCATTGAGGTCGTTTTCCGAGCGCTCCACTGTAGGGCGCAAGATGTCGAGCCGCTTTGTTGCGGGCATGTCCGTTGACGATGCGCTTGCGGCGTGTGAGCGCGTGAATCGAGAAGGTATTGCGGTGACGCTGGACGCGCTGGGCGAGAGCGTGACGACAGAGGCTGAAGCGCAGCGTTCGGCGGCGGTTTATCACGAGATGCTGGATGCGATCGCGGCGCGGAAGCTGAATGCCAATGTGAGCCTAAAATTGACGCAGATGGGCATGGATTTCGACCCGGCGCTGGCGGAGAAGATTGTTGGCGAGCTGGTGGAGCATGCTGCGCAGGCGGATTCGTTTGTGCGCATCGACATGGAAGGCTCGCCTTATACCGAAGCGACGATTGCGATGACGGAGCGGCTTCATGCCCGGCCGGGAATGCAGGGCCGTGTGGGAACGGTGCTGCAGGCTTATCTGTTTCGTACGGCGGGCGATGCGGATCGATTGTTGCAGCAGGGAATCCGCATACGGCTTTGCAAGGGAGCTTACAAAGAGCCACCGGAGATTGCATTTCCTTTGAAATCAGACGTGGATGAGAACTATGTGAAGCTTGCGCAGCGTTTGATGACCTCAGGCGTCTTCTGCGGGATGGCGACGCATGACGAAGCGATCGTCGAAAGATTGCTGGCCTTTGTGCGGACGCAGGGGGTGCCGAAGAGCGCGTTTGAGTTCCAAATGCTCTACGGGATACGACGCGACCTGCAGCGGCGGCTGGCCAAGCAGGGATTCGGCGTTCGCGTGTATGTGCCGTTCGGACCGGAGTGGTATCCGTATTTCATGCGGCGGCTGGCGGAGCGGCCGGCAAATGTGCTCTTCCTGATGAAGAACTTCCTGAAGAGCTAGTCCCCCGTACCGATTTTATGCAAAGTATTCAAACGATTGCTCTTATTTGAATGGTTACCCTGCGGGCGCTCCATAAAAACAAAGACTGCCTCAGGTCATGCTGAGGCAGTCTTTGCTATTTCCAGATACTTCTATTGTAGTTGGTCGGGCGGGGTAAATGCGCAACTTGTATTTCTTTTACCATCAACGACTTGCGGTGTTTTGGGGCTTGACAACATTTTGGGAAGAGGCGCGGATTTTCCGCTATGCAGGACATAGAACTGTCCTGCATAGCGGAGAAATGACAACTTCATCCAAAACCGCTTTAGTTGGAGGCTTTTTGGGTTGCAGGCGGCAGGGCCAGTAGTTTTTCGATGGTTTCTGTGACCTCGTTCTCGAGAGCCTGGTGGCCGGCGGGGTTAGCCGGTCCTGCGAATCCGGCATGGACCTCTTTCACCCGGCCGTCGCGACCGAGGATAAAGGAGGTTGGCCAGCAATTAAGGTGGTCTCCTTGAGGAACTTTCTCGTTGAGCTGATCCGGGGTTCCGGCGATGAGGACCGGATAGGTGAGGCCGTATCGCTGAATGAAGGCCCGGAGACGAGTAGGATTCTGGAGCTGGTCTTCTTCTTCGAAGCTGAGGTTGACGATCTCAAGGCCGCGGGTGTGGAACTTCTTGTAGAGGCTTTCGAGGAAGGGAGCCTCGTCGTGGCAGTTGGGGCACCAGGAGCCGCCGATGGCGACGATGACGACCTTGCCCGTGAATTCAGGATCGGTGTTGGAGACCTGATGGCCGGAGAGATCGGGAAAGCTGAAGGCGAAGGGGACGGAGGGATCCTTGACGCGAGTTTGCTGGGTGGAGTCGGTGGGGGCGGAGAGGTTCTGCTTGCGCGCATCGGAGGGACGGCGGGCGACGAGGTCGCGGGCCTGGGCCTTCTGCGATTCGGGCGCGAGGAGGTTGGAGACGAGCAGAGTGCCATCCTGCTGTGGGACGAGTGAGTAGAGAGCCGGACCTGCTGCGTTGAAGTGGCTGATCAGATATTGATGGCCATCCCATGAGCCGTAGAGAGAGCCGGTATCTCCATCGATGCGCTGGATGACGGCATGAACGACCGTGGGCTGTTTGGTTGGGTTGATGCGGAGTTGCCAGGCGGATTCGCCCTTGGAGCTGGAGACGGCGATCTCCCAATCGCCGTGGATGTCGGGGCCAGAGGCTGGAGTGGTGGAGGCTGCAGCGGGGTGAAGTGAGACGGGGACTCGCGGCGCATTGGGGTGGGCGGGGGTTCCGGGCGAGATGAGGCCGAAGGTGCCGGAGAGCTGGCTGCCGTCGAAGGTGGCCTCGAGGGAGCGAGCAAAGTAGTTGAAGGTCACGAGGAGTTTGCCGTCCTTGAATGTGGCGGCAGAGGCAGGAGCTTGTTCGGTGCCGTTGATCAGGGCCGCCTTCAGGTTGGAGAGTGAGCCGGAGATATGGAGGCGGAGAGGGACCTGTTGTCCGCGGACGGTGGCCGCGCCTTCCCAGGTTCCAGTGATAGGCACAGAGCCTGCGGCGAAGACGAGGGACGAGGCGGAGAGCAGGAGCGATCCAGCAAGAAGCTTCCCAAAAAAGGGGTTCATGACGAGCTCGATTCTTTCGTTTTTGAGAGGAGAAAAGGTGCGGCAGAGGCGCTTTAGCGAGAAGCGCAACACGCCTGTGTGCAGGCCAGCGCGAAGCGGCAGCAACAACAGAGGGTGAAAGGCGTGTTCATATATTTAAAGGTACGCGTTGGAATTTCGTGGAGTCAAGAGGAGATAGCTGCAGCCGTGCATTCAGGAGAGAGCTAGCACGGAGGAAATCGTTTGCTCTCCTAAAGTTGTATGGGCAGCGACGAAGGGCCGGATAAGAATACAGACACTATGAAGGAGGGGGCTGTTCAGAGGGTTTGATCGAGTCTGTAGGTTGAGCGTGATTGCAAGCCGCACTCCTGATCGGCGGAATCGCGTGACTCGTGAGAGGTCTCCGACGCTGGGCCAAAAAGCAAGCAGTGCCCCTCCAGTCATAGCCCTGCCCAAACTTCCTCGCTCTATTTATAGCCGCCTTCGGGCGGCTATACCTTCTTTGGGAGCGTAGATTATTTGCCGGCTTCCTGGTTGTCGGCGGACTTCTGAACCGGGATATACGGCTCAACGGCAAGGAGGCTGGAGAGCGTTCCGCGCTCCTGATCGGAGAACTGGCCGCGGAAGCGGTCGGAGGAGAGAATGGCCTGCCGCTGGGGCTCGGGCATCTCGCGAAGGTCGCGGAAGGCCTTGCCGACAAGCCGGCGCCGATCGGGTGGAAGGCTGCTGAACTGCTGCATCGCTCCACGAACCTGCTGCCGCTGCGGAGCGGTGAGACGCGTCATGGCTTCGTTGCGCTCAAGCAGACGCTGCCGTTGTTCGGGCGGCATGTTGTTGAGCTGGGTCAGACGATCGCGCAGACGCTGCTGCGTCTCATTGGGAAGATCATGGAAACCAGGCTCTTTCTCGAGAGCTTTTTGCTGCTGCTCGGGAGTCAGATTGCGATGGTTCTCCATCCATTGAGGAAGATGGTTCTGGCCAGGATGATTGGCGTTCTGTGCAGGACGATTGTTGGGCGCTGGTGCAGGATGATTATTGCCACCCTGCATACGCATGACCGGAGGCGCGCTTCTGGAAACACCGCCTTTTTGACCGGGTTGGGCGAAGACCGCAGTGGAGAAAAACACAGACACGCAAACCACCAGGGCCGTTGGAAAGGCATGACGGATTGTATGGTTGGAGGCCATGTCATTCTTTTCTTGGGGAGGAAGGGATCAGACAGCATCCCCGTCTTTCCGAGCTTACTGCGGTTCGCTCCTTTCAGCGCAAGTTTATTTATCAGCTAGGTCGTAGGCTGCGCTGCATTGTCATCGGACGGACTCTCGTCCTGCAAAAGCTGATCCATTGTTTGCAGTGCCTGGTCATTTTTGTCGAATACCTGAAGATCGGTGATGGTTGCCGATGTCTCACGGTGAGCCGGATGCTGCGACAGGTTGGCGATCGTTCCTCCGCCGACAAGCAGGGCGACAGCGAGCGCTGCGGCAAAGGCAGGGCGGAACTGACGGCCTGTGTTGAATAACAGGCGGGCGCGCATGCGCTCCAACCAACCGGCGGGCGCATTGGCCTGTTCTTCGCGGAGACGGACGGCGAGCTTCTGATCAAAGTAGGGCGACGGCTCGGGAGCCTTCCATTCGTCGAGCAGGGCGAAGGTGGCCTCCAGAGTGGCCAGTTCCCGGCGACACTCAGCGCAGGAGTCGACGTGCGCGCGGACGGCGCTGTTGGTGGGCGCGGTCGGATCGAGGAGAAGATCCGGAAGAGCGGATTTTGAGTCGCGGCAGATCATGATGCACCTTTCCAAACTCTGTTTACTGCTGGCGCTTGAAGAAATCAGTGTGACGCGCCGTAAAGGTCCCCCCAAGAAGGGACGAAATTGCTACACAAAGGTCTTCAGCTTCTCGCGCAACGTCTGGTAGGCGCGAAAGAGCAAGGATTTGGTGGCGGACTCACTGAGCTTGAGTACGTCACCGATCTGTTTGTAGTCCAGGCCCTCGTACTTGTGCATAAGCACGGCCATGCGCTGGCGCTCAGGAAGAGCCAGGACATGCTGGCGGATGGCATTGAGGCGTTCGCGACGAAGCATCTCGCTTTCGGCGCCAATGGCGGAGTCTGCAACATCGGGCGTGGTGCCGGTCTCGGGATCGACCTCGTCAAGATGGATGGTCGAGGCCGAGCGCTCCTGCTTGGTATCGCGCGCATGGTTGACCGCAAGATTGGTGGCGATGCGGTATAGCCAGGTGCTGAATCGAGCCTCAGCGCGGTAGGTTTCCCGAGAACGGTAGACGCGGAGGAAGACTTCCTGTGCGAGCTCTTCGGCAACGGCCTGATTGTGCACCATCCGATACATGAAGTGGATGATGGGCTTGCGATATTTCTGAATCAGATAGTCGAACCCTGCCATGTTGCCGGAGCGCAGCTCGAGCATGATGGCTGCGTCGTCCATGTGGACAAAATCGGCAGGGGCGTGGTGCTGGGCTGTCGCTGGAAGTTGTTCTACTAATTGCGGGTTGAGCGCCAGAGTAGCCATATCCTTGCTAACCCCATCTTTGCCTCGAGGTTGCGCTTTTGGAGGAAATTCTGCGTCGTCCCCGGAAGATGATGGAGGTGAGGGATTTGACCGGTCTGGAGGGGGAGTTTGCGACATCGGCTCCGGTAGATTGTACCGCCGCTGAAGTGGCAGAGGAGAATGATCTGGAGGTGAATTCCAAGTGGTTGCTTCGAAATACACGAGGAATTCGGGCTTTGGTTAATTCTGGAAGGGAATGGTATCCTTACCTAAGCGGAATCTGCCCCTTCAGAGGATTTCTGATGCGTGGCTCATGCCCCAAGGGCGCATAACTCAGCGGTAGAGTGCCACCTTCACACGGTGGAAGTCGTAGGTTCGAATCCTGCTGTGCCCACCATAAAATCAATGAGTTACACCGTCAACCTCTTCTGTTGAGGGCACAAAAGACACAAAAAGGCACAAAACCCTCCACAACATCTTGTGGTTGCCATTTCATGCCACGCTCTGTTCTCTAGGGAGCGTTTGGCGGTCGCATCCACAACCTAATTTGCGAGATCTACAGGCTCGTATGTCTGGACTGAGCAATGAATTTCCGCCGACGTCCAAGGGACATTACTGCTCCCCAGCTGGGATCGCGGTTATACGTTCCTGAGAATGAGCGAAAAGCAATTCAAGATCTGGCGACCCATAATGGGGCTGCCTTGTACCAGCTGCAAAAACTGGAACACCCTCAGCAATTCCTGGGCAACGTGTCAGGAAGATTTATCCGTCGTCGGGTCGCGCCCTGCGAAATCGCGCCAGAAAGCATCCCTGATAGCGGAACAGGTTTCTGGGATCAGGATTTCGTAGCTGAGGCCATCGGTGTGGTTTTGAGAATTTTGCCACCCTCCTGGATGACATACAGGTTGTTGGCGGCAAGCTCGGGGAGTTTATCGATTGCGCCCGAGGGCCAGCGAATTTCGATGTCAGCTTTCGTGGCGCGGTCCAGGCCGAAGTGAATGCGGAGATCGCTTTGCGAGAAGTAGCTACCTCCACTACGGACCTCGTCAATCTGGACAATTGGCTTTGCGTCTAACGCGGATCGCATGGTGACAGCGATGCGTGCGCCGATGCCGGTTCGATTGGACTTGGTGCCTACAGTGCGAATCTTGATCCAGTTGCGGCCGGTGGTTGAATCGCAGCGGATGAGTTGAGGCAAACTGTTGACGCAGTTGACGGCGATGTCGATATCGCCGTCATTATCGTAGTCGCCGAAAGCGGTACCGCGCGCGGCAACTGCTGCGATCATGCCGGGACCGGCTTGATCGGTAACCTCCTCGAACTGACCATTGCGGAGATTACGGTAAAGGTATTTGTGCTCGGCGTAAGGCGCGTCGATATGGGTTCCATCGACTTCGGGGTAGACATGGCCATTGGACATGAGCAGGTCGAGCCAACCGTCGTTATCCATATCGAAGAAACCTACGCCCCAGCCGAGGAAGCGAGTGTTGACGCCGAGGCCGGAGAGGTAGGTGTGGTCTTCGAAGTTGCCGTCGCCAAGGTTGAGGTAAAGAGAATCGGTATCACCGGCAAAGTTAGTCTTGACGATGTCGAGCATGCCGTCGCGGTTGAAGTCACCGATGGAGACGCCCATGCCGGCCTGGGGTTTGCCGTCAGGAGAGTAGGCGATGCCGGATTCGATAGCAACATCTTTGAAGGTTCCGTCCTTTTGATTCTGATAGAAGGTGGCGGCCGTGGAATCATTGGCGACGTAGATATCGGGCCAGCCGTCGTTATCGAGATCGGCCACAGCAACCGAGAGAGCGTAGGTGCCTATCGTGTTCCACATCCCAGACTTTTCGCTGACATCGGTGAAGGTGCCGTCGCCGTTGTTGCGATAGAGGATATTCTTACCGCCTTGCAGGCCTGGGGGCCCGCAGGCAACCTGGATGCCTTTGTACGCGCAGCCGGCGGCTTCGGGGAGAGGAGCCGTTTTAATGTCGAAGTCAATGTAGTTGGCGACGAAGAGGTCGAGATGGCCGTCGCGGTCGTAGTCGAGGAAAGCGCAGCCCGTGTTCCAGCGGGTCTTTGGTTGGAGTAGGCCGGCTTTGGCGGTGACGTCGCTGAAAGTCCCGTCGCCGTTGTTGCGATAGAGGACGTTTTGGCCGTAATAGCTGACGAAGAGATCGTTCCAGCCGTCGTTGTTGTAGTCGCCGACACAACAGGCCTGCCCCCAGCCGCTGCGGGCCAGGCCTGACTTCAGGGTGACGTCCGTGAAGGTGCCGTCGCGATTGTTTTTGAAGAGATGGGAGATGGGTTCCTGGCCTTTTGGGAAGCCTTCGATGCGGGAGCCGTTGACTAGGAAGATATCGAGCCAGTCGTCGTGGTCGTAGTCGAAAAAGGCGACCCCACAGCCTGTGGTCTCAAGCAGGTAACGATTTTTATGTTCGCTGCCATAGATGGTTTTGGCGTTGAGGCCTGATTGCCTGGCGACATCGATGAAGGTAACTCCAAGAGGAGTTCCGGAGACAGGAGAGGGCGATCCTTTGGGTGCAGGGCGTGGCTTGGCGTCGTAAGTAGAGCGGGAACCAATTTGAGGCGCTTGAGCCAGAGAGAGGACATCTTCGATTGAAAGTACAAGTGCGGTACGCGAGAGGGAGGTGAGGAAGTTGCGCCGGGACCAGTTCAATGGAAACACCCTTTTTGCAACTCGCGGTGAGAGCAGTCAGAGTAAGCGATGCCGCGGTTGGAGTGAGTATAGAGAATGGTGGGAGGTCAGGCAATCTTTGCGTTAAACACTTGTACTCAGGGAGTAGATCGTTGTTTGGCAGAGAGCTTCTGCGATTGTTGACGTTCGAGAGCGGCGTCGGCTGTTCGACCCTGCCGGCTGTAGGCATCGGCGAGCGCGGCGTGAGCTTCGGCATAGTTGGGGTCGGCGGCTACGGCAGCCTGTAACTGTGTGATGGCTTCAGTAATCTGCCCGCGCTGGAGCAGCGTACGGCCGCTGTCGAGAGAGAAGTTGGCTCTCTGACGGCTGACGGCGACGCGGCTGAGATCGGCGGCGATTTTGCGCTCGGCGGCAGCGCCTGCGGTGTCACCCTGGCCGATGAAAATGGAGGCGAGTGTGATGTGTGGGCTGGGCTGATTGGGCATCAGCTCGATAGCTCGCCGGAGTGCGGCGATGGCTTTTTCGGGCTGATCGTTTTGTTTATAGACATTGCCGAGCATAGCCCAGGCGTCGCCGTGGTCAGGGCGGAGCGAGGTGGCGCGCTCAAGCTCGGTTTGCGCCTCTGCGAAATGAGCGAGCTGCATATAGAGAATGCCGAGAGTGTATGGAGGATCGGGGAGCGCAGGATCGAGTTTGGCGGCCTGCTCGAACTCGGAGATAGCATTATTGGCGTCGTCCTTGAGCTTGTAAGCGAGACCCAGATCATAGTGGAGCTGCGGGTTTGCCGGATCTGCAGAAAGACCGTCGCGGAACTGCTCGATGGCGTGATCGAGATCAGCCTGCTGGAGATAGGCTACGCCGAGGTCTTCACGTAGTGTGGGGCTTGAAGGTGTGAGTGCGAGCGCTCGTTGATAAAGCGGAATGGCACGTTTGGCATCGCCGAGTTGTACGAGTGCGAGCGCATTATTGATGAGTGTGGGGGCGTCTAGCGGGCGAGCCGCGGTGACCTGTTCGAAGAGTGGGAGAGCTGCTCGCGGATTGCCTGTTGCCTGGAGAGTGAGAGCCAGTTCGTATTTGGCGTCAATCGATGATGGTAGAAGTTGGATAGCTCTGCGAAGAGTGGAAAGCGATAATTCATCCTGGTTGGCTGCGCGGAGCGCACGACCGAGTTGCAGAAGGTAGTCGACATTCTTTGGCGCAAGATCGGAGGCTTTTGTAAGCGAGGCGACGGCACGAGCGGGATCGTGTTGCGCGAGATAAGCGGAGCCGAGATGATAGTACGCTGAGGCAAGCGAGGGAGTGAGTGCGAGCGCTTGTTGAAAATGGGACGTGGCTTCGCTGTAGTTTTGTTGTTGTGCGAGCAAGGCGCCGAGAGCGTCGTGGAGCGCGGCATTATCCGGGGTAGCGGCAAGGGCTTGTTGAAGACGGGTCTGCGCAGTTGCTGGTTGCGAACTGGCTTGCAGAGCTGTGGCGTAGGCGATGATCTGTTCCGGTGTGAGTGTAAGGTTGGCTTTATCCGCAGTTTCGAATAGGGGAACTGCCTGCTTATAGTTACCGAGTTGCGTATAGGCAAGAGCAAGATTAAGTGCGGTGTTCGCATCGTTGGGATCGAGCCTGTGTGCGATTTCGAGCTCAGTTGCAGCGGATTTGACGTCGTTTTCAGCGAGGAGAACAGTACCGAAAGCAGAGTGGCCTGCTGCAATGTTAGGTGCGAGGTGGACGACACGTGCGAACTGCGTATGGGCAGTGCGGAGATCGTTGCGCTGGTAAGCCTCAGTGCCGGCGTGGAAAGCAATGTCCGCCATTTTTGCGACGCTGGCTGATGTTTTGTTCTGTGGTTGCGCGGACGGCAAAAGAAAGGCCAGCACGATCCATAGCTGTATGGTGCGTCTTGAACCGCGGTGCATGGAGAGACTATCGCGCATTTGGGGAGGTGAACGCAAACGTAGAGTTTCAATGCGCACGAGGCGCGCTGTTGTGAGTAGACTGGTGAATCTCTGAAGGGAGAAGTGATGCGACTGATGTGGACGGGAGCCCTGGCGCTTTGCGGAGTTGCAGCGGCACAGACGGGGTCGAATGGGATGGAGTATTTTGCGTTGCGGCAGGATGCTTTGACGATACGGCGGCCCGCTGAAGCCAACAAACCGTTCACTGTGGCGGGGACGGGGGGCGTAGTTGTCGGACGCCAGGAAGGTGTTTTTGAGGCGTGGCTGTTGCCTGTTAAGCTGCTGAGCAACCTTCGACTTGAGGCGGAGGTGGACGGGTATCCTGTGCCTATTGATCTGAATGGACAGGCAGCAGCGATTGAGGTTTCGCCCGACCACACGACGATTACGTATTCGCACATTGCGCTGACGGTGCGACAGATTATGTTTGCGCCTGACACGGCAGAAGACGGTACCGGGGCGGTGGTGTTGTTTGAGATCGATGCAGTGCGGCCTGTTAAGCTGACCCTGCGATTTACACCGGAGATGCGTCCGATGTGGCCTCAGTTGGGACTGGGCACGCCTTCGGCAGAGTGGGTATCGCGCGGGGCGAGTGGCTTCTATGTACTGCATACGGATTATCCGAATCTAGCCGGAGCGGTGGCAATGCCGGGGGCCGAACCAGGAGTGATGACTCCATATCAAGAGAGACCACAGTTCTATCCCCTGGAACTAAAGCTGCATTATGAGCCGAAGCGCGATGGCCGGCGCTACTTTCCCTTGCTGATGGCAGTGGGAAGGAGTGCTGTGACTGCCTCGAATGCCATTCTTGAAGCGAAGATTGAGAGGTTGCATGGATCAATTGCAAAACTTTATGCAGTCCATGCAGATGCGTATGAGCGGGCGGAGAAAACGGCAACTTCGATTCGTACACCGGATGCTACGTTCAATCATGCATTTTCGTGGGCGACGATCTCAATTGAGCAACTGCGGGCGAAGGCGCAGCCGTCGGGAGAGATTGGACTCGTGGCAGGATATTATGCCTCAGGTAATTCGGCGCGCCCGGGGTTTGGGTGGTTTTTCGGGCGTGATGCGCTGTACACGCTATATGCAGTTAACAGATTTGGCGATTTCGAATTGGCACGCCAGGAGTTGGAGTTCCTGATGGCGCGCCAGCGCGAGGATGGCAAGATCATGCACGAGTATTCGCAGACGGCAGCATTTACAGATTGGAAAAGTCTGCCGTACATGTATGCTGCAGCCGATGCAACTCCGCTGTTTCTGACCGCAATGCTGGATTATGTGCGATCGAGCGGAGATGTGGAGTTTCTGCGGAGACATCGCGAGGCGATTGAGAAGGCGTGGCGGTTTGAGACGACGCATGATGCAGACGGCGATGGTATCTACGACAATTCGCAGGGAACGGGATGGGTGGAGAGCTGGCCGCTGGGGATGCCGCGACAGGAGATTTATTTGGCGCTGCTCGATCAGCAGGCTTCTTCGGCAATGGCGGAGCTGATGCAAATACTGGGAAACGGAGCCGCGTCTGAGGCTGCGAAACGTGCTGACGCGGTTGGTAAGACGATTGAGGCGAAGTACTATGATGCCGCACGCGAGGCTTATGCCTTCAGCAAGAATGCGGATGCCATGGATTGGACGGCGACGGTGTATCCGGCGATTGCGTGGTGGAATGGTAAGGCCGGTGCACTGGCGCATGCGGATACAAGCTTCATGCGATGGGCCTCGCCTGATTTCTCAACAGATTGGGGACTGAGGGATGTAGCGGCGAGCGATCCGCTCTATGACCCGCTCAGCTATCACCAGGGTTCAGTGTGGCCGTTGTTTACAGGATGGATGTCTGTGGCGGAGTATCGAGCGGGGCATCCTCTATCTGGCTATGCGCACCTCATGCAGAACGCGGACCTGACGACGGCGCAGGATCTCGGAGCGGTGACGGAGCTGCTATCGGGAGACTTCTTCGTGCCGTTTGGTAGAAGTACAAGCCATCAGTTGTGGTCGTCGGCGATGGTCGTCATTCCAACGCTGCGGGGAATGTTTGGCATCGATGTAGATGCGCTGAAGCATGTAGTGCATGTCGATCCGCACCTGCCGGCCGACTGGAATGACGCAGCGGTAGAGCAGCTGCATGTAGGGGATTCAGTGTGTTCGATTGAGTATCGGCGAAGCCGTGGCGAGATGATGGTGCGCATCAAGACGCTAAGTGGAGCACCTGTACGTCTGGCGGGGGATGTTCGCGGAACAAAAAACGCAGCAGATGGATCTACTGTATCGGTCCCGCTACCACCGGTTGAGGTTTCGTTCTCCCATGGGCTTCCGCTGCCGGGAACACGCACTGCGCAGATGAAGGTGCTCAAAGAGATTCAGGAAGGGCGCTCATTGCGATTGGAACTTGAGGGAATAGCGGGTACGTCGGAGAGACTGCGCCTCCGGCGAAATGGAGCGGTTTTGAAGCTGCGGGCAGAAGGCGGCACGATCGTGGATGATGAACATGTACAAGTCAGTTTCGCGGCGGGCGAAGGATATCTGCGGCAGGTACTTGTTCTGAGTTGGTAGGCGAGGGCGTTCAGGTTTTTCTCGCGATTGAATGAGGCTGCTGAGCGTCTCTGCGTAGGCTGCGTGAGCAGATTATTCATCTGGAGATAGACGCCGTTGGTCCAGCCGAAGCCGACGACGTTGCTCTTGTAGCCGGTTGCGATTTCCACATTGGCGGTGCCGCTGACAACATTGTACTTCTCGCGGATAGTGCCATCGCGCAGAAAGTTATCTAGGATAGTCTGCGAAAATTTTGCTGCAATGCGGTCGGCATCGCTTGTGAAGTTGTATTGTGCGAGGCCTTTGATGGCGAGCCAGGTCGTGGGGGCCCAACCGAAGGGGAGGTCCCACTGTGTGCCGGAGTCAGTGTCGCTCATGGCGATGCCGCCTGGCCGCTCAAGGAGCGAAAGATGCCGGCGAAGAGAGGCGGCCTGGTCCGGCGTCGCAAGATTTGCCCATAGGGGATAAAAGGCGCTGATGTAGTTGTATATTGACTTGCGATGATGGACGAAGTCGTAGTCGTAGAACATTCCTGCGTCTGCGTTCCAGAGATATTGATTGATTGCGGTTTTACGGGCGGCTGCGCGACGGTTCCAATCGGCAGCCTCGCTGGACCGGCCGAGCAATGTAGCGAAGTGCGCCATGTCGCGCTCGTATTTGTAGAGCAGGCTGTTGAGGCAAACAGGAGCATAGCCGTCGGTTGATCCGCTGAAGGGGCCGAAGCGAAAGCTGGTATCAAAGCCTGACTCGCGCATGGCGCGATCGCCACGATAGAAAGCCGCGGTCAGGCGGTGGCCGTCAACGTGAGCTGCAGCGCAGACTTTGGAGGCCGTGATGTCGCAGCTTGTTTTTGCAAGTTCGGAAGTTTGCATTGGTGTTGGCTCGTCGGGAGCTTCGATAAGGTAGTCGGTCTGTACGCTGGGATGTGCGAGGAGCCAACGAATCACGTCTGGATAGTAAGTACTGTCGTCTGCCATCTCAGGGACAGGCCCTGCGCCTACATCGTCATAACGCGCAAGGCCCGTATCGCCGGCGAGGTGAGGCGCTGTAATCCAGACATTGTAGTCGCGTTTCGCATAGTTATAGGCGCGGGCGAGCCACGTCTTTGAGACGAAGTGTCCGCTGGGATGCTCGTAAAATTCGCGAATCATTGAAGTAAGAAAGGGCGGTTGCGAGCGGGTGAGGTGATAGGTGCGATTCGCGTTGAGGATGGAGCCGTAATTTTCAATCTCAAAGAAAAAATTCTCGATGATGCCCTGGGCCAGAGCAATCCGTTTGTCTGCAACCAGGCCGAGGATAATGAAGTAGCTATCCCATCCATACATCTCGTTGAAGCGCCCACCGGGGACGACATAAGGGTTCGGCAAATAGAGCAAACCTTCTTCGGAGACGTCTGCGGCAGTGACATCACCCATGTGTACGATCTTTCGCGGAAGATGACGAATTTCAACTCTGCAATGCAGTTGCATGGCAGTGACGGAAGACGGTGTCTCCATGCCATAGGGAAGATAGAGAACAGGAGTCGTTTGTACTTTGGTGTCAACGACGGTAGAGCAGCTATTCATCGAGCGTGAAAGCGTGTCCCAGTTGGTGCGTATGTAGGAGAGTATCTTCGTCTTGTCGGCCGTACTGTGTGCATATGTGGGCTGAGGAGAAGCTGTACCGACAAGAATGAAAAGAAGCAGGAAGAGTGCAGGAAAGCGAGCCGCTGGCTTCATCGAAGATCTCCGAACTGCGAGATTAGTCTTTCGAACGTGCCTTATTTTATGCTGTGGTTCTCTTTTGCGTTGATGTGTAGAAAGGCAATCCGAATCAGGGGGAAGCCGCGTCGATAAGGTCTTGATTCGTCGAACCAGAGTAAGGATTATTTAGCAGAGCCAGAAACAACCTATGTGTTTTGTGTAAGTTTCCAAAGAGGAGGTATGACCATCATGCAGCGAGGGGTGTTCAGAAAGGTAGATTCACAAAAGAGCCTGAGCACCGGTGTCCTTTGTTGCACAAATTGAATTTGACAGAGTTACACCATAACGAGTAGCGTTCACCCGTTCATGAGTAGCTATTCAGTCTGGCTGTAAATGTAGGTTCGGTTCGGTTGCAAGGCAGTTTCAAGGAAAGCTTTGAAAGTCCTGTCTCAACCAGAGGAACTTGCGAAAACGAGTTACACGTTCGACGAATTCGCAATCATGTATCCGTTTGGGAATGAGGCAGGACACGCAGTACTTTTTTCTGGAGTGTCTAGCGATGAGTGTCCAAACGCGAATCAAGCTGTTGTCCGTCATCTTTCTAGTAGTTTTCCTTGCCTTCACGACGAGCGCTGTTCGTGCACAGGCTGTGTATGGGGCGATTTACGGTACCGTAACCGATTCCACGGGTGCGGTCGTTCCGAACGCAACGATAACGGTTACGGATGTGGCAAAGGGAACGACGAACACGGCAACTTCAAATGCTAGTGGCGAGTTCACTGTAGACCACTTGATACCCGATGTTTATAACGTTCGAGTGACGGCGCAGGGATTCCAAAATTTTCAACAGACAGGAGTGCAGGTCTTCGCGGATACATCGGTCAAAGTACAAGTGAGCTTAACGATCGGTGGATCAGACACGACTGTCGAAGTAAATGCTGACTCTGTACCTCTGTTGAAGACAGACCGCGCTGATGTGTCGACAGTCTTCCAATCGAAGGAGATTCAAGACCTGCCCATTGCCGGGCGTAACTTTACGGGGCTGCAACTGCTGCTGCCGGGAGCGCAGGAGCTTGGGTGGAGCCATGCGGCAAGTGAGAATCCGCAGGGCAGCAAGCAGATCATGGTGGACGGGCAGGCCTTCGCCGGTACGGCATATGAGCTTGACGGAACCGATAACCAGGACCCGATCCTCGGCATCATCGTGGTCAATCCGAATCTGGACTCTCTCTCGGAGTCAAAGATCACAACGCAGAACTTTGATGCAGAGTTTGGTAAGGCGGTTTCGTCGGTCGTAACAGCGCAGACGAAGTCGGGGTCTAACAAGTTCCATGGTTCTGCATTTGACTATCGCCAAAGTGCAGCGAACCTGGCAAAAGACCCGTTCACGCAAGGGCCAGGACGGGCCGCTGTTCCTGCAGCATTGAAGAACCAATTTGGTGGATCGATTGGCGGACCGATTTTAAAAGATAAGGTATTTTTCTTCGGCGATTATCAGGGCGTCCGTCAGAAGGTGGGAACGGCCAACGTCCAGACGGTTCCATCATCGCTTGCTGTAGAGACATGCTTGGGCAAGCAGGTGGGGCCAAGTGGCATTCCTGGTTGCGACTTCAGCGAATATGCGGTTACTACTGCCAATGGTGGTCCCGGTGCTGTCATATATCAGGTGAATGGAACCCCATATCCCGGGAACGTGATTCCTGCGTCGCAGGTCTCCCAACAGGCGAAGAATTTCTTCGCAATGTTGGAGCCATACAAGCCCAACACGGTCGGTAATTTTAACGGCTTGAAGAACAATTATGCAGGATCGGGAACCGGAGGCCTGAACAGCGATCAGTGGGATGTTCGCGGCGATTACCAGATGAACGATAAGATCCATTTCTTTGGAAGATTCAGCCGGTTTACTGACACCCTAACCGGAAAAACGATGTTTGGCGCTGCCGGTGGTGCCGGATTTGGTTTAGGCGGATATGGCGGAACGTCAACTGGAGCCAATGACAGCGTTGCGCTAGGCACGGATATTGCGCTGAATGCAAAGCTGGTGACTGATATTCGACTAGGGTATTTTCGATACAACATCATCACGTCCAAATATGACCAAAACGTTCAGTTGGCAAACCAGCTTGGCATACCCGGTATGAACACTTCCGATCCAATTACAGGCGGTGCCCCGAGCTTCCAGCTAGAGGAGGTAGGTTCGTTTGCCGGAAAAGCCGAGCCATCGAATCCACAGAGCCAGGGACCACAGTATGGCGCTGGTCTAAACGTGGATCGTTGCAACTGTCCCTTGAAAGAGCGCGAAGATCAATACCAGTTAGTCAACAACTGGACGAAGATAATTGGGAATCATTCCATCAAATTTGGAGCTGACCTGCGTTATGCTCGCAATCTACGTGTGCCGAGCGACAATGATCGCACAGGAATCCTCTACTTCAGTGCTCAACCGACGTCGAACGGATCTACTGGGGGGCTTAGTTTTGCAACGTTCGCTTTAGGCAAGGTAACCGGATTCAAGCGTTATGTGAGCACTTCTACAAACGCGAAAGAATTTCAGAAGCGCGACTTCTTCTACGTTCAGGATACGTGGAGGGTGACTCCGAAGCTAACGTTCAACTATGGCCTCCGATACGAGTTTTACTTCCCTGAGACGATCAATGCCAAGGCTAACGGTGCCTTGCTCGATATGAATACAGGTTTCCTGAATGTTGCAGGTGTAGGCAATATTGCAAGCAATATGAACTGGGGAAGAGATACGAATACGTACAGTCCGAGAATCGGTATTGCGTACCAGGTGACGCCGGCAACTGTGATTCGCGGTGGCTACGGTCGCAGTTTCGATATCGGTGTCTTTGGCTCGATCTTCGGACATGCTGCGACACAAAACCTGCCAATTCTTTCAAGCCAGGAGATTGTATCGACCGGTGGCGCTTTGAGTCAGGCGTTTATGTTGGCGTCGGGACCTCCTGCTCCAACACCGACCCCTGTTCCCGGCAATGGGTTATTGCCGAATCCCGGGTACGCGGTCAACTCGAGGGCCCGGCCTAATTCGCTGCGTCTCCCAAGTTTGGATGCCTGGAATGTTTCGCTGCAACAATCCTTCACGCCGACGGTGTCTTTAACAGTTGCTTATGTCGGGAATAAAGGGACACATACGCTCGGCGACACTGCCGGTAATACGACGAACCCCAATGAGTCTGCTATCTTCCTGCCGGCGCAGTATAGTATCACCGGTCAGCCACTCCACTATGATCCATCAGTTAGCTCGACAACCAACTATGGAGTGAAAGCCTTGAACGGACAGCCTGTCCCAGGCATCTCTCCTTCCGGCGGCACCGGGAATCAGACCTATCTGCAGCGCTACTATGGGGGGAAATTGCCCGCATGTGCTGTAGCCGGATACCAGGCACAAGTGGGCGATCCGTTAATCGGGCCAGGCCAGTGCGGTTGGACGAATGGTATTACGGATTACAGCAACAACTTCAATTCGCACTACAACGCACTGCAGGTAACGTTGACGAAGCAATTCAGCAAAGGGCTTTCGGTCAATGGAAACTATGCGTGGCAACGCGCTGTCAGTTACCAGACCAGTTTTTCCAGCTGGGACATGAGAGCAGTGAAGGGACGTGATAGTTCGCTACGACAGCAGCAGGTCATCATCTACGGACTGTATGAACTTCCCTTCGGACGAAATAAGCTATTGCTCAGCAATATCCCTTCGGCGTTGAACTATATCGTGGATGGATGGCAGCTTAGTCCGGTATTGAATTACTCGAGTGGTTTGCCCTTTTCGCTTTCCTACAACGCATGTAGTGCATCGGCCCCTGGCTCGGCGCCATGCCTGGTCAATGGAAATCCTGGCGCATTCCAGCCGCAAATATCGGGTTTCTCGGGGAATGGTCTCGTATATTTCAAAGGAAAACCATTGAGCCAGACTCCATTTACAGCTCCCGGGCTGGACCAGATCGGAACCATTGGAAGAAACAGCGTATTTGGTCCCCACTTCTTCAACACGGATCTTGCGGTCTCTAAAAATTTTCAGATTCACGAGGATGCGTTCTTGCAGTTCCGCATGGATGCGTTCAATGTATTCAACTACATTAGCTTTGGACTGCCGAGCGGAAACATCGAACAGGACGGAGCGATCAGTAACGGACCGGGTAAGGATGGCACCGCGAATCCGCGGCAGCTGCAATTCTCGTTACGTGTTCAGTTCTGACGCATTTGGAGTTGCCGATTGTAGAGAAGGGAAGCCAAGGCTTCCCTTCTACTATTTGGAAGTAGACTCTAAAAGAGTTGCAGGGGACTGAGATGAAGTCGCTCGGTGTGTATGCTGCATTGGCTGTCGCGATAACAATGGCTGGGGTGCAGATTGCGGGTGCTCAGACGCCGGATAGTCCCGGTGCTACCGCAATACAGCAGAACTCGGAGATGCAGCGTAGCTTAGCTGAGGCGCGAAAACTGATTGACCGAGGCAGAGCCGCAGATGCGCTGAAACAACTGGATGCGTTGACAGCAGAGAAGCCAGGTGCTGCTGGCATCAATACGCTACGAGGCACGGCGCTGTATGCACAAAGCAATTTTGCCGAAGCGGATACAGCATTCGACAAGGCATTGAAGCAAAACCCGCGCGATGAAGAAGCCACGCAGATGCGTGGGTTGACTCTGTTTCGGTTGGGGAGGTCTGCGGAGGCGATTCCATTGCTTGAGGCCGCTCACAACTGGACTCCAGAGACGAAGACCGATCCGAGCTATGCGCTGGCCCTCTGCTATATCGATACGCACCGTTACGATGATGCTCGCCATGCCTTTGCTTCGCAGTACGGCTTCGGACCGAATTCGGCGGCGGCCTATCTGCTGGCCGCCCGCATGCTGCTGCGCAGGAACCATGTTCTAGTAGCCAGGGAGTTCGGGGCAAAGGCGCTTGAGATTGATCCGCAGCTTCCACAGGCGCATCAGTTGCTCGGAGAGATTGCGCTTGCAGGAGAGCATGTGGACGAAGCGATCGCAGAATTTGAAAAGGAGCGCGCCCGCAATCCTTTAGAAGGTAGCCTCTACGATCGGCTGGGGGATGCTTATATACGTGCAGGTGATTACACGCGCGCACAACGTGCCCTGCAGCAGGCTCTTCTGCTAGAGCCGAATACGACGGGTCCTTATATTCTGCTGGGCAAAGCGCTCTTGAGAGTACAGGATGGAGTGAATGCGGCACTTTATCTGGAACGCGCGGAGAAGATGGATCCCGGCAACACGATGACCCACGCATTATTGGGGCAGGCGTATCGAATGCTGGGGCGCGCGGAGGATGCGAAGCGCCAGAGCGAGTTTGTACAGAAGCTACAATCCGCAGATAAGTGACAACTGAATTTATTCGGTAACGACACCGCACCTACTACAAGTACGTGCTCCATCGAAGATTGGAGATATCTTTCCACCCTCGTGGGGAGGACAGTATTTAGAGGATGAGCCACAATGCTTCGACCAACTACGAATGCAACTGGAGAATAGTTGCTTATATTCAGTCTGTTTGAAGGACATTTTGTGGGAGCTTAACCAAAAGTTTTGGAGTGCTTTCCTCCTGTTGAATCTTGCTGTTGCACTTGCCGAAGCACAGACGAATTACGTTGCGTTACGTAGGATGGTATTGGATCCGCAGGACCTGGGGATACCGTCGGCGAGCATCACGTTAGATGAGAAGACGTGGCGAGGCCGTTCCTGCCTCTAGTCAGAAACTGATTAAAGTCATGCGGCAGGGAGACTTTATGGGCATCTCTAAATGCCACCACGTCGGCTTTGGCTAGCGGTGGGTTTAATTGAAAACCGTGAACATCGGCTCCAAAGACAGGTGGCTGCCTACTCCGCAAGAATGCTAACGCGTCCGTTATGCGTGAGGTATCGATTCCGGGCACGAGACGCTACCGCGTGAACATGTCCTTGACCTGCTGGATGAAGACATCCCGGCCCATGTCGCTGATGGCCTCGGTGAGGGGGAGTTCCTTGGGGCAGGCTACGACGCAGTTCTGGGCGAAGCCGCACTCCTGAATGCCGCCTTCGCCGGAGAGGGCGCGGAGGCGGTCCTCTTTCAGCACGGCGCCGGAGGGGTCCATGTTGAAGAGCTTGGCCTGCGCGATGGTGGCTGCTCCGACGAAGTTGGTAGAGACGTTGAACTGCGGGCAAACCTCCATGCAGCAGCAGCAGGAGATGCAGTTGGAGAGCGGATAGCGCTGTTCCTGCACCTGCGGGAACTGCTTGGGACCGGTGCCGAGGTCGTAGGTTCCGTCGATGGGCACCCAGGCCTTGACTGTCTTGAGGTTTTCGAAGAGGACGGAACGATCAACGGCGAGGTCGCGGACCACGGGGAACTTGGAGAGCGGGGCCAGCGTGATGGGCTGGCCGGGTCGCTCGGCCTGGAGCTTGTCGACGAGGGCGGAGCAGGCCATGCGGGCTTTGCCATTGATCAACATCGCGCAGCTTCCGCAGATCTCTTCCAGGCAGTTGGAGTCGTAGGTTACGGGCGTGGTGGCTTTGCCGGCGATATCGACGGGATTGAGCGCGATTTCACCAAGCACGGAAGTGATGTTCATGCCGGGGCGATAGGGGATCTCGAACTTCTCGATGACGGCTGCAGTATCGGGGCTGGCCTGACGCTTGATCTCGACTTGGATGGTGGTGGGCATGGTCATTTTTCCTTAGCTTGGTGTAACGGCGGGATAAGGGGTTTTGATTCGCCGTGAGTGTGCAAATGCAAGAGATGGTTTTTCTACAAAGAACCAGGAGAGGGCGGCACCGAGGGCGACGGCCACGAGGGTAACGATAAGGGCGGCCCAGGGGTGTGCGGCGTAGAGTCCGGCGGCAACGACGATCTGGATGATGGGCCAGTGCAGGACGTAAGTGCCGTAGGAGAAGTCTCCCCAGCGCGTGGGGCCTTTGACGGTGGGCAGCAGCAGCGAGGCCGCGAGAGTGAGTGTGGCGACGGCGGCGGGGCGCAGGATGAACCATCCGGTGATGGCGTGCGCGACGTACATGAGGGCGGCGGTGAGGGTGATCCAGCGGCCGTTGGCCTCGAACCAGCGGAGGTGATAGTGGATGAGCGCACCGATCATGAAGAAGGAGAGCTGGCCTGGGAGCTGCACGGCGAGGGTCTCATGGTTGGCCATGGCGATGCGGTAGATGATGGAGAGCGCGAACAGCGTCCAGAGGACGGCGTCGCGATGGAGACGGCGGCAGAGCCAGACGATGATGGGGACGGCGATGTAGAACATCACCTCGATCTTGATGGTCCAGAGAGCTCCGTTGAGAACCGGCATCGGGTTGTTGGGGAAGACGCCGGGGATGGAGCTGTGCAGGAAGGTGGCGAAGCTGAGGTTGGCCAGCAGGAAGGGACCGACGTGATAGCTGTGGTAGTAGAAGGCGATGGCGAGGCAGAGGGCGGTGGCGAGCCAATAGCCTGGCAGGATACGAGCCGCGCGTTTGATCCAGTAGTCGCCAAGCGAAGAGGCGCGTTCCCAGCTGGCGAAGATGAGAAAGCCGGAGATGGCGAAGAAGCCTTCGACGGCAAGGTGGCCGCTGAAGTAGCGGGGGAGCGGCTCAAAGAGGGGAGCACCGCTAACGTGGCCGACGTGAAAGAAGACAACGACGGTGGCGAGGAGCAGTCGGATGATGTCGAAGTTGTTCTCGCGCTTCATCGAGTGGGCACCCGCCTTGCTGCGTATGGATGGTTGGTAGCACGAACGAAATGCGGAGGTTCCTCGGTTCCGCGCTGACGCGCTCCGCTCGGAATGGCACGATCACAATGAGGCGCAGGGACATCGCACTGGCGCGGCGTGTGGGTGTCGCGCGTGCCGGTTACGCGGTGCCAGTCTTGCCGGAGCGGCGCTCCCGCTCGAGCAGAACGGTGGCGATCCCGGCCTCTTCGCTCGACAGTGACCTGCCCGGACCTGCGATCTGCTTCATGCGCTCCTTGACGCGGTGCGTGAAGAAGAAGGCATAGGCCCAGATGGCGATGAAGATCACCGGAAGGACGAAGAAGACGAAGTAGTGCGATGCCGTCTCTGTCATGAGCGGTTAGATGGTGCCAGCCGCGTTGGAGGGTACCTGAGGGCATCGCTTTTGTGTCTTCCGGGGCTAAAGCCCCATGGTGATTCTCCTTTTCCGTGAGCTGACGCCCACGGCTCCCTCCGGGTCAGGCGGTGGCGTCGTAACGGCGTGGCCGCGGCTTGATGTACTGGATGTCGACGTCCTCGAACTCGAACTTGGGGGCGCTGTCGACGAAGCTGGCCTTGGTGGTCTTGAGGAACTGCTCGTCATTGCGGTCGGGGAAGTCGGGCTTGTAGTGGGCTCCGCGGGACTCGTCGCGGAGGCGTGCGCCCTGGACGATGACGCGGGCTAGCTCGAGCATGTTGTAGAGCTGGCGGGCGAAGGCGAAGCTGGTATTGGCCCACTGGCTCTTGTCCGAGAGATTGATGTTGCGATAGCGCTGCTGTAGCTCGACGATTTTGGCGTCTGCCTCATCGAGCCCGGCGTTGTAGCGGATGATAGTGGCGTGCTTGGTCATGGTGTCGCCAAGCTCACGCCAGATCTTGAAGGGGTTCTCGGTGCCGGGGTTGTTGAGAAGGATATTGTTGTATTCCTTCTGGCGCTGGAGCTCGGCTGCGTGGCCACCGTCGCCCTCGGCTGCGGGGAGAGACTTGGCATATTGCAGGGCCTGCGGTCCGGCGACGAAGCCGCCGTAGATGCAAGAGAGGAGGGAGTTGGCTCCGAGGCGGTTAGCTCCGTGGATGGAGTAGTCGGCCTCGCCCGCGGCGAAGACGCCGGGGATGTTGGTCTGCTGGTTGAAGTCCACCCAGAGGCCGCCCATGGTGTAGTGCATGCCGGGGAAGATCTTCATGGGGACTTTGCGGGGGTCGTCGCCTACGAACTTCTCGTAGATCTCGAGGATGCCCTCGAGCTTGTGCTGGCGCTCAGGAGAAAGGTGCGAGACGTCTAGGTAGACCTGCGGCTGGCCGTCGATGCCCATGCCGTGCTCGTACACCACCTTGAATATTGCCCGGGTGGCTACGTCGCGCGGGACGAGGTTGCCGTACTTGGGGTACCACTCTTCGAGAAAGTACCAGCGGTCGGACTCGGGAATGGACTGCGGGGCGCGCTTGTCATTCTTGTCCTTGGGGACCCAGACGCGGCCGCCCTCGCCGCGGGCTGATTCGGACATGAGGCGCAGCTTGTCTTCGCCGGGGATGGCGGTGGGGTGAACCTGGATGAACTCACCGTTCGCGTAGTAGGCGCCCTGCTGGTAGAGCGCGGACTGTGCGGAGCCGGTGCACACCACGGAATTTGTGGACTTGCCGAAGATAGCTCCGTTGCCGCCAGTGCAGACGATGATGGCGTCGGCAGGGAAGGTGCGCAGCTCCATGGTGCGGAGGTCCATCGCGCAGATGCCGCGGCAGACGCCGTTATTGTCGAGCACGGCGGAGAGGAACTCCCATCCTTCGTACTTGGTGACCTTGCCTTCGGACTCGTAGCGGCGAACCTGTTCGTCGAGCGCATAGAGAAGCTGCTGGCCGGTGGTGGCTCCAGCGAAGGCTGTGCGGTGATATAAAGTCCCGCCGAAGCGGCGGAAGTCCAGCAGGCCTTCGGGGGTGCGGTTGAAGGGGACCCCCATGCGGTCAAGCAGGTCGATGATGGCGGGCCCCATGGCGGTCATGGCCTTGACGGGGGTCTGATTGGCGAGGAAGTCCCCGCCGTAGATGGTGTCGTCGAAGTGCTTATAGACGTCGTCGCCCTCGCCCTTGAGGTTCTTGGCGGCGTTGATGCCTCCCTGGGCGCAGACGGAATGCGAGCGCTTGACGGGGACGATGGAGAAGAGGTCGACCTTGCCGCCAGCTTCGGCGATTTTGATGACGGCGGAGAGGCCAGCGAGGCCGCCGCCTACGACGATGATTCTGGGAGTTGCTGCTGCCATCCTTTACCTACCTATCAAAACCTTGTGCTTGAACTGCAACGGGATTCTCTACCCTGTGCTGCGACGGTACTGCGAACCTCCAACAGACCGCTGTAATGAATCCGAATATGAGAAGCAATCTTGCTAACAATCTGCGATGACTGTTCGGAAACAACTCTTTGTGGCGGATGAACACCTTGTCGAGCCATCTGCGCCGTCCCATCCAATTTCGGGAATTCTCAACTTCTTCAAATGGTTCAACGCGCTCCGTACTTTTCGAATTTACTTGGGTGACGAGAGAGTCATAGACAATGCCATACGCAATAAACAAAGCCACTGCAAGTAATGCCAATGGCCAACTCAGAGCGGGATACACTTAGCGCGCCTCTCCAAGATGTGATGGAATCATCGGCGTCGGTAACGTCATTTTGGCGGTTTGTGTTGGCATGACGTCTTCGGGAGCCGGTGGTGCGGTGACGACGGCGTAGATGCTGACGAGTCCCATGAGGCAGAGCGCGATGCCGACGACGGCGCAGACATAGCCGAAGGTCTTGCGGGCCTTTTCGCCGGGGGTGATGCCCCACTTGGCGGCGAAGAGCCAGATGCCGTAGGCAAAGTGCCAGGTCGTGGCGATCATGGCGATGACGTAGATGGCGATCATCCACGGATTGGAGAGCTCGTGCTGGACCTTGGCGAAGGCCGCGCCGGGGTGCTCGGGGAGCGAGACGCCCATGAAGCGCTGCCGCAAGACGTGCTGAATGATATAGAGGAAGGCGATGATGCCGGTCACGCGCTGGGAGATGTACATCCAGTTGCCGGCCCAGGGGTAGACGTTGACGTTGGTGCGTCCGCGGAAGGCGATGAAGAGGCCATAGAGGGCGTGGAAGGCGAGCGGGATGAAGATCAATCCCCACTCGAGGACGCGGACCAGCGGCAGGGAGTTGAGGAAGAGCACCTGCTTCGCGTAAGCGAGGGGGCCATTGACGATCTCGAAGTTGGAGACGATGTGCTCGATGAGGAAAGCGCCGATGGGGACGATGCCGGTCAGAGAATGGAGCTTGTGCCAGAAGAAGGAGTGGCCCTCGCCCGCGCGGAGCGGTTGCACGCCGCGGATGGGTGCGGCGGAGGGGGCTGGCGGGGTGGCGGTAGCCATGGAGGAACTCCTTGAAAACGTTGGGAGTGCTGCTGCGGATGGATTTCTGCAGCAGGGTGATTATTCCGCCGAGGTTATATCAGCGTCAAGAAATCAAAGGCTTTCCGTGCGGTTATCGGGAGATTTGTGCGAATTCTGGGAGCAGGCGGTTGGAGCGAGCCGCAAATCCTTCGAACTAGCTGCGCTCCGCTCAGGATGATACGTTGTCGGGAGCGAAGCGTCGTGACGGACGGAGCGAAATGCTGGGTTCCTCGGCTCGCTGCGCTCGCTCGGAATGACAGTTCTTTATTACAGATGTTGGGAAAGCTCGGCGAGGAGGGCTGTAAAGGCGCGGCCTCGGTGGCTGAGGGAAAGCTTGGTTTCTAGGTCGATCTGGGCCATGGTGCGTTGGTGGCTGGGAAGGTAGAAGAGTGGGTCGTAGCCGAAGCCGCCGGTGCCTCGGGGTTCGGTGAGGATCTCGCCTTCGACGGCTCCGTGGCCGATGGCGAGGAGGTGGCCGTTGCGTGCGGCGGCGAGGACGCAGTGGTAGCGGGCGCTGCGTTCGGTGAGTGGGACTCCGGTGAGGAGGGAGATGAGATAGAGGTTGTTGCGTTCGTTAGTGCTTAGAGGTTTATCGGTCGCCGGGTGGAAGTTGTGGTCGTCGGCGAAGCGGGCGGAGCGGACGCCGGGACGGCCGTGGAGGGCGTCGACCTCGAGGCCGGAGTCGTCGGCGATGACGATGAGGCCGGGGGAGTGACTGGAGTAGTAGCGCGCCTTGGCGATGGCGTTGCCTTCGAACGTAGGTTCGTCCTCGGGCGGCGGAGCGATGGCGGCGAGATTTGGCAGAGGCTCAATGGAGATGTGGGCGGTGTTGGCGACGGCGAAGTCGCGGAGCTTGCCAGGGTTGGATGTGGCTACATAGAGGGTCATTGGTGGATCTCGTCTTCTGTGCGAACTTCGTCTGGGGCGAGTTCTGTCTTGTCCAAGATTACTTGGATCACTTTAACGCTAGGCTCAGAACCGCCGTCACCCACGGCATTCGCGCTCAGCAGGCGACCATCTTTGAATTCGATAAGGAGATCCTTATGAGCCTTGAAACTTCCATCACGAAGCTTGTAGCCGTCAACCATGGTCAACCGAATGATGTCTGAGTAACTGAAAACCTCGGGTTTGAGTGAGGCGTAGTGCGTCCAGAGAATGTTCGTGTTCGTCAGGGTCAATCGTTCTGGAAGAGTCAAGAGTGTAAAGACAGCAATTGGAAGAACCAGGAAGAGGTTGATAGCGCCCATCACGCGAAAGCAATCGAATCCGGACTTTTCGCTAGCTTCTGCTTCAATGTATCTGGCTTCGTCGCTATACGCACTTCGCCGTAGTAGTGAGATCATGAGCGGCCACGGTACCGCCAGCGCCGCAAACCCGGGTAAGAAGTACCAGATCGCTGTGATGGGAAAGGCTTGCGCTAAAGGTTGTCCATCTAATTTTGCGAATAAGTGGTTGATGATACGAAGAGCAAAATACCCTCCAATGGCAATGACTAGTCCCATTGTGATTGCGATCGTCCTGAAGGCGCCGGTTGGGAGCCTCTTTCCTTCATAGCGATCATAACGATCAAGCTTTGTATTTACTTTCGCGGGAAAATATTTGCGAAATGCGACAAATGCGAGGGCAACGGTTAGAGGGACTAATAATTTGCCTAGCCATGAGAGGTCCATCGCGCAAAAGAATAACAAGCTACTGTGCGATGCGGAAGCGGAGGAAGGCGGCTACTCCCCACGGGTGGTCGCCGTAGGTGGTTTGGAGGGCCTGCGGCGTGTTGTAGGTGGTGAACTGCGCGCCGGGGGCGGCGGTGATGTGGCGGCCTATGCGGAAGTCGCGGTCGTAGCCGAAGCTGAAGGCGGCGACGTGGCCGATGGGTTCTTCTTCAAAATCTGGAGGAACGGGTTTGCCGGGCGTGAGAAGGAGTTGGTTGGTGCGGGCGGCGTTTTCGATACGTGTCCAGACGTAGTTTTTGTTGGCGAACTTGAGCAGTGATTCGGCGAGGTAGCTGTTTAGCTTACCGTGCGAGCTGGTGCGTCCCCAGACGAGGGTGTTGGACCAGTTGCCGGTAGAGAGTTCGTTGGCGTCGCGTGGGCCGAAGGGGCGGTTGTACATGATGGATGCGGTCTGGCGTTGCTGGGTTTCGTGTGCGCCGGGCTCGGGGTTGGCGATGTGGGCGATGGAGTATTGGCCGCTCCAGTTGGCGTTGGGGGCGATGGTGATGCGGGTGGAGTAGCTGTCGATGGCGAGGCCGTTTTCGGAGGGTTGGAACTGCCAGCGGTCTTCGCCGGGCTCGCCGCCGTGGAAGCCGGAGCCTTCGATGCGTGCCCAGCGCCAGGTGAGGCCTGTGGTGATGACGTTGTAGGCGATGTGGGTGGAGTCCTCCTGATGGTGGCCGAGAGCGGCGAGTGGGTTTTCAGACGCCGACATGCGGTGCGGGTAGGCGGAGGGGCCGATGGCGGGGTCGCCGATGGGTGCAACGTAGAAGCTGAGCAGGGTGCGCTCGCTGAGCTTGATGTCGTAGAGAGCGGCGACCTCCATGAAGAAGTTGTGCGGATGCTGGCCGTCGATGATGGGTTTGCCGAATGCGGTTTCGCCCTGCTGGAAGAGGAGCGGGTACTGGCGCGCGGTGATGGTTGCCGGTTCGAGCGAAAACATGGTGCGAAGCGTGAGCTGGCCGGGGCCGAGGCGGCGCATGGCCATGGGCATGACCCAATTGGTGGAGAAGAGCTTGTCTCCTCCGCGGCGGCCTTCTGGTGTTTGCGCGGCTTGTTGTTGGATGTCGGTGACGAAGGCCTCGCCGTGCAGCATCCACATCCAGGCGCCGTGGTGTCCCATCAGCATGTACATCGGTGTGGATGCGGGCTCGGAGGTGGTGCCGGAGGAGAGATGGTTGAGCTGCGATTCGATGAGATTGGTAGCCTGGCGCATCTGCATCATGCCCTGCATGCCGGGCATGTCCATGCTCATCGTGGACATGTCGTGCATGTCATGGTCGTGATGCTCGGCGGGCGGTTTGTTCTCTTGAGAGGAAGATGTCTGGGCGGTGATGGCGGCGGACAGAAGCAGAAGGCCAGTCCACCGCAGTGCGGAAGTGGTACGGGATAGCACGGGAGATTCTCCTGAGGGTGAAGAGGAAGGTCGGCTCCATCTTTGCGAGCACGCAAAAGCGAGCCGCTAGCTGGAGCAGTCTTCAGGCGGAGAGATTCTCAGATTCGAAGGACTTGTAAGGTTCGTGGAGGGAGTAGCGGTGCTGATGTATCGACAGTGGCGTTCGCAGCGGCTACCTGGATGAGCACGGGCAGCGCGGATTGTGCTGCCGATGCGGTGGCCTGATGGTCTGCGATTGTGACGCAGTCGGTTGCTGCTGGCTGATGATGCACAGTGCAGCAGGAGGCCGACATCTGCGGTTGGTCGTGGCCGGGAGGGCAGCACTCATGTCCCGGAGCGCTGATCTGCATGGGCATCGCGGCATTTGTGGAGGTGTCGGGCGGAGTCGCTACAAGGCATGCTGCCGAGCTGACAAAGAGGATCAGCAGGCAGAACACGGCAACGAGGCTGGAGAATATCCGCGGCATCGACTTAGTTAGTGTAAACCTTCATAGCCTCGCGTGATGTGTCTCGCTCTCCAACGGGTTATACATAGATTCAGATCGAATGAATCCACAAAACGAGGATGATGCAAAGACGATGTCCGAGATGAAGGCGCACACAGAGTATCTGACGTTCAGAACGAGGGAACGTTATGAGATGGTTCATATTACCGACGAGATCGAAGAGATTGTGCGGCGCAGCGGCATCGACGACGGACTGTGCTTTGTGTCGCCGATGCATATTACAGCCGGGATCTATGTGAACGATCACGAGGACGGGCTGATTGAAGATATCGGCGTGTGGCTGGAGAAGCTGGCTCCGCGCTGGCCGGGATACAAGCATCACAGGACGGGCGAGGACAATGCGGATGCACACCTGAAAGCGTTGCTGCTGCACCATGAGACGACGTTGCCGGTGACGAAGGGGAGTCTGGATCTGGGGACGTGGCAGAGGGTGTTCTATGCGGAGTTCGATGGGCAGCGCTCGAAACGAGTTATCGTGAAGGTGCTCGGTCTCGCAAAAGGATGATGTCGACTCGGCGATTCTGGCTGCGACCTTCTTCGGTGGCATTGGAGGCTACAGGGTGGTACTCGGCATAGCCTGCCGCGGCGAGATTGGTGGGCTGAATATTGCTGCGTTCGAGCAGAAGCCGTGCGATGGCAGTGGCGCGTGCAGTGGAGAGTTCCCAGTTGGTGGGGTACTGATCATTGTGGATGGGGACATTATCGGTGTGTCCTTCGACGCGCACGGGAGCATTGGGCAACGTTGTGGCGAGCGCCGTGAGCATAGCCATGGAAGCGACACGCACTTCGGCTGATCCGGAGGCGAAGAAGCCGATTTCGTTGAGAGAGATGACGAGACCCTCTGGAGTCATGTGTGTGGTGACGCTGCCAGGAGGAATGCCTCCGCTGGCAGATTGCGTGCGGAGCAGGCGATGGATGCGAGCCTCGGTTTCTTCGAGATGGGTGCTACCTACGGGAGGCATGGGCAGAGGAATGGCCGCAGGTTTTGTCTGGCTGGGCGCGAAGCTGTTATCTGCGATGGGTGGAGTCTTGGAGTGCGATTCGAAGATGCCGAGCGGGGTGAAGGCAGATTGCATGGCAGCAGCGACCTGGCTCTGCTTCTTTTTGTCGGACTGGCTGGAGGCAAATAGAACGACGAAGAAGGCGAAGAGCAGTGTGATGAAGTCGGCGTAGGAGACTAGCCAGCGCTCGTGGTTGACATGCTCATGTTTTTTCTTTCGGCTCACGCTGCCGCCTCCGCCGTGCTTTCGGTTTGTTTGTCGTCAAGCAGGAAGGTGCGGAGCTTGGTCTCCATCATGCGCGGATTCATGCCTTCCAGGATGGAGACGACGCCTTCGAGCATCATCTCCTTGATCATCTGTTCTTCGCGATGACGAATCTTGAGCTTGCCGGCGACGGGAAGAAAGATGAGGTTAGCGAGCGCGACTCCATAGATGGTGGCAACGAAGGCGACGGCGATACCACGTCCGACTTCTGTGATGTTATCGAGGTGCTGCATGACCTGGATGAGACCGAGGACCGCCCCGATAATGCCTACCGTAGGTGAGTAGCCGCCTGCGGCTTCAAAGACCTGCGGGATTTTTTCTTCCATCTCGGTTTTATTGTCGAGCTCCATTTGCATAATCTTGCGGACTTCGCTCGGCTCGGTTCCGTCGATGGCAAGCATGAGGGCCTGTTTGAGGAAGGGATCACTGACAGTAGGGAGATCCTGATCGAGAGAGACGATGCCGCTCTTGCGTGCCTTATTGGCGAACTGCACGAGTTGTTTGAGCACAGTTTCGCCATTGGAGCTTCCTGAGAAGAAGATGCGAGCCATGCGCTGTAAGGCGGCGAGAAATATCTTGAGCGGAAATTGAAGCATAACGGCGCCCATTGTCCCACCGATGACGATGAGCGCGGCGGTTGGCTGCGTGATCTGCGAGATGCTGCCGCCTTCGATCATCATGCCGGCAAGAATGCCGAGGATGGCGACGATGATGCCACCGATGCTGGCGATATCCATAAAACGTCCCTCTGCGATGAAGCTAGGTATTAGAAGTCTGTGTGCTGCGTTCCTGCGTCTCTCTCGCACTGCATGCGCCGAGAGCGGATGCAGCCTCGGGCCACGCGGCGCGCAGGACAGAGGCGCGATAGTCCAGTGCGCGGCGCATGACTTCGCTGCGCGGTTCGAGGACGACCAGTTTTTCTCCGGTGACAAGTGTTAATACAGTGTCCGGAGCAGATTCGGCGTATTTGATGAGATCGCAGTTGATGCTGAGTCGGCTGCCGTTCAGGCGCGTCAGTTCGATCATGAAGATATTCCTCATGGCTCTCATCGGCGTATTGCGGCGCAGTAATAGGGAGAGAGGCGGAGTAATCGAAGGTAATGAATGAAGTGACAGGCGACTCAAGTCACGACGCCAAGGGCCGATGAGTTGGGAGAACGCAAAGCCTTTCGCAAGGTCAGACGGATGGAGGGGAGACCCAAGAGCCGGATCGCCAGGGACAGGCAGTGCGGTAACTCAATTTCGAGTGATAGAGGAGCGTTCCCCAATGTCCTTGGGTGTATTGAATAACATTTCGGCAATCTACGCGCAGACTAACCTGAACCAGACCCAGGCGAGCCTGCAGAACACACTCACGCAGCTCTCTTCCGGTTCGCGCATTAACAGCGGTGCGGACGACGCGGCAGGCCTTGCGCTGGCCGACGGACTGCATGCGAACGTTGCGGCTCTTACGCAGTCGTCACAGAATGCCAGCGCGGGCGTCGGTCTGCTGCAGACTGCAGATGGCGCTCTGGCGCAGGTGACCAACCTGCTCAACCGCGCGATTACGCTGGCGACCGAGGCTGCCAACGGCACGCTGAACACCAATCAGGTCAGCTCGGCCGACCAGGAGTACCAGAACATCCTGACCGAGATCGCCAACATCGGTACCACGACGAACTACAACGGCCAGAACGTTTTTTCGGCGACTCCGGTCAAGATCTTCGTCAGCGACGGTACTTCGTCGGGATCAAGCACCTTCAACGAGACCATCGGCGTGCTGACCAAGGCGAGCGTTGGTACGACCTCGGCTGGTGCAGGGGCTGACCTGACGACCAACGCCACACTGGATGCGACGACCGCCACCAACATCCTTACCACGCTCACCTCGGCAGTACAGAATGTCGCCTATCAGCGCGGTACGATCGGTGCCAACATCAACCAGCTCAATGCGGCTTCGAACGTGGCGAGCTCACAGTCGGTCAACCTGTCCTCGGCAGAGAACAATATCCGCGCTACGAACTTTGGCCAGGCGACCAGCGATATGGCGAAGTACAAGGTACTGAGCCAGACGGGCATTGCTGCTCTCTCCCAGGCAAATGCTGTGCAGCAGGATGTGCTGAAGCTGCTGCAGTAGTTGTTGCTGTAGTACAGCGGTTGCGGGTGGGAGACCTGCTCGCAACCGCGTTCTTTCCTGCGCCTAAAGCTGATCTGGATGAGAGAACTCTTATGCAGAAGCCGCTGCTTTGGCGATGAAGTTGCTTGATAGTGGTCGGAAAGTAAGGAGATGTAGATGGGCACGGTTGGGCTAAACTTTGGGGCGATCAACAGCGGGACCGGCATCGATGTGGCAGCTACCGTTTCGCAGATTATTGCAGCAGAGCAAGCGGTGGAGACACCGTGGAAAAACCAGCTGACGACTCTGAAAGCGCAGGACACAGCGTTTAGTTCAATCGGCACCGATCTTGCCACACTATCTTCTTCGCTGCAGGCGCTGACTGGATTCAGCGGAGTTTTTGCTGCCAAACAGGGGGCCAGTTCCGATACGAATGTGATTGCACTGAGCTCGGCAACGTCGACTGCCGTGGCGGGCAGCCACTCCATCACCGTGAACTCTCTGGCTCAGACTTCTTCGATGTACTCGGGAGTGATTGCAAATGTCGGCGATACACTTAGCGGGTCGCTCACGATCCAGATTGGCAGCGGTACTGCACAAACGATTACGGTAGGCAGCACCAGCAATACATTGTCCTCGCTGGCGGCAGCCATCAATGGGGCTTCAATTGGTGTGCGCGCAAGTGTGATCAAGGACACGACAGGATCGCGTCTTTCGCTGGTGAGTGCGACGAGCGGAGCTGCGGGGCAGATCACACTCAGCGGATCGCTGACGGATGCAACGACGGGAACATCTGTATCATTTCAGCAAGGACAGCAGGGGCAGGATGCGAGCCTCAATATTGATGGATTAGATATAACGACGGCTTCGAATACGGTCTCGGATGTTATCCCGGGTGTGACCTTTCAGATACTTGCGGCAACAGGCTCATCGCAGCCGGTGCAGGTTCAGATTGCCAACGACAATAGCACGATCACGCAGGCGATGAGTGCGTTTGTTACGGCATACAACGCTGTGGTGACGGATATCAAGACGCAGGAAGGAAAGGATGCCAATGGCAGCGCGCAGCCGTTGTATGGCGATCCTACGTTGGCTCTGATCCAGAGCCAGTTGTCCTCGGGACTGCTTGGCGGCTCCGCCAGCGGCGCGATTACCAGCATTGGGCAGCTGGGGCTTTCGATTGGTCAGAATGGAATGCTTACGCTCGATAGCGGGCAGTTGCAGTCTGTGTTGAATACGAATTTCTCCGATGTGATGGGGTACTTCCAGAACGTCAACAGCTTTGGGCAGACGCTAAACAAGTCTCTGAATGGGTTGAGCAGCACATTGACGTCTGGCGCTATTTATCTTGCCCTGCAGCAGAATGCGGCGCAGGAGACATCCCTGAACAAGAACATCAGCGACCAAGAGACGCGAATTGCTGCCGACAAGGCGCGTCTTACGGACCAATTGAATACAGCGAATCAGATACTTCAGGATCTGCCGAACCAGATCAATGCTGTCAATCAACTCTACAGCGCGGTGACGGGCTACAACCAGCAGAACGGATAACGACATGATGACGAACTATCAGGAGCAATCGCTGGCTGGAGCTACAGGAGTAGAGCTTGTGGTGGCCTTGTATAACGGGCTTGTGCGGTTTCTCTACCAGGCGCTTGCATGTATCGACGAAGGCGACATACGTGGTCGGCGGATTTCAGTGAAGAAGGCGTTGGATATCGTGATGTATCTGCAGGCACGCCTGCGCCTTGATCTTGGCGGAGAGACGGCGGCATCGCTAAGTGACTTCTATGCTGCGATTTTCACGATGACGCTGGAAGCTTCGCACGAGGATTCGCACGACAAGATGGAAGAGGTGATCCAGTGCGTGCGGAGTGTGCGCGAGGCATGGATTATCGCTGCACGCGATCCTGAGGCTGGCCGTGTTCTTCCCCGTGAGTTGAGAACGCAGGAGGAGCGATTTCTTGCTCCGGCTGTCGTGGAAGCCGTGGGAGAACCTGCGTCTGCAGGCTGGTCTGCATAATTAAATTGCTACGGAAAGCTCTTCTTCGAGACGTTGTTTTTCGTAGAGGCTGGTGTAGTAGCCATTCCGTGCGATGAGCTCGTCGTGAGTTCCCAGCTCGGCGATGCGTCCGTGTACAAGGACAGCGATCTGGTCTGCGTTGCGAGCGGTTGAGATGCGATGCGAAATGAAGATTGTTGTTCGCTTTTGCATGACCTTCGCGAGCCCAGAGAGAATCTGCTCTTCAGTATAGGTGTCGACCGAGGCGAGTGCATCATCGAGAATGAGGATACGGGGATTGCGGATGACGGCACGCGCAATAGCTGTACGTTGCTTTTGGCCGCCGGACAGAGTGACACCCCGCTCGCCGACCATCGTGTCGAAGCCGCGTGGGAATTCTAAAATTTCAGTGCGAATGTGGGCGATACCTGCGGCGGTTTGGATCTGCTCGTCTGTAGCTTGAGGTGTGCCAAAGCTGATGTTCTGGCGGATGGTGTCGGAGAAGAGAAAGGTCTCTTGCGGCACGTAGCCGATATTTGCGCGCAGGTCGGCGAGTGGGAAGGAGCGGATCGGTTCTCCGTCGATGAGCACCATGCCGGGCGCAGCATCCTGAAGACGAGGGATCAGCGAAACCAGTGTCGATTTGCCGGAGCCTGTTGGGCCGACGATTGCGAGTGATGATCCCGCAGGAATACTCAAATGGATGCCGTCGAGAACGGTAGGGCCGCCAGGATAGGCGAAGGTGAGATTACGAAGTTCGATGCTGCCCTGGATGGAACACCGTTCAAGATGCTTCGAGTTTGCAATGGGTTCGACGTAGTCCGTACCGCGCTGCGGTTGGCAAGCAAGAAGAGTGGGATCGTCGGCGATGGAGGGTTGTTGCCTTAGTAATTCATCAATGCGCACGACGGATGCAGTGCCGCGCTGAAAGAGGTTGACGACCCAGCCGATAGCGATGATGGGCCAGATGAGCTGAACCATGTAGACGTTGAAGCTGGCAAATTGGCCGAGTGTTATCTGGTGTCGCACAACCTGATGTCCACCGACCAGAAGCGTAATCATCAGCGAAAGGCCGAGCACGAATTCGAGCGTTGGCCAGAGCATGGCCATCAGGCGGACAAGATGGAGCGATCGGCGGATGTATTCGTGGTTGGCTTCTTCAAATGAGGCAACCTCGGCTTCTTCCTGCGCGAAGGCGCGGATCAGGCGAGCGCCGGAGAAATTCTCCTGCGCCTTGGCGGAGATGTCAGAGAACATTGCCTGAATGCGCTCGAACCGCCGATGAATGCGATTGCCGAAGTACTGAACGAGAACGGATGCGGCGGGCAGCGGCACGAAGGCGAAGAAGGTGAGCTTGGGGCTGATGCGGTACATGAAGGGCAGCGCAGCGCAGGTGAAGACGAGCGTATTGGCGCTGTACATAATTGCGGGACCCAGAAGCTGGCGTACGGCATTCAGGTCATTCGTAGTGCGGGCCATGATGTCGCCCGTGCGATGCGTATGGTAGAACTCAGGCGATTGGCGTTCGAGGTTGGCGAAGAGATCGTTGCGGAGGTCGAACTCAATCTCGCGCGATGCGCCGATAATGACCTGGCGCGTGGTGTAGAGGAAGACGGCGGAGAGTGATGCTACGAGCAGGAGGCGGAGTGCATGGAAGAGAATCTTTTGCTGCGTAATCCCATGTTGCAAATCATCGATGGCATGGCCGATGACGATAGGAACGAGCACTTTGAGTGTGTTGTAGAAGATGACGGCGATGCCACCCCAGGCAAGGGATTTCCAATAACGCTTGAGATAAGGATTGAGGGGCTTCAGCCGATCCATCATGACAATAGTTTAATCCGCTGGAAGATTAGATACGCCGGACGAGGGAAAGGTTCTGAGGCGAGCGCCCGCGCCCCGTCCGGCTTCATCATCTATTAGTTCGACTGCGGGGCAGGCGGCGTCTGTGGCTTTGGAGCGGTCGCGGGTTGGCTCGGCTCGGCGGGCTTCGCAGGCTCCGTAGGCTTGGTCTCCTGAGCCGGGGCTGCCTTTGGCTCAGGCGGTGTGTCGGACTGAGCGACCAGCTCGACATCAAAGATCAGGTCGGCCTTGGCGGGAATGACGGGAGGTCTGCCGCTTTCGCCGTAGGCAAGCTGGTAGGGAATATAGAGACGACGCTTGCCGCCGATGTGCATGCCTTCGAAGCCGGTGTCCCAGCCAGGGATTACTCTGCGTCCACCGTAGGGGAAGACAATAGGTTCGCCACCAGGATGATCATGAGAGGAGTCGAACTTCGTTCCATCGGTAAGCCAGCCGGTGTAATGGACCGTATAGAACTTGCGCGTCTCCGCGAGGGGACCAGTGCCTACTTCAATGTCGATGTAGCGCAGAGCATAGAGATTTTTGGGGGTGCCTTCAACCTTAGGTATGTTAGGAGGATTGTCGGCTGGGTTTGCCGCAGGCGCGTTAGCAGCCGGTTTTGCTGCGGTAGAGCGGCGGGCAGTAGTGGTCTTTCGTTGTGGGGTTGTCGTTGTGGTCTGTGCGGCAGCAGTTGCGGCGATCAGCACAAGGGCGAGAGAAAGTCGATGTGTCATCTTGGCATTTAGTGTAGGCCACCTATGCCAGTTTTGCCGTTTTTACGTAGGAGATCGCAGCAACAGGTAGGTACCGGCAATGCCGAAGAGGAGATCGGGAGTCCAGGCCGCGAGGACGGCAGGCAGCGTATTGACATTGCCCATAGCCTGGAAGAGTCCGTCGACAACCCAGTAGGCGATGGCCAGCCCGATGGCGGTAGCGATGCCGGCCAAAGAGCCTCGTTTGCCCATTGAGAGCGCAAATGGAATCGCAAGTATGGCCATGACGAGTGTGATAAGTGGGTAGGCAAGCTTGCGGTTAAGCTGTACGCCGAGACGCTTGGTGTCGAAGCCGGATTGCTTGAGGTCGGCGATGTAGTGTGACAGCTCGCTGTAACTCATTTCCTGTGAGGGGCGGTCTTCTTTGACGAAGTAGGACGGCTGCTCGTGAATCTCAGGAAAAGCTGTGAGTGTGAATGGCTGGTAGGACGCGATGGTCTCACCCTGGAAGGTGCGTTGCCAGCCATTTTCGAAGACCCATTGGTTAACGCGATCATTCCAGTGCGCGGATGAGGCGAAGATGCGGCGCTGTAATGCGAAGGTGGCGGGATCGAACTCGAAGACAGTCAGATTGGCGAAGACATTTTTATTGGCATCAAAGAACTGATAGTAAAAGATGCGCGCGGGACTGCCTGATGGGCCGGACTGACCGGACATCCACTTACGATCTGGACGAAGGAAGGTCTGCGCGGGCTTGTTCTTGATGACGGAGCGAAGGGCCTCCTGGCGACGATTGGCGGCCGGGAGATAGAGCTCGTCGAAGGCGAAGAGCCCGCCAGCAATCAGCAATGTGGTTATGAGGACCGGCGTGACAATGCGGTAGAGACTGATGCCCGTTGCCTTCATTGCGGTTAGCTCCGACGAGCGGCTGAGAGCGCCGAAGGTAACGAGTACGGCAACGAGACAGCAAAGGGGTGTAACGCTATAGATGATGTACGGGATGAGGTTGATCAGATAGTCGCCAACGGTGACAAGCGGTGTGCGGTTGCGGATGATGTCGCCAATCAACTCGAAGAAAGTAAAGATGATGAAGAGTGTCGAGAAAGAGAACAGCACCAGGGCGAAGTTGGTGGCGTACTCGCGCATAACATAGTCGTCGAGCAGAAGAGGGAATTGTAGCCGAAAGATGCTGCGAAACCGGCGCAGGGCCGTTGCAATGTTGAAGGAACTGGTAGAGGTGCCACGTCCACGAAAGAGGCGAGTCGTTAACTTGTTCAGTGATACGCCGAGAGAAGATATAAGGCTAAGAGCAATGCCTCCACGCGACATCTGGTAGAGCAGAAGAGCACCTGCTGCAGCAAAGAGGAGATTGGCTCCCCATACCCCCAGGAAGGGAGAGAGCTTGCCTGTCTTCGCGAAAGCTATACCAACGGAAGATAGAAAGTAATAGACGAAGACAAGAAGGATGGTCAGTACGAAACCAGTCGATTTGCCTCCGCGCTTTGAGGAGAGGCCCAGGGGGACGCCGACCAGCATCAGCACAAGGCAGGCAAATGGATAGGAAAAGCGCTTGTTTACCTCGATCCGATAAGTGCGTGCGGGGTGGCCGGGGATATTGTTATCGGGTGCGTTGGCGCGTCGCCAGAGCTCGGAGAGAGGAAGCGCCAGGATGGGGGTATCGGAGCGCCCAAGGTGCGTGTCTTCCTGGGCTTCAGTCTGGATGGGAAGATCGGTCGAGGCAAAGGTGGAAATGTTGTACTGATTGGGATCGTTGGTTGAGGTCTCGTGGCGTCCGCCGTTGAGGAGATGAAGGCGGATCGTCTGCGAGTCCCCGCTGACGACGATGGCCTGGTCGGCTGTTGTGATGTTTGGGTTCGCGGGTTGTGTGAGATCGGCGAGGAAGACGTGACGCCAGAGAGCGGCACCGGAGGCGGGGCGCACGTCCTGGATGTAGAGAACATAGTTACGGAAGTCTTCGTAGAAGACGCGTGGCTGGACTTCAAAAGATGCCTGCGCGTTTCGGATCGATTCCTCAAGCTGCAGTGTCGCGGCGGCCGAGTGCGGTGCAAGATAGAGTGAATTGAATAGGCCGAGAGCGAGCGCGACAGAGGCGAAGATGGAAACGATACGGACGAAGTCGAGCGCTCCCATGCCCGAAGCACGCATGGCGGTGATCTCTGAGTCGGAAGCGAGGCGCGAGAGGCCAAGCAGAATGCCGACCAACACTGCCATTGGAATGGTAACGATCAGGAAGTTGGGCAGTAGGTACGCAAAGATGCGGAGAACATCGGTAAAAGATGCGGAGTTGCGGACAACCAGCTCAAGAATGTGCCCGAGATCGCGCATGAAGAGCACGAAGGTGAAGAGAACTCCGCCAAGCAGTGCGTGAGAGATGACTTCGCGGAGAATGTAGCGTGTAAAGATACGCATGCCGTGGCTTGTGCTCTACCCTCAAGTGTAAAGCAGCAGCCTCGGCTGAGTGCGTATAGCGACGAATTGTTTATTCGGCTCGGAGTGCCTCGACGGGGTTGATTGAGGCCGCACGACGGGCAGGAATGAAGCTGGCCAGCAGCGCCGCGAGCCCCAGAAGGAGCGATACTGCGGCAAGAGTCGTGATGTCCCAAGAGTGTGTGCCGAAGAGCAGCTTCCTTATAAAAGTTGCGGCGCCGATGGAGCACAGAATACCGGCGACGATTCCGATAACAGTAAGTCGTCCAGCCTCCTTAAGGATGAGCTGATAGACAGAGCCACGTGCGGCTCCAAGCGCCATGCGGACTCCGATCTCACGAGTGCGCTGGCTGACTGAATAGGCGATAACTCCATAAAGTCCGATGATGCCAAGCAAAAGCGCGAGAGCGGCGAAGCCTCCGACCAGCCATGCGGCGGAGCGATGCAGATAAGCTGTCTGCGAATCGTCGATACGCTGTTGCATGGTCAACTCGTTTAATGTGCCGATGCCAGGATCGACTTGATGAACGGCGGCACTGAGAGAAGGCAGGATGGACTTTGCGTCGCCTGAAGTGCGAACAACGAGTGCGAAGAAGGCGTCGGCGTCCTGATTATGAGCCTTGTATTCGGCGGGCCAGATATCTTCGTTAAGGGCACTCTCGCGAATATTGTCAACAATACCCACGATCTCCTTGACGGAGTCAGGTGCGAGATCGCCGCCGCCATATTTTTTGCCAATGGGGTCTTCGCCGGGGAAGTATCGATCTGCAAAAGCCTTGTTAATGACAGTGACCCGGGGGCGTGTAGCGTCGTCCTGCTGCGTCAGAAAGCGGCCTCGCAGAAGCTGTGCATGGATCGTCTTGAAATAGTCTGGGCTGATCTCGCGTTCGTTGACCTCATTGTGTTCTCCATGGAAGGGATGGCCAATAACACGGATCCAGTCTGTGTTGCCATTGCCGCTGACCGGAAGAACGCTGGTGATGGCGACAGAGGTGACGCCAGGGAAAGTTGAGACCTGATCGATAATTTTGTGCGTAGCGGTAACGATCAGCTCGTCTTTGTTATAGGTAGTGGCTGGAAGCGAAACGAAGAGAGTGGCGAGATTGTTGGGATCGAAGGCGAGATCAACGTGAAGAAGGCGGTAGAAGCTTTTACCAAGGAGTCCAGCTCCGACAAGGAGTACGACGGCAATGGCGAGCTCAAGCACGACAAGATTAGCTCCGAATCGACGCCAAAGGGTTCCTGCGGAGCCCCGGTCGCCGTCGTTGAGAGCTTCGCGCATGGCTGTAGTAGGGAGACGCAGAGCTGGGGTGGCCGAGAAGATTCCCGCTGCAAGCAGGGCAATGATCAAGGTGAAGCCGAGAATATGTGGGGTGAACCCAAGGTGGGAGAGATAGGGCATGCTGGAGAGCATGTCCTTCGAGAAGAGACTAAGCAGGAGGCGTATAAGGGAGTAACCTGCAGCAAGTCCAACAACAGTTCCCGCGGCAACGAGCACGAGACCTTCGGTGATGAACTGCCGGATGAGGCGTATAGGGGCGGCACCCAGTGCTCCACGCACAGCAAATTCACGGCGACGGCCTTCTGAGCGCACGAGCAACAGACTGGAGACATTGATGCAGGCGATGAGCAATAACAAAGCAGATCCTGCAAGCAGAGTGAGCAGGATCGGGCGGATGTCTTGGACGATGAGGTCCGACAGAGGCTGAACAAAGGCTCCCTGATCGCGATTGGAGCCGGGATATTGAATTTCAAGCTGCTTTGCGATAGCAGTCACGTCCATGAGAGCGGCTTGAACAGATACGCCATCTTTGAGACGCGCGACAGCGAAGAGGTTGTGGCAACTACGACGCTTCTCGCATCCGTTGTGTTGATGTGTGGTTGTCCAGAACTCTGCCGCGCCTCGTGGAGCAAAGTGAAAATCCGGCGGCAGAACTCCGATAACGGTTGTCGGCACTCCGTCGAGGGAGATGATCTGGCCGACAACATCTTTGCGTCCTCCGAAGCGTTGAATCCATGTGTTGTAAGCGAGGATTACGGTGGCGGCGGCGTTCTGCTGATCTTCGCCGGAGTAGAAATCCCTCCCGAGCATGGGGTGGATGCCTAGTGTGCGGAAGAATCCATCGCTGACGCGAGCCGCGGGAACAGGTTCGACCCCTGAAGAGGTGCGATACAAGTAGCCCCCGCCGCTATAGACGTCGAGTGACGAGAAGGATTTATTGAGACGCTTCCAGTCTTCGTAGTCCTGATAGGAGAGATTGGAGCGCGAGAAGGATGCACCGCGTTCTGCAACATCTACCAGGCGTGTGGGATCGGCATATGGAAGAGGCTTAAGGAGAGCAGCGTCGACGAAGGCGAAGATCGCCACGCTTGCACCTATACCTAAAGACAGCATTAGCATCGCCGTAACGGTAAATCCGGGATTGCGCTGCAACTGTCGGAGGGCGTAATGCAGATCCTGAAGGACGCCATCAATGAACGGAATGGTGCGTCCTTCGCGATGAGCCTGCTTCGTATGCTCTACGCCGCCGAGTTTGCTGTAAGCCTCGCGACGGGCCTGCTCGGCAGTCATCCCGGCGCGCAGGTTGTCTTCGATGTGCATCTGAAGATGACTGGCGAGCTCGTCGGAAAAGTCCTGCTCCTGATGCTGTTTGGGAACGATACCCGTGATCCGGAGAAACCATGCGCGTATACGTTTCATGATGGTTCTCCTGTTGCCGCAAGAAAGCGGGCGAGGATGGCGGTTGTCTGTTCCCAGCTGCGCGCCTCGTGAGCAAGCTGGCGGCGGCCTGTGCGGGTCAGAGAGTAGAACTTCGCCTTACGATTGTTTTCAGATAGACCCCATTCGGACTCGATGGCGCCCTCCTGCTCAAGCCGAAGCAGAGCAGGGTAGAGCGTACCGTAATTCAGCGAGAGCAGGTCGCCGCTGGTTTGCTCAATGCGCCGTGCGATGCCATAACCGTGCAGTGGCCCCAGGGTCTCAAGAGTTTTTAGAACCATAAGGGCCAGGGTGCCTTGCCAAACGTCCGTCTTATCGCCCATGCCGCTCCTATTGTGTTGCCATAGGAGTATCGCGTTTCTTCTATGGCCTTGCAATAGGAAAAATGTGATTTGTGACGAATTGAATGGGTTTCGGCGTTTCAAGTCGGATTAGCAACGAATCGGTAGCCGATGCCGCGAACCGTGATGAGATGTTGCGGATTGGCCGGATCGTCTTCGATGTAGCGACGCAGGCGGACTATGAAGTTGTCGATGGCGCGTGTGTCGGTGTCTTCGTGGACGCGCCAGACCTGTTCGAGAATCTCCTTGCGGGAGACAATCTGGCCTTCGCGTTCGGTCAGGTAGCGCAACAGGTCGGCTTCCATCACGGTCAGGTTGGTTGTGCGGTTGGGAGCGGCGAGTTCAAGAGCATCAAAGCGGATAGTGCGATGGTTGAAAGCGTATTCGGATGACTGCGTTTGTTCGCTGGCAGTCGGCGTTGCGTTGCGTTGCCAGGCGGTGCGGCGCAGGAGCGATTTGATGCGGACCAGCAAAATGCTCAAGTCGAAGGGTTTGGGCAGATAGTCGTCCGCTCCAGCTTCCAGCCCTTCGAGTATGTCTTCAGGCCGCGAGCGTGCCGTAAGCATTAAAACAGGTGTGTACCGCTGCGCCTCGCGCATGGCCCTCACGATGGTGAATCCGTCCGATCCCGGCAACATGCAGTCAAGAACAACGAGATCGGCATGTTGCGTTGGATCGAGCAGCCAGGCGAGCGCGGCGTCGCCATCGGCTTCCTGATATGTGCGATAGCCTTCGGCCTGGAGATTGAAGACAAGCCCTTGCGCGAGATGTTCTTCATCTTCGATGACGGCTATCAAGGGGGGCTCGTTCATGTGCTCTCCAACGATGGTGTCGGGGCTGCGGCGGAATCCTTCGTTCCCGCTAGCGGAAGTTTGAGGGTGATTGTGGTGCCTTTGTTGAGGCCCGGACTGGAGGCGGTGACCTCGCCGTCATGTTGGCGAACGATATTGCGCACAAGAAAGAGTCCGAGTCCCGTTCCCTTGATGCGCATCATGGTGCGGCCGGGGACACGATAGAAGCGGCGAAAGATGCGCTTGTTTTGATTTGGCGGAAGCCCAATCCCCGTGTCGGTGATACGTAGCGTGGCCCATGTGTAGTGAGCGATGGAAAGAGAGCAGCGGACATGAACTCCTTCGGGGGAGTACTTCACCGCGTTATCGAGCAGGTTAAGCACGGCGGTACGGAGATCTTCGGCGATTCCAAGGACACGAAGCCGGACATCCCCAGGGATGGGCTCAAGGACGATGGCATCGTCAGGAAGATGGTGCCGTTGGCGTGTGATGGCGACGCATTCGGCCACAAGCGCTCCCAGATCAATAGTAGTGCGATTCTGCTGACGTTGGCGTTGCCCGAGCTGACCAGCTTTAAGAACTTGTTCGACGGTAGCGAGAAGGCGGTCGGAGTCCGCGAGCATGTTGGTGTAGAACTGCTGACGCTGCGCCTCATCAAGGGGCCGCCTTTGCAGGGTTTCAAGGTAGAGACGGATGCTGGCAATGGGTGTCTTCAGTTCATGCGTGACGGCGTTCAGGAACGAATCCTGCCGCTCGTTGCGCCGAATCTCCCTGACGAGGAAGACAGTATTAAGAACAACACCCGCGATGAGAAGCGAAAAGAGGATAAAGCCAAGGACAGCGAGGGCGACGGTGCGCTCGTTCAGCAGAATCCAGGCGCTCTGCGTCACCGCAAGACCGACGAGGATCACGCCAAGGGTGATGAAGAAGGCGATGGCTCCGCGGCGGCGAGTGATGTTCATGGTGTTTGTCAGAGAAAGTATAGAAGGATGCGATGGCTACGGTGCGCCGTGCGTCACCTTCACGGCGATGGCGTTGGGTGAGCCTCCGGCAGGCAGGATCGTGAATAACGCCGCACCCTGGCGGCCCTGCGTACGGATTACGGCAACATCGCCTGAGTGAGCGTCTGCCGCAAGCAGAAGATGTTCGTCGGCGGAAAAGGCAAGTGCATCCGGCGATGAACCAGTATGGATTGTTGTGACCAGTTGACCATCGTCGATGCTGTAGATACTGATCAGGTCCGCTCCGAAGTTCGAGACCCACAATGTCGAATTGTCGCGGCTCACAATGCCATAGGTAGGCTTACTGCCGATCGTGTAGGTTCCACCGACCTCATTGGTCCAGGTATAGATCTCTGAAACAGAATCGTCTCCGAAGTTGGAGGTAAAAATTTCGCCGCCATCAGGCTTCATTGCCAGGTGAAGCGGTGTTTTCCCCACGTCGAGCAACGCCAGCAGGTGGTCGGTCATCGCTCCCGGGTTCTGACGTGCGGGCCATGATCCGGGTTCGGCGGCCAGCCTGATAGCCATCACCTGGTTGCCGCCCGAACATGCAATAAAGGCTTTGGAGGAGTCGGGGAGGATCGCAATGTCTGTCGCTCCGGGACAACCGGGAAACGCAGCCCGAAGGTGCAACGGCGGTTCTTTCTGCTCCTGCTGCGGGGCACCGGGAGAACTGCTGTAAGGCGTGACGCCGTACACGGAGACACTGCCCGATCCGCGATTTGAGACCACAAGCGACCGCATGTCGGGCGAGATGCGGGCCATCCCCGGCTGCTCGCCTGTACCCGCAACGGCGATCTCACGCCGGTGGTCAAGATCGATAACGCTGACCGAGTTTGACCCTGAATTGGCAACGTATGCCCGGCCTCCTCGCGCGTCGACACTGATGAAATATGGTTGGCGATGGACGCCGATGGTTGCGGCAACCGTGTTGTTAGAAGTGTCGATGACGGTCACTGTGCCGGATTGCGTATTGATCGCGTAAACCTCGTTCCGCTTAGGGTTTACGGCAATACCAGTAGGATTGTCACCTACTCGAAGCGTCCGGTCCGGCCGCAGAGAAACCAGATCGAGCACGCTCACGGTGTTGGACGCCCCATTCGTGACGTAGGCGAACTCCCTGTAGCCTGCCGGGACATCCGGGAAACCGTTACGGCGGCAGCCGGTGAGCATAGCGGAGAGGGGGAGTAGCAGGGCGAACGCAACGGCTCGCCGGTGATGGTCAACTGTGGGCACTGAAGGGAGTCTATCGGGGAGGGTTACCGGGTCGCAAGTGTGGGTGAATTCAGTAGGTTCTGGCGGCTTTATCCCTGTGGAAAACATAACTCAAAAGATTTTCCGAAACATTTTTTCAGGGAGCGTGTCCATAAGGATGATGCGAAGAGTTGCCAGATGGGGAGCTCTCACATCGTCTGTAAATCCTTCTCGGACAACGAAGCTACGGCCTCTGTAGCTTCGTTGATTTTTTTAAATTTCAAGAAAAGTTTTACCGGCTTCCAGGACGGGTGCGGCTCCAGCGGTAAACCAGCGAGCCGAAATAGGTTAACTGGACAGCGATCACGCCGATATAAACAAAGACCAAGTGGCGATGCGCCATGGTGGAGAAGTCGAAAAAAGTCTGCCAGGTCATCTGAAAGCTAGCTCCGGTTACTGTGGGGTCTCGAGTGAGGCTTCGATGGCCAGTAGTGCCGCATCCTGCTCGGCAATCTGGCGACGGCGCTCAATGACAAAGCGGAGAGCAATGAGCAGGACTCCCCACATCATCCAGCCAGCAAGGTTCCAGAGTACGGCTGGCCACATATGTGGGTCGATTCCGCCCCCATTCGGTCCGAAAACCGGAGCAGGGTGTTGCGTGCGCCACCACTCGATGGACATGAAGTCAATTGGGATGTCGATAGCCGCAAAAACAGAAAGGACCGCGGCGAGCGTAGGCGTCTGACCGCTGGGCGAGAAGCGGCGAAGCATGATGTAGCTGATGTAGAGCAGCCAGAGAATCAGTTCCGAGGTGAGCCGTGCGTCCCATGTCCACCAGATTCCCCAGGCCGGCTTACCCCAAAGCATTCCGCTCGCCAGCGTAATGCCGACATAGAGAACTGTGACCTCAGCCGAAGCGACGGCCAGAGCATCCGCGGTCAATGCCTTCAGTGGATCGCGACGGCGCCAGTACAGGAAGGCCAGCGAAGCAGCGCAGTTGATGTAAGGAAAGACCAGCCCAAGAGTGGCATGCGTAACGTGATAGTAGAAAATACGCTGCAGGTTCCCCATCGTCGCTTCTGTCGGTGCAAAAAAAATAGCCTGACGGAAACCGACAACCAACACAGCAATTGTGGTGGCGAGCCAGAGCCATGCAATCTTGCGGAGGATGGGAGAACGATCCACAGCGGTATTTTATCGCGAACAGGCAGCCACCGGCTGATCAATAGCTCGATTGGGCGTTATTCGGCGTTGAGTGCGGTCTCGAAGAAGAGGATGCAGATCGTTGTATAGATCACATCGAACCCTGCAAGCTGCGTGATCCAGGTGCGAATCTGGATGTGGTCCAGATCGCTGGTCAGGACGCCGGTCGTGGCCTGCACCATCATCAGGAGCGAGGGCAGCGAGAGCGGAAGCAGGATCAACGGCAGCAGAAGCTCGCGGTTGCGGGCGCGGAGGCCCAATGCGGCAAAGAAAGTCCCGTTGACCACCAGCGCCCAGGTTCCCAGCGGAAGGATAAGCGCTAGCAACCATGCATTTCCAAGCACATGCAGATTGAAAAAGACGACGAAAATGGGCGCCAGGACTGCCTCGACGATCAGAACGAAGATCATATTGGCCAGCGCCTTGCCGAGAAACAGGGCTGAAGCCGGTGACGGAGCCATCCGCTGCGCTTCGAGCACCTGGTTACGCTGCTCGCGAGCCCACGACTGGTTGAGTGCCGTCATCGAGGCAAACAGTAGCCCGACCCACAGGATTCCGCCCGAGATCTGCCGTGTCACCGTCGGATATCCTGCAGGATCGAAGGCGATCGAGAAAACGACGACGACCAGCAGCACGAAGAAGAGCATGCCGTTGATTGCATCGCGGGAGCGCCATTCAAGACGCAGGTCCTTGCGAAGGTGTTCGAGTACATAGCCGAAGTACTTCACCGTGGCTCTCCTGTCGGGGCTTTGGTGAGGTCGGCGAGCATGGCCTCGGTGGCGCGGAGATAATCGGCGGGGGCGAGGATGATCTGTAGCCCACGCAGTCCAGCAGATACGCTGATGACATCGAAAAGTTCGATCGTTTCGTCAGCGAAGGCAGGGAAGGGCTTACGAGCGCCCATGACGGTAACGCCGCCGCGTATGTAGCCGGTAAGAGGTTCGACGTCTTTCAGCGATGCCAGCTCCGCCTTCTTCGCTCCGGCAGCGTGTGCGAGCTTCTTCAGATCAAGCTCTGAGTTGCCGGGGATGACCGCAAAGAGATGCTGGCCGTCGTTGGTGTGCGAGAGTAGCGTCTTAAAGACCTGCTCCGGTGGCATGCCGATTTTGCGCGCGACAGAGAGGGCCGTGAGGTCCTCGGGATCGACCTCATAGGCCCGCAGCTCATAGATGATGCCGAGTGAATTGAGAAGGCGTGCGGCGTTAGTTTTAGCTGGAGCGGCGTGCTTCATCCGCGTGAACCGGTATGCGTTTCGATGATCTGTCCCTGGCGCATGATGATGGTGGTATCGGCGATAGGCTCGGCAAGCGAAGCCTGATGTGTGGTGAGGATGACGGTGCGCCCACTGCCGTTCTTTGAGGGGGGCGGCCATGTGCGGAAGTCTGCGAGCAGTTCGACCATGTGGTGTGCGCTCTGCGCGTCCATGTTGGAAAAGGGCTCGTCCAGCAGCAGCAACTCCGGATCGGTCTGCAACACACGCGCAAGCGAAGCGCGCTGCCTCATGCCCTGGGAGTACTGACCTACGGGACGCGTGAGATTTGGATCAAGTCCAACGGCGCGCAGGGCCATCTCTGGTGAGCCGACACAGTCGCATCCTTCACCGCGATGCAGTCGTGCGAAGTAGCGGAGATTCTCCATTGCGGTCAGTTCGTCATAGAGCATAGGTGCGTGGCTCATATAGGCAACACGACGGCGTTGCAGATGCGGCAGCTCTCCATAGACACTAACCTTCCCTCGGTTCGGCGTAATTAGCCCTGCGACGACGCGAAGCAGCGTGGACTTGCCAGCCCCGTTTTCGCCAAGGATTACGGTGCATGTGCCTGCAGAGAAAGTCGTGGAAACGTTGCGCAACGCGGCAAATGTGCCGTAAATCTTCGATACAGACTCAAGCGAGACGGCAAAAGTTGCTGCTGCGGTTTCACTCGGAATGGATGCGGCTGTCGACATGTTCTCTATGCGAGTATAAGGGTTGGACACCGATAACTTGCAGTGCGAAAGCATGGAGAGCCGTGTGATGAAAGGTAAATCTGTCGCTTTATGCGCTAGTTTGTGTGCGGTATTGAGTGCGTCTGTAGTGATGCTGAACGCGCAGGCAGCGTCGGATGCCGCCTCACGAGAGGCAGCTCGTGACATCTTCAAGCAGCTGATTGAGATCAATACGACGGATTCGGTGGGCAGCACAACGCTTGCTGCCGAGGCCATGCGGAGGCGTCTGCTGGACGCAGGCTTCCCTGAGGCAGACGTTGTCGTGCTCGGTCCAAACGAACGCAAAGGCAACCTGGTCGCTCGCTATCGCGGTGTGCAAGGGAGTACGAAGAAGCCCGTGCTGCTGATTGCTCATACGGATGTGGTCGAGGCGAAACGCGAGGACTGGACAACCGATCCATTCGTATTCACAGAGAAAGACGGCTACTTCTACGGTCGCGGCACGCAGGACATGAAGGACTCCGTTGCAGCGATTGTCGCCAGCGTTGTCCGTATGAAGAAGGAGGGGTATCAACCAGACCGAGACATTATTCTCGCCCTCACTGCGGACGAGGAAGGTGGCGGGTCGAACGGTGTGAGCTGGCTCCTCAAGGAGCATCGAGACCTGATCGATGCAGCCTTTGCGCTGAATGCCGACGCCGGCGGTTTGAATACGGTGAGAGGAAAGCCCATCAGCATGGGCGTGGAAGCAACGGAGAAGCTCTATGCCGACTTCCGCCTGACCGTAACCGATCCCGGCGGACATAGCTCGCTACCTCGGCGCGACAACGCTATTTATAGACTCTCCAACGCGCTCAGCAGGCTTGAAGCATATAAGTTTCCCTTGGAACTGAACACAGTGACGCGCGGATATTTCGAAGCGATGGCAAAGATGCAGAAGGGACATGCCGAAGACATGCGCGCCATCTTGAAGTCACCGCCAAGCGCGGCTGCTGCCGCGCGTTTGTCGCATGACCCTCTTTACAATGCGATGCTGCGCACGACTTGCGTTGCTACGATGGTGCAGGCAGGGCATGCGCCAAATGCTCTGCCGCAGCGCGCCGAGGCCAACATCAACTGCAGAATCTTTCCTGGGCACACGCCTGCGGAGATTCGGGCCACTCTGGTTGAGGTACTGGCCGATCCGAAGATCGGGATCAGTCTTCTCAACAGCGCGCGCCAACCCAGCGATGCAGGGTTGCATGAGCTCTCCGTGGCGCCTCCGCCGCTGAACGAAGAAGTCTTTTCGGCTCTGCGCTCAGTGGTAGGTGCGATGTGGACTGGGTTGCCAATTATTCCTGAAATGGAGACCGGAGCCACGGACAGCAAGTACACGATGGCTGCGGGCATTCCATCCTATGGATTTTCAGGAATGGGAATCGATGAAGATGATGCTCGCGCGCACGGACGCGACGAGAGAATCGGTGTCGATTCGTACTACAAGGGCGTGGAGTTCGAGTACCACTATTTGAAAGCCCTAACCGGCGGCGAAACGAAGTAGGCTAGCGCGTTACTGGAAGCGTCGCCGTGGCGGTTGTTGCCGGGGTCTGATTTGCCGCAGGAGCATACTTCGAAGCACATTTCGCCTGCAACTGGGTGGCATGGAAGACGCCATCATGGCCGTAAGTTCCAACGGCCAGCGCCTGCGAGTCGTCCTTGAAGGTGTCCGGCGGAGGCTCAGAGCCACGGTAAGCAACGCGGAGGGTCTTACCCTGCTCCAGCAAGGTGAAGGTAGCGTTTGTACCCGAGCGTTCGATCGAGCCGGGAGCGACATTCCCGGCTACGCGAAGATGACGCACATAGGCCTTATCACCCATCTTCTGAAGCTCGCTGATGGTGACGTAGTAGCTCTTGTTGTCGCGTACGCCGGTGAAGGCGAGATAGGCGACAGTCCCCAGAATGATGACAGTGGCGACAATGATCTTCAGCGGGCTTTTCTGTGCAGAGGTTGCCATACCGCTCCCATTCTACAGGGAGAGAGTGACCCAAGAACACATGGACGTTTTCAGGCGGCCTTGCCTGCTGGAGATGCCGAATGCAGCAGCTCCTCCAGCCGGGCCAGGTAACACTCTGTCCGGCGGATGTGATTCTTGAACTCGGCCACAAGATGGCGGTCCGGAGAACTATTTCCAGTCAGGTTCCTGATGCGGTTGGTTGCCTGATTATCAATCGAATGGGCCGGAAGGTCTTCAAATCGGGTTGAAAACGACTTCATATGGGCTCCTTACAGCGGAGAAGGCTACGCTCTCACCGCTACCCGGGGAGGGGCTTATGGGCGTTTAGACGCAAGGGTTGTCGCTGAAGTTGATTTTCTTTTCCAGTTTTTTGGGAACCTTTCCGCACCTGTGGCGTATCCACATGTATAAATGTGGGCATACCACAGGAGAAACGCATGGGAGACGAGAAACTGGATCTTTTGCAGGGGACCCTGGATCTGATGGTCCTGCAGACTTTAGCCACGATGGGCAACATGCATGGCTATGGGATTGCCCGCCGTATCGAGCAGGTCAGCGGCGACGAGGTGCTGCTCAACCAGGGGACGATTTATGCCGCTTTGGTCAGGCTGCAGCAGCGCGGATGGATCGATGCGGAATGGGGAGCGTCGGAGAACAATCGTAAAGCGAAATTCTACTCGATCACCAAGCGCGGCCTGAAGCAATTGGCCGACGATACGGCGTACTGGATGCGGCTCTCCGGCGTGATGGGGCGCGTGTTGGCTATGGGGCAAGAGGGAAGCGAGCCATGAAGAATCCGTCTCAAGAGTCGTCGATGGATGCCTTGCGCCGCGGGTGGGCACGATTAAGAGCCTTCTTCCGCAAGCAACCTCTGGATCGTGAGCTTGAGGAAGAGATTGCCTCTCACATTGCGATGGCCACTGAAGAGAACCTGCATAACGGAATGTCGCCCGACGAGGCAAGAAGGAAGGCCATGGTGAAGTTCGGTGGAGTGGAACAGGCGAAAGAGAAGCAGCGCGAGTCGCGAGGCTTGCCCTGGTTGGAAAGAGTGCTGCAGGATCTTCGCTATGCATTGCGCAGCCTAAGTCGGGATCGCGGATTTGCGACGGTGGCCATATTGATTCTTGCGCTGGGGATTGGCGCGAACGTTGTTGTGTTCAGCGTGGTCAATACCATTTTGCTGCGGCCGTTGCCGTTCTACGATCCATCACGGCTTGTATGGATCGCGCCAGATGGTGCGAATGGGCTATCGGCATCGACGTACTCCGTCGATGCATATGAAGATCTGCGTTCGATGAACAAGTCCTATGAAGATGTGACAGGCTACTTCGCCTTCTCGACCGAGGACAACTATAAGCTCACGGGACGAGGCGTTCCGCTTCCTGTGACCGGCATCATGGTTACCGGCAACTTCTTCCACGTGCTCGGCGTAGAGCCGATGTTCGGGCGCCAGTTCACTCCCGAGGAATCCATCAAAGGCGGCCCGGCTGCGGTGATGCTGACCTACCCTTTCTGGCAGCGACAGTTTGGTGGCGACCGCTCCATCGTGGGCAAAACCATCGAGCTCGATAATAAGCCGGTAACTGTGGCGGGCATTCTGCCGGAGAGCTTCGACTTTGGAGCTGCATTTTCTCCAGGAGCCAGGGTCGACGTCCTGACCCCGCTGATCATGGACGACATCCGCTACGATGGAAATACGATTGCGATCATCGGCAGGCTGAAGCCGGGCGTTACGATTGAGCAGTCCCGCATCGAGGCCAGAACGCTATTTCCGCAGTTCTATTGGGGCAAGCGGTTTCCGGATTCCAAAAATAACTACACTGCCTATCCCGTCTTCCTGAAGGACTACATCAGCGGCAAGATGCGCCGCTCCCTGATCGTGCTCTGGAGCGCCGTGGGACTGATTCTGTTGATTGTCTGTGTCAACCTCGCCAATCTGCTACTGGCTCGGGCTGCTGCACGCAGTAAGGAGTTTGCCCTGCGCAGCGCACTCGGCGCGGGCCGCAGGCGTCTGATCGGCCAGGTGCTGACCGAAAGCCTCGTGCTGGCCGCAGGCGGCGCTGCCTTGGGCCTCGCCCTCGCCTATGGACTGCTGCGCTATCTCGCGCATCAAGGATCGATCGCACTTCCCCTGCTGAGCAGTGTGCGGCTGGACGGAACAGCTCTGATCTGGACGCTGTTAATCACCGTATCGACCGCAGTCCTGTTCGGTCTGGTCCCCGGAATCAAGGTCTCGCGCACGAACGTGCAGGAGGCGCTGAAAGACGGCGGACATGGCACGACCGAAGGTCGCCAGCACGAGACAATGCGCACTACGCTGGTGATCTCCGAGGTTGCGCTGGCCTGCGTTCTGTTGGTCGGAGCAGGACTTCTTCTGCGAAGCTTTCTGCACGTGCTTGATGTAGACCTCGGCTTTGAGCCGAGCACTGCGGCTGCCGTGCGCATCGACTATGACGACGGCGGGAAAACGGACAAGCGAAGCGCCATCCTGCAGAACATCGCAAACCGCGTAAGCAGTCTTCCCGGAGTCGATGCCGTCGGCTTTTCCGACAATCTACCGCTTGATCGCAACCGCTCCTGGGGAGGGCCGCGGATCAAGGGAAAAACCTATAAACCGGGAGAGGGAAAGGGGGCATTTGTCTATATCGTTTCGCCCGGCTACATGAAGGCGATGGGCATGCATCTGCGTGGTCGCGATTTTACCTGGCAGGACAACGACAACAGCGAAGGCGCCGTCATCCTGAATGAATCCGCTGCGAAAGAGCTTTGGCCCAATGAAGATGCCGTCGGCAAGATGGCTGTTATCGGTAAGAAAGATGTTCGTGTGATCGGAGTGATCGCCGATGTCCGCGATACCAGCGTCGAAGGCAAGGTCAGCTGGCAGATGTACCTGCCGATGATGCAGAAGGACTGGGGACCGGACGGAGCCGTCCTCGTGCTGCGCAGCAAGTTGCCGCCAGAGCAGCTTGCTGGCAGCGTGATGCGTACCTTGCGCGATATCAATCCGAACCAGGCGGCCGTCGAATTTCGCCCCATGCAGCGCCTGGTAGAGCACGCCCTCTCACCGCGGCAGTTCTTCATGCTGCTGGTGGGCATCTTCGCCGGGCTGGGGCTGCTGCTGGCCTCGCTGGGCATCTATGGCGTGATCTCCTACTCGGTGACACGACGAACCCAGGAGATTGGCGTGCGCATGGCGCTCGGTGCTTCACCCGGCAACGTGCAAATGGGGGTGCTGACGAAGACGCTGCGCATGACGGCAGTTGGAATTGCTGTAGGAGCCGTCGTATCGCTTGCAGTAGCAAACCTGATTGCTTCGTTGCTGTTCGGCACCAGACCAACGGACCCGATGACGTTTATTGCCATGACGATTGTGCTTGGTGTTGTGGCGGCTTTGGCTGGGTATCTCCCGGCGCGTCGTGCTTCGAGGATTAATCCCATGGTGGCCCTCAGAAACGAATAACGAACACCTCCGGCTCTTCGCTCCCACCCGGCGATGCTACGGCGCGTAGCGGCGTATACTAACTCGATAACATCGCTAAGTGGGAGCGAGGAAAAGATATATGAGCAGCGGAAACACACAGCAGGGGCATGCGCACACCAACGGCAATGGCTACAAGGTGCCGACCGGACGCGCAGAGTGGATCGTGAAGCGTAAGGCCGAGGCTGAGCGCACTGGCGACTGGAACATGTCTCAGATGCACTTTGCACGCAAAGGGTTGATCACAGAGGAGATGGCCTTCGTTGCCCAGCGCGAGAAGGTCACCCCCGAAAAGATTCGCAGCGAGATTGCCAAGGGAACGATGATCATCCCGGCGAACATCAACCATGTTGAGCTGGAGCCGATGTGTATCGGCGTCGAAAGCCTCTGCAAGATCAATGCGAACATCGGCAACTCCGCCGTCGTCTCGAACGTCGAGGAAGAGTTGCGCAAGCTGCATACCGCGGTTCACTTCGGCGCCGACACCGTGATGGACCTCTCCACCGGCGGCGACATCCCGATGATCCGCGAGGCCATCCTGCGCCACTCGCCTGTGCCCATCGGCACCGTGCCGCTGTATGAGGCACTCTCACGCGTGAAGAAGCTCGAAGACCTCAACATCGACCTCTACCTCGAAGTCATCGAGGAGCAGGCGCAGCAGGGCGTCGACTACTTCACCATCCACGCTGGCGTTCTCATTCAGTACGTCCCCATGGTCGCCAAGCGCATCACCGGCATCGTCTCACGCGGCGGAGCCATCATGGCGCAGTGGATGACTCACCATCACAAACAGAACTTCCTTTACGAAAATTTCGATCGCATCACGAAGATCATGGCGAAGTACGATGTCAGCTACTCACTCGGCGACGGCCTTCGTCCCGGCTGCGTGGCCGATGCCTCCGATGAAGCCCAGTTCGCCGAACTGAAGACGCTGGGCGAGCTTACCCGCGAAGCCTGGAAGTCGGATGTACAGGTGATGATCGAGGGCCCCGGCCACGTTCCCATGGACAAGATTAAGGAGCAGGTCGATAAAGAGGTCGAACTCTGCGACGGTGCGCCGTTCTATGTCCTCGGCCCGCTCGTCACCGACATCGCCCCCGGCTACGACCACATCACTTCCGCCATCGGCGCAGCTATGATCGGCTGGCACGGCGCGGCGATGCTCTGCTACGTCACGCCCAAGGAGCACCTCGGTCTGCCCAACGAGAAGGATGTCAAGGACGGCATCATCGCCTACAAGATCGCCGCGCATGCTGCCGACATCGCGCGTCACCGCCCCGGTGCTCGCGACCGCGACGACGCCATCTCGCATGCGCGCTACACCTTCGACTGGGACAAGCAGTTCGCTCTCTCGCTCGACCCGGACACTGCGCGTGGTATGCACGACGAGACGCTGCCCGACGACTACTACAAGGAGGCAGCCTTCTGTTCCATGTGCGGCCCGAAGTTCTGCTCCATGAACTGGTCCAGCAAGGTCGACCAGTTCAACGAGCGCGAGCATGGGCTCAAGAAACCCGATCTTACCCAGATCGTCACTGAGCAGATGGCGCTGCGCAGCTGATTTTCATCGTACCCAAACACACGAAAGCCGCGTCCCTGGTGGGGTGCGGCTTTTGTCCTTCTGAAGCGTAGATCTGCGTTGATCCGTTTGGCCCGGTGCTACAGGGCCACGAGTAAAGGCGCTTACAGGGCGTCCTTCTCCTCTTTTTCGGAGCGCATGGCGAGCAATGCAGGAGCGATGATCATTGCAAGAAAGATCAGGGCGAGAACCAAGTCGTGAACCATGGGGCAATCTCCTCAGCGGTGGCGGCTTTCTGCCGTCTCATGAGCATGATGCCGCTATTTACAAGATGGGAACATCCCCCGTCTGCCTGCCCAGCGTAACCCTTTAGTTGCAGTGCCACCTCTTTGCCATCACTTATTGTTCGTGGTAATTCACCATCAATCCACCATCGATCACATAGGTGCTGCCCGTGATGTAGGCTGCCTCGTCGGAGGCCAGAAAGGCGGCAAGCCCGGCGACCTCCTCCGGCTTTCCCATGCGCCCCAGCGGGATGTTTTTCAGCAGCGCATCGAGTTTGGGTTTGTCATCCAGCAGGGAGGTGTTGATCGGCGTCATGATTGCTCCCGGTGCAATGTTGTTCACCGTGATACCGAGAGGGCCAAGTTCTACAGCCAGATTGCGTGCGAGCATGCGCATCGCCCCCTTTGAGGCGCAATACGTCGAAAAGTGAGGAAACGCCATGTCCTCATGCACGGAGCTGATATTGACGATCCGCCCCGGACGCTTTGCATCGCGTAGCCGGCGGACGAAGGCCTGCGTAAGAAAAAACGCACCCTTCAGATTGATGCCAAGCACAGCATCGTAATCGGCCTCCGTGACCTCCCAGAAATCCGCAGCCCTCTCGATGCCCGCATTGTTGACGAGAATGTCGCAGCCGCCAAACTGCTGCCATGCCTGATCGACAAGCTGCTGGGTGTCGGCTAGCTTCGAAACATCGGCATGAACGACGATCGCCTTGGCTCCCACTGTCTCAATCTGCTGCTTCGTCGCGTCGGCACCTTCAGGATGATTGCGATAGTCGACGACGATGTTAGCTCCTTCCGACGCGAGACGAATGGCGATGGACTGACCGATGCCGGAGGAGGAGCCTGTAACGATTGCGGTCTTGCCTGCGAGACGGCCTGCCATGCCTGTTTCTCCTTAGTGAGAAGTTTACAGATCATCCTCAGCATCCAAAGGATGCGAGTCAGAGCGCAGATCAAGCGGCTTCTTTCCGCGCCGGACGAGGAAAAAATTGCTAAGCATACGACTGCATTCGTCTGCGAGCACACCAGTCGTTACCTCGGCGCGGTGATTGAGCTGAGGGTGGTTCATCACGCTCAGCACGCTGCCGCATGCTCCTGCCTTCGGATCATCAGCAGCGTAGACCAGCCGCGCAATGCGTGCGTGCAGAATGGCGCTGGCACACATCGCGCAGGGTTCCAGCGTCACATAAAGCGTGCAGCCATCACCTTCAGGCGTTAGCAGGCGATAGTTTCTCAACATGCGTCCGGCCTCGCGCATGGCGACGATCTCGCAGTGTGCCGTCGGATCGCTGTCGCGAAGAACACGGTTCTGTCCATAGCCAAGAATCGTCTCGCCATCCGGCGCGACAACGATAGCTCCGACGGGAACCTCGCCAGCGGCTTCTGCGGCGCGGGCTTCGGCGATGGCGAGACGCATCATCTTTTCGTCGTGCTGCGTCTGTAATTCTGCGGTCATGGTCAGTTCTTCGGTGGTGTGTTGGGAACGAGCACACCATGGTGATAGACCGCGTCGATGCGGCGCGTATTGCGAATGTCCATCAGAGGATCGGCCGAGAGGATGATGAGATCTGCAGAGTAATCCTCCTTGACGAGCCCCACGTTGAGATGCGGGTTAAGCTCATGGATGAGGCGTCCGCTCTCGCCTGTTGCAAGCGAGATGGCTTGCAGTGGCGTAATGCCTGCTTCGACCAGATCTTCGAGCTCACGATGTTCGCTGAACCCTGGAATGCGGCCGGTAACGGCTCCGGAATCCGTGCCAAAGGCGATCGAGACCCCAGCGTCCGAAAGCATCTTGAGATTCTTCATCGCGATGACGTGATCCTTCTTCGCCTGTTCCGTCTGCGGCGCGGCCAGCGTCTTCTCGGCATAGTCAGTGGCGGTGAGCTTTGCCAGAAGCTGCGGTCCGGCGGCCTGCTTGAAGAACGCGGACTGCATCACCTCAGGGCTTGCGGCATAGAGATAGAAGGCCTCATCGAGAGCGAGCGTAGGAATGTACCAGACTTTGTGCTGGATCAGCGACTGAGCGAAGGCAGCATCGATGGCCTGATCGCGGACGGAGTGCGCAAGGATATCCACGTTCGCATTCACCAGGCTGCGCGCATCGTCGAGCGTATAGACATGCGCGGCAACCTTCAAGTGATGCTTATGCGCCTCCTCGATGATGGCGGTGTAAATGGCTGGCGACATGGCCGGGATTTTGCCGTGCCCGCTATCGAGCCATAACTTCACCAGATCGGCATGATGGCTGGCCAATTCATTGACATCTTTGCGTGCTTCCTCCGGCGTTGCCGGGCGATAGACCTGATCGGGTGCAACGTTCAGGCCCGGTGCGCCGTTGGGTACGCCGATGCCGCGTCCTGCGGTGAGGATCGTCGCGCCTTCGAGCTTGCCCGCACGCTGCTGCTCGCGAAGCTCATAGACAAGATCGCGATTGAGCCCAAGCGAAACAATTGTCGTTACGCCGTAACGCTCGAACTGGTTGAGCGCGGCGGTCACGTTTTCCGTTGTGTACGCATCCGGAGAAGGGTCTGCATTGTTGAGCAGGATGCCGAGATGCGAGTGCGCGCTAATCAGCGCCGGAATGACTGTCTTACCTGTGCAGTCGACGATCTCAACGCGGCTGGGAGCCTGCTTGAAAGCAGGGCGAACGCTCTCGATCCTGCCTTTGTGCATCGTGATGTCGACGTGCTGACGCGCTGTTGCGCCGGTGCCGTCGACCAGCGCGGCGTTGTGCAGAATAATGGGCTGCTGTTGCGCCGATGCTGCAATTGCGGCAGAAAAGATCATGGCACTGGCGATGATTCGCATCTTGGTCTATCTGTCTCCGTAAGAGTTTTTACGAACGGCAAAGACTAGTTGGATGCCTGCGTTCCGTATCAGGTTTACGCAGGCTCCTGTTGCGTCATGCAGTGTAGCGCGCCGAGGCCCCAGATGAAGTCGGTGCAGTGAATTCCGGTCACCTTGCGGGTAGGGAAGCACTCCGCGACGATGTTCAGCGCGTGGCGATCGTTCGGGTCGTTGAACGTGGGCACCAGCACCAGATCATTCGCGATATAGAAGTTGGCATAGCTGGCCGGAAGCCGCTGATTGTCGAAGATAACAGGCGCGGGCATCGGCAGTTCGACGACCTTGAAGGGCTTGCCTTCGAGATTGCGGGCGGAGCGCAGACGGTCGAGATTTTCCGCCAGCGGCAGGTGATTTTCGTCATGTGTGCTGGGCTCGACGCAGGTGAGGATGGTGTTTTCGGTGACGAAACGGGTGATGTCATCGACGTGACCGTGGGTGTCGTCACCGGCTGCGCCGCGATTGAGCCAGAGAACCTGGTCGATGCCGAGGTAGTCGTGGAAGGCTTTTTCGAGCTGTTCGCGCGAGACTCCCGGGTTACGCTGCTGCACCTCGGAGAGTAGGCACTCTTCGGTCGTCAGCAGGATGCCTGCACCGTTGGTGTCGATGGAGCCGCCCTCAAGAACGAGGCGTTGCGGTTTGCCTTCGACCTCAACCTGAGGCTGGAACTCTTCCATGCTGTAGAGTCTGGCAACGTGGTGCGGAATCTGGTCGTCGCGGCGATAGTTGTCATACTTGGCCCAGGCGTTGAAGCGCCAGTTGGTGAGCGCGAGCTCGCCTTGCGGATTCTTGACGAAGATGGGGCCGGAGTCGCGCAGCCAGACGCGATCTGTTTCCCATTGGTGGAAGTGCAGGCGGGCGAGGTTCGCTCCAGCGCGGCGGAGGAAGTTGGTTGCGCGTTTTTCGGCATCCTGGCTGTTGACGAGGATGTGGACATCTTCCACGGAAGAGAGGTGGCGAACAATGTCGGCGTAAACCCATGGAATGGGCTGGAACTTGCCGGGCCAATCCTCAGCGTTGTGCGGCCATGCGATCCACGTAGCGGAGTGGGGGTCCCATTCGGCGGGCATGCGGAAGTTACGGTCGCGAGGTGTCGGTGTGCTGGCTGTCATCTGCTTTATTCAACTTTCCAAGAGGCCGGGGCCCCCCCTGGTACTTTTTTGTGCAAAGTCTTCTAAAGACAGACTTTATTCTGGCACTCCCTTTTCTGGCGACCCTGGAACCGTTAAAAGAATCTGAAACGCAGACGGCCAGTGTTCTGCCTGTTTTAAGTATAGCTTCTTGGCCATAACGAATCGGCAAATGCAAGTGCTTGATGTGGCAGGAGTTGACGTGCACCGAGGCTTGACAGAATTTCGACCTGGTTTTCCACAGATGCGCCCGCCATCGGCACGAAGAATAGGGCAGATGCTATAGCGGCGTATAGGATGAGTAAGTCCAATTTGTTGGGTTCAGGAGAAGTTGTCGGGAACATGGCTATCAGTGCAGAAACCACCACAAGTTATTCCTCGGGTACGGCGCAGAAGACGGATGTCCGTGCAATGAGCATCGCTACGATGCTCTTTTTCATGTGGGGGTTCCTTACCTGCCTGAACGACATCCTGATTCCGCACCTGAAGGGCATCTTCGACCTGAACTACGCCCAGGCGATGCTGGTGCAGTTCTGCTTCTTCTCGTCGTACTTCATCTTTGCGCTGCCCTCAGGCAAGCTGGTGGAGTGGCGCGGCTATAAGGGCACGATGGTGATCGGGCTGCTGGTGATGGCTGTTGGTGCGTTCCTCTTTCTGCCCGCCTCGGCGTCCGCCTCGTTCGGGTTATTTCTGTCGGCACTGGTCATTCTGGCGGCTGGAATTACGACGCTGCAGGTTGCTGCGAATCCATACGTGGCGCATCTCGGGCCTCCGGAGACCAGTGCGGCACGACTGAATTTGTCGCAGGCGTTCAATTCGTTTGGGACATTTGTCGCTCCTTTTTTCGGCAGTGCATTCATTCTGGTTGAGGCGCCGATGGCGCAGGAGAAACTAAAGACGCTTTCGGCCAGTGCGCTGCAGGCGTACCGGGCGCAGCAGGCTTCGTCCGTGCGCCTGCCTTACCTGGGAATCGGGCTGACGCTGGTGCTGCTGGCGATTTCGTTCGCTGTGGTGAAGATGCCGACGATGGACTTCACGCGCGACATTCGTCCTGGCGAGTTGAATGAAGGCACAGACGACAGCATCTGGAAACACCCGGTGCTGCTTGCCGGAGCGCTGGCCATCTTTGTTTATGTCGGCGCGGAGGTTTCCATCGGTAGCTTTCTGGTGAACTACTTCGGTCTGCCGGATATTGCCGGGTTTACGGAGAAGACAGCGGCGAAGTATGTGGCTCTGTACTGGGGTGGTGCGATGGTGGGCCGGTTTATCGGCTCGGCACTGCTGACAAAGTTCAGGACAAGCGTAGTGCTGGGAACGGCTGCTGTGATGTCATGCCTGCTGGTGACGACGTCGATTCTTACGCACGGACACACGGCGATGTGGACGATTCTTGCGGTGGGCCTGTTCAACTCGGTGATGTTCCCGAGCATCTTTACGGTTGGCCTGACAGGACTGGGGCCGCTGACGAGCAAAGGATCGAGTCTGATGGTGGCTGCGATCGTCGGCGGAGCACTGATTCCGCTGGCCGAAGGACATCTGGCCGATGCCATCGGCGTGCAGCATGCGTTCATGATCCCCGCAGTCTGCTATATCTACATCGCACTGTTTGGATACATCGGAGGACGCAGAGCCGAGCATGAAGCTGGCGTAACGGTTTAGGGCGTTCTGATGTGAGGGGAGTTATCCCGCCAAATAGATTTGAGGAACCAATAATCGCCGATCTGCGTACCCCTCTCGAGATGCTGACAGCATTGATTTGCAGCTAAAGACCTCTTTGCAGAGGGGGGAACTGCTCGTGACTCAACGTGCCGATGCCAGGGCTGCGGGGATCGCGTACCTCAGCTATATCGTGTTTACGATGTCCAGCAGCATCATCTACGGAAAAGCCACTGCGGGTGATGATGTCGCGCAACAACTTTCCAATCTTTCGCAGATGCTTCTTTCGGCGCGTGTAACCATACTGCTGGATCTTCTGCAGGTTCTTTGCGCGCTGGTGCTGGCTGTAACGCTATATCGCCTTACCAAAACCTTTGCTCCGTCGCTTGCCTTGTTCGCGATGATGTTTCGTGTTGGGGAGGGATTGTTCGGGGCATTGCCCATACTCAGCAAACTTGAGCTGATTCGTTTGGTAAGCACTCATGCTTTGAACGCAGACGCGGCCGGATATAGCCTTCTTGCGAACTACATCCTGAGTCGGCCTGACGAGCAATTCAGTGAGTTCTGCTTTGTCGTGGGTGGATTCGTTTTTGCGTATCTTCTTCTGCGTGGACGCATGATTCCGAGCTGGCTGGCATGGATCGGAGTTATCACGATCGGTGTGCAGATGATTTGTGTTCCATTGCACATGGCCGGCTTTGTCAAAGGTTCGATCGTGAACTTACTCTGGATGCCGATTTTGGCTTACGAGATTCCGCTCGGATTCTGGTTGATTTTTAAGGGCGTAGAGGATTCTCATCGTCCGATCCGTCATACAGCGCAGGCATAAAGAAAGGCCAGGATTGCTCCCGGCCTTTGCTTTGGATTGAGGTTGGCAGACTATGCGCTGGCAGAATCTCCGCTCTCTGCCTTGCGTTGTGCTGCGGTCTGGCCGAGTTCGGCGGCGAGACGCTCGGTGGTGAAGGCCTCGATGAAATCGCCGACCTGAATGTCCTTGAAGTTGCCGAGATCGATACCGCACTCGACACCCTGACGGACCTCGGAGGCATCGTCCTTGAAGCGCTTGAGCGAAGCGATCTTGCCCTTCCAGACCTCCTCGCCGTTGCGCTCGACCTTGACCTGCGCGTCGCGGCGTATAAGTCCGTCGCGAACGATGCAGCCAGCGATCTGGCCGACCTTGGTGATCTTGAAGACGTTGAGCACCTCGGCGCGTCCCAGGTAGTTCTCCTTGAACACAGGCTCGAGCAGGCCGTACATGGCCTTGGTGATCTCGTCCTGCAGTTCGTAGATGATCGAGTGGATGCGGATCTCGACGTTCTCGCGCTCGGCGATCTCGGCGGCCTTGCGGTCTGGACGCACGTTGAAGCCGATGACGACAGCGTTCGAGGCCGACGCCAGCAGCACGTCGGATTCCGTGATGGCACCGACGCCTGCGCGAAGTACGCGGACTCGAACCTTTTCCGTGGACATCTTCTCGAGCGAGTCGGCGAGCACTTCGACAGAGCCCTGCACGTCGCCCTTGAGGATGAGGTTCAGGTCCTTCATGCCGGCCTGCTTGATCTGCTCGGAGAGGCCCTCGAGCGAGACACGCGAGCTCTTGGCAAGCTGCGCCTCGCGCTCCTTCAGCGTACGGTAGCGTGCGATTTCCTTGGCACGGTCGCGGTCGGCCATGACGAGGAAGGTATCGCCAGCATCGGGGATGGCTTCGAGGCCGAGGATCTCAACTGGGGTCGAGGGGCCAGCCTCTTCGATGGCGCGTCCGCGGTCGTCGAACATGGCACGGACCTTACCAAACGTGTTGCCGACGATGTAGCTGTCACCGATGCGGAGCGTTCCGTTCTGCACCAGGATGGAGGCTACCGCGCCGCGTCCGCGATCGAGCTTGGCTTCGATGACGGTACCGACAGCGGGACGCTCCGGCTGTGCCTTTTGCTCGTTGACGTCGGCGACGAGGCAGATCATCTCCTCGAGCTTGTCGAGGTTCATGCGCTTCTTGGCAGACACCTCCACGTATTCGACGTCGCCGCCCCAGCCCTGGAGCTGCAGGCCGCGCTCGGCGAGCTGCTGCTTGATGCGGTCGGGGTTGGCTTCGGGCTTGTCGATCTTGTTGATCGCCACGATGATCGGCACGCTGGCGGCCTTGGCATGGTCGATCGCCTCAAGCGTCTGCGGCATGACGCCATCGTCGGCTGCGACCACGATGACGACGATGTCTGTGACCTTGGCTCCGCGAGCACGCATGCGGGTGAAGGCCTCATGACCGGGGGTGTCGAGGAAGACGATCTCGCGGCCGAAGGCGGGCGAGTCGGGCTTGGTAATTTTGACCTTGTAGGCGCCGATGTGCTGGGTGATGCCTCCAGCCTCGCCTGCGGCGACATCGGTCAAGCGGATGGCGTCGAGCAGCGAGGTCTTACCGTGATCGACGTGGCCCATGACGGTGACCACGGGCGAGCGCACGATCTCGGTCATGCCGGTCGTGTCCTCGAGGAAGCCTTCGATGGCCTCGTTCTCCATCTGCTCTTCGACCGAGATGATGGTAGCGTCTGCGCCGAACTGGCGCGCGACGTCCTTCACCAGCTCGCCTTCGAGCGACTGGTTGACCGTGACGAAGACGCCACGCATCAACAGCGTTGCGATCAGGTCCTTGCCGCGGATGTCGAGCTTCTCGGCGAGATCCTTGACGCTGATGCCTTCCGTCACGGTAATGGTGCGGGTGATCGGCAGCGGCTCGTGGGGGATCTGGACTCCACCAAAACGCGGTGGCGGAGCAAAGCCCTTCATCGGGCCTTCTTTGCTCTTTTCGTAACGTTGGTTTCCGCCTCGACCGCGAGGTGCGGGACGGCCCTGCGGACGGCCAGCCGGGGCTTCGACCGAACCTGGAGGAAGCAGACCGGGGGCTCCGGGGCGTGGGCCACCAAAGCCAGGGCGCGGTCCACCGAAGCCGGGACGACCACCTGGGCCGCCAGGGCGACCTCCGGGTCCGCCAAAGCCTGGGCGTCCGCCTGGACCTCCGGGGCCACCTGGACCGCCGGGGAAGCTGCGCGTAGGATGCATGGGCCGTCGCGCTCCGGGTGGAAGCGAGGGACGGTTGCCTCCGGGGGCTCCAGGGCCCTGTGGGCGTGGCCGCTCAAAGATGGGGCGATTACGCGGCGGAACTCCAGGTGCGTTGACAGGGGCCGTATAAATGGGGCGTGGGCCTGTCTGCGGCATGATGACGCGGCGCGCAGGTGCGGCGGGCGCTGTTACGGCTGCTGCGGGTGCTTCTGGCGCCGTCTCTGCTGGCGTAGCTGCCGGAGGCTCAACGACCGGAGCTGGGGCAGGGGCTGGTGTGGCCGGTGCGACTGCTTGCTGCACAGCCGGAGCGGGAGGCGCAACCGGTGTAGCGGGTGGCTGTACCGCAGCCGGTGCCGCTGGCTTCGGAGTCGCAACGACCACCGGGCGTTCCTGCACAGGAGCGGCGGGAGGCGTAGCTGGGGGACGGGCAATAACCGGTCCTGCCGGCGGCTTGGTGGCGATGGCCGGTGCCTGTTGCGGAGGAGCAACAATATTTGCCTGTGGGCGAGGCTGCGGGACGATCTTTCGCGGACCTTGAGGCGCAGCCGGAGCTACAGCAGGAGGCGCGACGGCAACCGGAGGAGTGCTCGGCGCTGCTGCCGGACGCTGTGCTGTAGCGGGCGGGACCACAACGGCCGGACGCGCTGCAACGGGTGGTGCAGCCTTAGCTGCGGTCTCGGCCTGCTTACGCTCGAGGATTGCCTTCAGTGCATCGCCGGGTTTGGAGACCTTGGAGAGGTCGAACTTCGGCTTGGAGTCGGCAGCCGGTTTACCGGCGCCCGATGCACGCGAGCCGCCTGTCAGGTAGGCGCGAACCTTCTCTGCTTCGTCGGCTTCAATAGAGCTGGAGTGGGTCTTCTTCTCTGTAACGCCGACAGCCGTCAGCGCGTCCAGAATGGACTTGCTCTTCACTTCCAGTTCGCGTGCCAGATCGTTGATTCGAACTTTGCTCATCCGTTCCTTTATTTTGCTTCCCTAGCGCCCTTAGCTGCTCATATCGGCCTCTTCGAGGTAGGAATCGTTATCTCTATTATCTCTGAAGTTGCTGCATCCGCGATGCAGCGCCTCACGACCGCGGCTAGCCACGGTCGTTTCCATCGTCGATGCCTTCGTCGGAGACCTCCTGGGCTTCGTCGACCAGGGTGTCGATGGCATCGTTATCTTGCTCGATCTGTTCTTCGCGCGCATCTGCGTCGCTGTATGCATCGGAGTCCGACGCCTTCTCTTCAGCTTCGGCGATATCCTCGGCGCTGAATGCGTTGACCTCTTTTGCGCTACCTGTTCCAGCTTCACTTGCGAGAATTTCTTCCGGAGTTTTCACAGAACCCTCCCCTTCTACAGCCGCAGCGACCGTCGCGGGACGCTCTTCGCCTTCTTCGTACTGTCCGAAATAATGGCGCACGGCGACCGAAATCTTCTCGACCGTCTTTTCGCCAATGCCCGGAACCTCTTCGAGCTGCTCGGGGGTCATGTCGGCAAGTGACTCGACCGTGGTGATGCCTGCAGCCACCAGCTTCTCGATGATGGACTCACCAAGCTCGGAGACCTGCTCGATCGGCGTCGAAGGCCCGCCACCCATGGCCTGCATCTGCTGTTCGACCTCCTGGCGCTTCTCCTCTTCGCTCTTGATGTCGATCTTCCACTGCAGCAGCTTGGCGGCCAGGCGGACGTTCTGTCCCTTCTTACCGATGGCAAGCGAGAGCTGGGTGTCGTCGACGATGACCTCAAGCTGCTTCTCGCCGAGATCGGTGATGGAGACGCGCGATACCTTGGCGGGCTGCAATGCTTTCTCCGCGAAGGTGGTGATCTCGTCGGAGAACTCGATGATGTCGATCTTCTCGCCGCGCAGCTCACGGATGATGGACTGCACGCGCATGCCTTTCATGCCGACGCAGGCGCCGACCGGGTCGACGTCCTTGTCGCGGGACTGTACGGCGATCTTGGTGCGCTCGCCGGCCTCTCGCGCGATGGCCTTGATGGTCACCGTGTTGTCGTAGATCTCCGGCACTTCGCTCTGGAAGAGATTCTGCACGAGGATCGGTGAGGCGCGGGAGACGATGACCTGCGGGCCCTTGGCAGCGCGGTCGACGCGCAGCAGCACAACGCGTACACGCTCGCCGACGGCAAACTGCTCCAGACGCGACTGCTCGCGCTTGGGCATGCGGGCCTCCGCCTTGCCGAGGTCAAAGATGACGTCCATCGGCTCCAGACGTTTGACGGTCGCTGTGAGGACCTCATTGGCGCGGTGCGCATACTCGTTGAAGACTGTATCGCGCTCAGCCTCGCGGACCTTCTGAAAAATAACCTGCTTGGCCATCTGCGCTGCGATACGGCCGAGCGGCGTGGTGTCCTTGTAGAAGCGCAGCTCACCGCCGACCTCAACCTCGGGTGCGAGGGCGCGGGCCTGCTCCAGCGTCAGCTGGTTGATTTCGTCCTCGACCTGCTCGGGGCCGTCGACCACTGTTTTGAACACATACGCGCGGATCTCACCCGTTTCGCGGTCCATCTCGGCGCGCATGTTCTCCTGCGTCTTGTAGTACTTGCGTGTCGCCAGCGCGATTGCGTCTTCGACGGCGCCTACGACGACGTTTGCATCGATGCCCTTATCGCGGCTCAAAATTTCGATCGACTGATACAAAGCACTTGCCATTGCTGTTGTCCTTCTTTTCTGCAACTCGTCCGGCGAGGGAGCATTCCGCTGCCGGAGCTGAAATCTTTCGGTGTTGTTATTCAGATGCGGCGAGCTAGAGTTCAGCCACCAGCTGCGCCTTTTCTATATTGGCCAGCGGAATCTCCACCACCGGCGCGGTTACAGCTTTCTTTGCCTTGCCCTTCTGCTTGACGGCAGAGAGGTCCAGCGTCAGTACGTTATTCGCAAAACCTGTCAGGCGCCCCTGCCAGTGCCGGTTATTGTTGACCGGCGAAAAAGTCTGAATCTTCACGAGGCTTCCGGTAAAGCGGACGTAGTCTTCGGGCTTTTGCAGCCGACGCTCCAGGCCGGGCGAGGAGACCTCAAGGGTGTACTCAGCTCCGGGCATCAGATCTTCTACGTCGAGGACGGTGCCGAAGTCCTGCGCGAAGCTGGCGCAATCTTCGTGCGTAACGCCCGAGAGCATCTCGGCGGGAACACCTTTGGGCAGGGCAGCATCCTCGTCCGCGCCTTCAGGGGCGGTTTTAGCGGCAAGCTTCGCGCGCTCCTCGGCGTTCTTTTCGATGAAGATGCGAAGCGTGCGGAACTTCGCGCCGCCCTGATACTCCAGGTCGACCACGTCGAGGTGGTGCGAGGCGGCTACGCGCTCTGCTGTTGCCCGAATTGTGTCCAGATTCAACGCCATTCATCGTTTCCTGTTGCTTTGCGCGGGGCCATCCGCCTTGCGGCTCCGGGCATATTTCAGAGCAAATAAAAAGTGGGCTCTAGCCCACTCATCTCTTCCGTCGTTTTGCCGGACACGTCACGGCGTACCATCAGCGGCAGAATAAATTCGCTATTCAGATACTAGGCCACTTCGAGGAAAAACTCAATATCCGCCTCCCGTGCGAGCGGGGCCGTACAGTTCAGGCGCTCTGACGGTCTAACTCCAGTTGTGTCTGGGAGAGTTGCTCGCTGAGTCGGAGCAGCATCTCCCGATTGAATTGGAACTTTCGCGCGAAATGAGACGAAGAGGACAGCAGGTGCGGAATGTCGGCCTCGGTCAGAGTGCGCGGATGATTGAACTGACCGGCCCAGTCTGTAAAACGCTTATTGTCGGGCGATATTTTCAAAGACGGGACATTGCCCAGCACTGTATGCGTAAACCCTTCATCGGGAACGGGGCGGCGCATAAAGTGGGCAATCAGGCTGCGGTTCAGCTCGCTGTCTGCTATCAATGCTTCCGCGGTTGCACGGTTGCCGGTCAGCCAGAAGTCTCCGGCATAACATTTAACAGAGCCATGAAACGGGGTCAGTTTCTCGATCAGGAACCTTTGACGCAGATAAAAAGCTTTGGTTCTCCACTTCATGCGAGTAGCCAGCTTATAGAAGCCAAAGCCGATGGCCACATACCGCTCAAAAGCGAGCCGTTCCCAGGCCGGGTGCACGAAATTTTCGTTTCCAAATCCTTTTTCATGCGGAATCGGCAGGTCGCAGCGTTCGATTTGCCGATGATAGAGATATGCATCGAAGCCGCCGTTGTAGAGATCGTCCAAGATGGACTGCGCTGGCTTTATGGGAAAGTCCGCCGCGCTTAGAACAACAAACCAGTCTGGGTTGTGATCGGCATAGAGACGGCGTAAGGCTTTAAGCTTGCCCCCAACAATACCCCAGCTTCCCCACTGCGTCGTAAGCCAATCCTCAACAAAGCTGACGTTTTTCGGGAAGAGCCCGACATTCACTTGGCATTGGCTGAAGTCGTGATGAATGACGATGGGTGCGTTGTCGAAAAGCTTCGTCAGCTGTTCGCAGAGGAACAGGATCTGGTCTGGATTGTTGTGCGTCAGGAGCACAAAACCAATGGCAGGATTCACAGAAGTCAACTTTCGAGGTCGAACAAAGACGTGCAGATACGTAGTTCTGTTACAGATGCGTAGTTATGTTAATAGCCGATGGCGCTTTGATGAACAACTGTTTTGGGACGGGTAGAACCTTGCTGTAATGCAGCATTCTCCCCTACAATTGACTATTAAATCTTCAACGCCTATCGCCTCCTATGAGGCCCTCACACGGGATTAATAAAACGACATGATTCAACTCCCTGTACCCGAAGCGCTCACCTTCGACGACGTCCTTCTTGTACCTGCTTACAGCGATGTGATTCCTACCCAGGTTTCGACACAGACGCAACTGACTCGCAATATCACCCTGTTTACTCCGCTGCTGTCGGCGGCGATGGATACGGTTACGGAATCGCGGCTGGCGATTGCCATGGCGCAGCAGGGAGGTATGGGCGTTGTGCACCGGAATCTGACGATCGAGCAGCAGGCAGGCGAGATCGATAAGGTGAAGCGTTCGGAGTCGGGCATGATCGTCGATCCGGTGACGATTGAGCCAGAGCAGCCTATCGCGGCTGCGCTCGAGGTGATGCGGCGCTACAAGATCTCCGGCGTTCCGGTGACGAAGAACAAGAAGCTGGTTGGCATCCTGACCAATCGCGACCTGCGGTTTGTCTTGCGGACGGATATTCCGATTGCGGATGTGATGACGAAGAGCAACCTGATCACGGTTCCGGTGGGAACGACGCTCGAACAGGCGGAGCAGATTCTGCATCAGCATCGGGTGGAGAAGCTGCTGGTGGTCAACGACGACTACGAGCTGAAGGGCCTGATCACGGTCAAGGACATTCAGAAGAAGTTGAAGTATCCGAACGCTTCGAAGGACTCGCAGGGACGACTTCGGGTTGCGGGCGCGATTGGCGCGACGGGCGACTTCCTGGAGCGTGCGGAGGAACTGGTCAAGGCGCGTGTGGATGCGCTGGCGATCGACTCGGCGCATGGTCATTCGTCGCGTGTGCTGGAGGCGGTGCGCGAGACGAAGCGCCGCTTTCCGGAGATCGATCTGCTGGCAGGCAATGTGGCGACATACGATGGCGCATTGGCGCTGATCAAAGCTGGAGCTGATGCGGTGAAAGTAGGAATCGGGCCGGGCTCGATCTGCACGACGCGCATGGTGACGGGTGCGGGCATGCCGCAGATTACGGCGATTTCGGAGGCCTACCGTGCAGGTAAGGAGAACAACGTTCCGATCATCGCGGACGGTGGCATCAAGTACTCGGGCGATGTGACCAAGGCGATTGCCGCGGGCGCGAGCGTGGTGATGATGGGCTCGCTGTTTGCCGGAGTCGATGAGTCGCCGGGCGAAACAATTCTTTACCAGGGCCGCAGCTTCAAGGCCTATCGCGGTATGGGCTCGCTGAGTGCGATGGCGCAGGGCTCGGGAGAGCGCTACTTCCAGGGCAAGGACGACATCTCGGAGAGCGAGCGGCCGAACCTGACTGCTCGCGAGAATGCTTCGTCGAACCGGCTGGCGAAGTTCGTGCCGGAAGGCATCGAAGGCCGCGTGCCGCATCGCGGGCCGCTGGAAGGCGTTGTTTACCAGATGGTTGGCGGCCTGCGGTCGGGAATGGGCTATCTCGGGTGCTCGTCGATCCGGGAGCTGCAGGAGAATGCACGGTTTATCCGCATCTCCGGAGCTGGGCTACGAGAGAGCCATGTGCATGATGTGATCATCACGCGTGAGGCACCGAACTATCACGTAGAATAGGCCCCCCTCCCCCCTCAAAGGTGGTAAGTGATTTGCTTTCTGTTGTTTGCTCGATTTGCACAGGGCAAAATATTGAAAACAGATCAGTTAAGGCCAAAAATATTGATTCCAAAGGAGAAAAGCCCCGCAATGCGCGGGGCTTTTTGCCTACTTCTTAAAGATAACAAATCGGGATAGGTCAATCGGCACATTTTTGTAACTCTATCTCTTTTTGATTGTGATGGTTACGATTTAAGGGGGCTTGACAAGATTTGCGCCCAGTCCGGCGGAATATGAGGAATGCTCGATTTCGCTCGGCATGGTGCGTGGGTGCGAGGGGTTAGACTTCATCCTGTTTATGCCGATTGCCAGCCTGACCCTTGAAATCGAGATTCCTCATGCCCAGTCGTTGAAGGACCGCCGTCAGGTGGTGCGGTCGATGAAGGAGCGCCTGCGCCATGCGTTCAACCTTTCGATTGCAGAGCTGGACAACGCGGAGGTATGGAACCGGGCGACGCTGGGGATTGCGGCCATCTCTTCGTCTACAAGTTATTTGAATGGGCAACTGCGGGAGATCGACCAGGCGGCGCACCGGATTGCGAACGGATTGGGGGCGCAGATTGTGGACTCCTGGGCGGAGGTGCTTTCGCCTGGGGAGGAGTGAGATTGCGGCCATCTTTGTGCTGGCCGAGTCCAGCAATTAGGATGGGTGAAGGATTTTTGATATTCTCAACCGTTCGCCAACCAAAAGACCTATGCCAGAACAGAGAGCCAGAGCGTACCACCGTAGTCGAGTTGCCAACACTTTCTCCGAAGAGATTGGAGCGATGCTGGAGGGAGAGTTGTCGGACCCCCGTATTGCGCCAAGCCATGTGACCGACGTGGTGCTTGCCCCCGGAGGGAAGTCGGCGCGTATTTATGTTGCTGTTCATGGCAACGAAGAGGAGGAGGAGTCGACGCTTGCCGGGTTAATGGCGGCGCGGGCCTACATTCGTTCGCAGCTTCGTGAGCGGATGGGGGTGCGGCATGTTCCTGATCTGACGTTTGCCATCGACCGGTCGGAGAAGATGACGGGACGCGTGGACGAGCTGCTGGGCCGTATCCATAAGCGGGAAAAGAAGCCCGTGCAGAATGTCGAGGCGATTTCCGGATCATGACTGTAGACCCTCCCATCGTGGCCTTGCTGGAGGCCTTCCGATCGCATCGCCACTTTCTGGTTACCTCGCATGAGCGTCCTGACGGGGACGCGATTGGCTCTGTATTGGCTACGGCCGAATTGCTGGAGCTGCTGGGGCGCGAAGCGACGGTAGTTCTGGTCGATGAGATTCCCAATATCTACAAGACATTGCCGGGTGTTGACCGGATCGTGCAGGCATCGGATGTCGGCGAGGTGGAGCCGGACATTGCAGCTCCCGTGATTGTGCTGGAGTGCGATGGGATTCCGCGCACGGGACTTGCGGGCCTGGAGGGCAGGGTCCTGATCAATATTGACCACCATGCCAGCGGGCGGAATTTCGGCAAGGTGAACTGGATCGACGACGCCGCATGTGCGGTGGCCGAGCTGGTGTACCGGTTGGCGAAGGCTGCCGGGGTGGAGATCACTCCAGCGATGGCGACGTGCCTGTATACGGCGATTCTGTCGGATACGGGGTCGTTTACGTACTCGTGCACCAATGCAGGCACGTTTGCGATGGCGCACGATCTGGCAGCCCATGGCGCGAGTCCGAGTCAGATTGCGCGGGACATCTATTTTTCGAATTCGGAGGGCAAGATTCGCCTGCTGGGAACGGCCCTCTCGAATCTGCGAATGGACGGCGCCGTGGCGTGGAGCTGGGTGACGACGAACGATATGGACCGGGCCGGAGCAGGAGCGGAGGACTGCGAAGGTGTGGTGAATTACCTGATCAGCATTGCGGGAGTGGAGTCCGCAGTCTTTCTCCGCGAGCTTCCGTCGGTGGACCAATACCGGTTGAGCATACGCAGTAAAGGCAAAGTGGATGTGGCCCAGATCGCCGAGAGCTTCGGCGGCGGGGGACACCGCAATGCCAGCGGATGCACACTGGATGGGCCGCTGCCCGTTGCCATGGAGCGCATCCTAAGCCAACTACGAACGGGGCTCTGTTAATCTGGTTCCGTTTCCAATGCCCTGAATGAGTGAACGCTATCCATCATCTGGTTCTAGTGTGAGGACCGAAAAAGCTCCGCACGGTCTGTTGTACCGATTGTGGAACCACCCGGAGGCTATGGCCCCGCGTGAGTTGATCCTGCTGACGCTGGTGAGCGGGTTTCTGCTGCTGTATGGCCTGGTTCCGGCGTTTGGAGGCGACCAGCTGGGGCTGGTAGGTGCCGATGAGCCGCGATATGCGCAGATTGCCCGCGAGATGCTGGCGGCGCACTCGGAGGCATGTCATGCGGTGAATGCGAAGATCTTTCCGCGGAGTCTGCGGATCGAGGACCTGAAGGCTTCGTATCGTTGCCTGTCGGGTGGAACGGTGACGCCGATTTTGTACGGCAAGCCGTGGCTGGAGAAGCCGGCGCTGTATTACTGGCGAGCGATGGGGTTCTTCAAGGAGTTTGGCGTCTCGGACTGGGCGGCGCGGCTGCCGTCGTCTTCGGGCGCGTTTGTGCTGATTGCGTTGATCTATCTGCATATGCGGAGGTTCAGACCGGGTGGTCACCTGGATGCGGCGCTGATTACGGCTTCGTGCGTGGGGATTGTGAGCTTTGCGCGAGGCGCTTCGACGGATATGCAGCTGGCGGCGCCGTTCTGTATTGGCATGCTGGGCTGGTATGCGTGGTACGAGACGGGGAAGAAGTTCTGGCTGTTCGACCTGTACTTCTTCGGCGCGGCGGCGACGCTGGCCAAAGGGCCGGTGGCTCCGTTTCTGGCGCTGAGCATTATTGTGCTGTTTGCGGGGCTGAGGCGGGAGTGGTCGCTGCTGCGCAGGACGATCTGGCTGCCGGGCGTGGCGTTGTATCTCGCGATGGTGCTGCCGTGGTTTATCGCGGTGCAGCATCATAATCCGACGTTCTTCCGGGTGTTCTTTAAAGAACACAACCTGGAGCGGTTTGCGACGAATCGTTATCAGCACCATCAGCCGTTCTGGTACTACGTTGCGGTGCTGGTGATCGCGCTGATGCCGTGGACGGTGATCGCGCTGCGCGCACTGCTGGATTCGATTGAAGTGTCGATCGCGGAGTGGAAGGTGCGGCATAATCCGACGCGCTACCTGGGGCATACGCGCGCGGGCGATGCGTTCCCGGAGTTCCTGGTGCTGTGGGCGCTGTTTCCGATTGTCTTCTTCTCGTTTTCAGGATCGAAGCTTCCCGGGTACATCCTGCCATCGATTCCTCCGCTGACGATTCTGGCGGCAGATTATATGAATCGCATACGGAGGCAGGGACTGCCGCGGTGGCTGCTGTGGTCGCATGCGGCGATGTGCGCGCTGCTGGTCTTTGTGCTGACGCTGGCTCCGCAGCATATGAAGTACGAGACGCTGGTGCCTTCGGCGACATGGCTGGCGGTGGCTGCGGCTGCTGCGGTGTTCTTTGGGGCGCTGGTGTTCTGGATTGTGCGGCGGTGGGGAATTTCGCAGATTGCGAATGCGACGCTGCTGCCGGTCCTGGCTGTGCTGGTGTTTCTGCTGGGGTTCCACGGGAAGGATCTGGATCTGAACTATTCGGCGCGTCCGCTGGCGGAGGAGATGGCGAAGCAGGCTCCGGATGTGAAGGTTGTGGCGGTGGAGTCGGTGAGGCGCGACATTGATTACGGGCTGGCGTTTTATCGCAACGAGCCGATGGTGCACTATGACTCGGACGGCGTTCCGGCGGGTGAGCATCTGCTGGTGATTCGTGCGAGCGATACCGCTGACTTAGATCGGTATCTGGCGGGAAGAGTGTATAAGCCGCTGTTTCTGTATGACTCGCAGGGGCTGGAAGTGTATCGGGTTGCAGCGCGGCCTGAGGGTGCATTGCAGCCCGGCTTATAAGTGAGAGTCCGGTGTGTGGAAATGGTGCTTGTCGAAGCAGGAATTTCCGATAAGCTCTTTCGATAAGGCTCCCTGGACGGGATGGGAGAGCTTGCGGAGATTTTCCAGTTGTGACGGTTGCGACCCAACTCGAGATTCTGGACCTGAGGCATTTCTCGGCGCGTCAGCTGCGGCCCCTGCTGGAGGCTGAGGCGAGGATATGGGAGCAGAGGCTGCGGTGGGATTACCGCGGCTCGACGGAGCTGCTGCTGCAGTATCTGGATTCGCGGATTCTGCCGGGGTTTGTGGCGCTGGATCGCGGGAAGGTCTGCGGCTATACGTTCTGCGTTTATGAAGGCCACAAGGCCGTGGTGGGCGATGCGTTTGCGATGGCAGGCGATGTGGAACAGAGCCTGTATGTGACGCAGACCCTGTTGCGGCGGCTGATGGAGCTGCTACTGCACTCGCCGCATATTGAACGTATTGAATCGCAGCTTCTGCTGTACGACTCGTCGTTGGTGCAGGAGAGCTTTCTGGAGGCCGGTTTTGTGCAACATGCGCGGCTCTTCATGGAGTGCGATCTGGCGCGCGAGCCGTGGCGAGTCGCAGACGCGAAGCCGAGGATGACATTGCCTGCGGGCGTTGAGTTGATTCCGTGGTCGACGACGTATTATCAGCAGGCGGCGGAGCTGATTCATGCGGCGTATGCAGGGCATATCGACGCGCAGATCAACGATCAGTACTGCTCGCTGCATGGGTCACTGCGGTTTCTGCATAACATTGTCCGCTTTCCGGGATGCGGTGTCTTCGACGCCGACCAGTCGTGGCTGTTGCTGGACAAGCGTACCGGCACGCTGGCAGGGATGCTGTTGTGCTCGCGTGTGTCGCCGGATGTGGCGCATATTACACAGCTCTGCGTGCTGCCGTCGTTTCGTGGGCTGGGTTTGGGGAGGCTGCTGCTGCAACATGCGATGGCGCAGCTGATGATCGCGGGGTATTCCGCCATTACGCTGACGGTGACAGAGGCGAACAGGCAGGCAGTGCAGCTTTATCTTGCTTTGGGGTTCCGCGTGCGGTATCGCTTCGATGCGATGGTGCTGGACCGGAGCGAAGAACGCGGACCGGATACGGTCTGGCGGCTGCGCAAAAACTAAGGGCGCAGCCTGAAGCCGCACCCTCTATTCCATTACGAAATTCAATCCGCTAGAAGCGAAGGAAGAAACCTGCGGCCGGTTCGATGGTCCAGGTTTGTTGCTGAATCCTGAGGTAGTTCGCCTGGAAGTCGGGAGCTTTGAAGAATGTCTGACGAAGCTGGATGCGAAGGCCAAAGTGATCGTTGAAGACGTTCTGCTCGGCACCCACGGCGTAGTAATAGGTCATACGTGCCTGCTCCGGTAATTTCTGACCGCCGCCTGTTGTGGGGCGGAAGGCTGTGGAGCCAGCGCCGACAGCGATAAAGGGATGGGCGCTAAGAAGCAGGCGCGGGGGATGAGCGACGTAGCCGAGGCTGTATTCGTTGGCGTTGGTCTGTACGCCGCCAGTGATGTACTGGTTGGGAATGCTGGCGTTGGTCGCGTTGGTAAAGTTCTCGGTATAGCGAGCGTAGCCATAGTTGAACTCGCCGCCTAACCAGGGAGATTTCGTGTAGCGGATGGTGACAAGGGCACCAACCGTGGTGGAGGCGTTTTGGTCGACTTTGAGATGGTCGCGCTCGTTTATGCCGGAGACACTCTTGGTGATGGCGCCGAAGCCACTAATTCCCAGATCGAGGCGCGAGAGATGGCGATCGAGCGTGGAGTTGCCGGTGGTGGCCTGAGCATGGACTGCCGGGGCAACGAGTGATGCAAAGAGGCAAAGAACGAAGCTCCGGGCGAGCAGCAGGCGAGACACATTCGACATCAGCAACAGACTCCTTAGAAACGGCTTGCGACAAGAGATGATGTACTTCCAGTCTACTCTGTAGGGTCGCTTTCCGTCCGGGATGAAGGGTTTTCGGAGAACCGAAATATCTTAGGGTTCGACGAGTAGAGTGAGGTTTTCGATAGCGCGGACATAGACAGTGCTTCCGGGGGGTATAGGGGCGGAAGCGGGATTGAGCAGGCGGGCCTGCCAGATTTCGCCGCGAATTTCGACCTGGCCGGTGGGTGAAAGAGAAGTGCGGGCGATGGCGGAGGCTCCGACCATGGCCTGCGGGCCAATGAGGATTTTGTTGCGGCGAGCGCGCAGGGCGATAAAAGCCAGCGAGAAGGAGATGATGCCGAAGGCGATGCCGAGAGAGACAGCCGTGGAGGTGTGAACGCGCTGCTCGGGGATGGGGCCGTCGACCAGGGTCAGAAGCCCGAAGATGAGCGACAGGGTTCCGGCGAGGGCGAGGATGCCGTGGCTGGGGAACTTGGCTTCGAGCACGATGAGGGCAAGCGCAGCGAAGAGAAGAAAGACGGCCGTGTGGTGAATGGGAAGAAGATTGAGGCCGAAGAGCGCGAGCAGGAAGAGAAGTGTGCCGAGCGATCCGGGGACGATGGTGCCCGGGACGTTGAATTCGAGGTAGATGAGCAGCACGCCGATGACGAGGGCGAAGACGGCGAGGTCAGGGTTGGCCAGGCGGCTGAGGAGGCGCTCGCGCAGCGAGGGCTGGAGAAAGGAGATGGCCGCTCCTGCGAGATGCAGCGTTTGTGCGGAGCCGTCGAGGCGATGGATGGGATGGCCATCGAGCTGGTGCAGGAGATCGTCGTCGCTGGATGCGGTGAGATCGATGAGGTTGAGTTTGAGCGCTTCCTGATCGCTGTAGGATTTTGAGCTGCGGATGGCGTCTTCGGCGGCCTGCAGGTTGCGTCCGCGGCGCGAGGCGTAGGAGCGGAGGAAGGCTGCGGCGTCGTTTTCGATCTTCTCTTTGAGGACAGGGTCGAGCTGGCGTCCTTCGACGATGGGATGGGCTGCACCGGCATTCGTGCCGGGAGCCATGGCGGCGACGTCGGCGGCTTCGAGGATGAAGAAGCCTGCGGAACCGGCGCGGCTGCCAGTCGGTGAGATGTAGATGATGACGGGAACGCGGGAACGCTCGATGGCCTGGACGATCTCACGTGTGGAGTCGAGGAGGCCGCCGGGCGTGCCAAGCGAGATGAGGACGGCGGAGGCGTTGCTGCGCGCAGCCTCATCGATACCGCGCTCGATATAACTGGCGGAGATGGGCTGGATGGTGTCGTGGAGGGAGAGCTTGAGAACGCGGGGTGCGACGGGTGCGTTTTGTGCGTGGACGGTGATGACGCACAGGAGAAGTGCAATCAAGGCGAGCAGGGCGCGTTGCGAAGATGGAGGCTTCATGGAAGACTCTGGCCGCGTGCGGCGAGTGCCTGTTTCATGCCGAGAGCGGCGGTGTTGGTGGGCTCGATTTTGAGAGCCCGGCTGACGTCCGCAGCCGAGGCGGCGGTCTGGTTGTCGTGCAGCTCAAGCCGGGCGAGGACAAGGTAGGCGGGTGCGTTGGGGCGAAGCTGGATGGAGGCCTGGGCTTCGGTGCGTGCGGCGGCGATATCGCCACTTTGTTCGCGTACCTGGGCGAGTCCGGCGCGGGCTTCGGCGCTGGAGGTGTTGATGGCGAGCGCGGACTGGAACTGCTGTTCGGCTTCGGGAATAAGGCCCTGGGCGAGATAGTCGCGTCCGAGCTGAACATATTGCGAGACCTGCTCTGCAGCAGAAAGTGTGGCCATCCGCATGGCGCGCATCTGGTCAAGCTGGAAGGCAGCCTGACGGAAGGAAGCTTCGGAGTAAGTGCGGCGGATGCGTTCGAGAGGCTCGAAGGTTGGGCCGGAGGCTGGAGCTGGTTTTGTTGCACTGGTGGTTGTGGCGGTGGGTTTCGACGCGGGCAGTGCAATGGGAGCGGGTGGGCGTCCGAAGGCGATGAGGGCCTTCAGCTCGGGTGCTTCGGTGTCGTTGGGACGAAGACGGAGAACCTGGTTGACCTCGTCCTGAGCGCGGGCGAAGTTTCCCTGACGCCAGAGCGAGACGGCGAGGTTGTAGTGGAAGTCGGCGTCGTTGGGGTCGGCAGCGACGGCCCGCTCGAAGAGCGCTGTGGCGTTGTGGCCCTGGCGTGCGGAAGCGACGGCCTGATTGTTGATGACCTCAGGTAGAGGAAGGCGGCCGGCGACGAAGGTGAATGCTTTTTCGGCGTCGGCGTAGCGGGCGGAGTTGAAGCGTGCGAGACCGAGGTAGAAGTTTGCCTCCAGCGCGCGGCGGTCGGCAACAGGGATGCGCGCGAGAGTCTGGGAGGCGTGATCGTAATCGCGATCGGTGTACTGCGCTTTGCCCAGTGCGAGCAGCGCGGCGGCGTAGCTGGGCGACTCCTGCACGGCGAGCTGGAGGCGCTTGAGGCGCTCCTGTGGGGTGGCGGCGGCGATGCCGCGAATGTAGTTTTCGAAGGCGCTGAGTTTTACCTGGCCGGGAGCGGCAAGGAAAGTCTGTTCTGCGACATTGAAGCGCGGGTCGATTTGACGTGCGATCTTCCAGGCGATCGCGTTCTGTACGTCGAAGAGGCGAGTCAGCTCACTAGAGTCTTCGAGAGGCGAGGACATGCGCAGATTATTGACTTCGAGAACCTGGGCCTGGACAGAGATGCGTCCGTTGGCGACGTTGTAGCTGCCGATGATGACGTAGTTGGCGTCGAGCGTTTGCGCGATACGGATGGTGGTGGCGCGGGTGGGGCGGAAGTCGGTGGGAAGTCCGAGGTGGTCGAGTGCGTACTGACGGTCGTCGCGGGAGATGGTGAGGAATCCGGCGGAGTTGAGGCGCTGGTTGAGGGTGTCGGGGAAGGACTCGCCGATCCAGCCGAGGTCGGACTGACCGGAGCGGTTGTCGAAGGGAAGGACCAGCACGACGCGGCCGGTGGGGCCTGCGGCGTCGGCGCTTTGCATGGGAGCTGCGTGCGAGGCGAGTGCTACGCAGAAGAGAACGAGCAGGAGCAAGAGGCGCGAGAGACCCGAACGAAGATCAGTGAGCTGGTGCACAGCTTGAGTATAGAAGGGTGGCTGCTCCTCTGTAGATTTCGAATCATGTTACCTGAGAGAAGCCTTGCGCTGGTAAGCTTCCAGACGAGTTGAAGGTTGCTCAACGAAAGAGTCCGGTTTTGAGGAGGATGGATGTACAGGTGGTTGGGTGCGGCGTGTGTGGCATTGTTTCTTGGACTGGGATGTGCGAACGATGTGGAGGGCCAGCAGGGAATACGGCATAAGGTGGTGGTGATCAGCCTGGATGCTTTTGGAGCGGAGAGTCTTCGGGACCCGCATCTTCCTGCGCCGACACTGCATGCGCTGATGCAGGCAGGCTCTTATGCCAGGGCAATGCGTCCGATCAATCCCACGGTGACATGGCCGAATCACACGGCAATGATCTCGGGAGTCAATGCGAGCAGACATCATGTGCTGGTGAATGGGCTGGTTGTGAACCAGAGGCAGGACACGGCTCCGAAGATTGAGCCGCACACGCCGAAATCGGAGCTGGTTGCTGTGCCTACCGTGTATGACGCTGCGCATAAAGCCGGGCTGACGACTGCGGAGGTCGACTGGGTTGCGATTGAGAAGGCAGATGGCATCACATGGCGGTTCACCGAGTACAGCGATGCGAATGGCGAGATTGAGCACGACCTGATGCAGCAGGGCACGCTGACTGCGGACGATCTGGCCCACTTCAACAAGCCGTCGCAGGCGTGGCGCGATCGCGTCTATGGGCTTGCGGCAGTGGACATCATTAAGAAGCACCATCCTGACCTGATGCTGCTGCACTTTCTTGCTCTGGACAGCATTGAGCATCAGACCGGCTATGGCAATAACTCGGGCATCAACACGATTGCTTTTCTGGATGACCGGGTGCGCGACGTGGTTGAGGCTGTGCGCGAAGCAGGCGATCTGCCGAATACGACGTTTCTTATCGTCTCCGATCATGGCCAGATGAGCGTTCATCATCATCTCGATGCAAATCTGCTGCTTAAGCAGGCAGGCTTGCAGGGACAGGCGGCCAGCAATACAGCTTTTGCAATTCCTGAAGGCGGATATGCGCTGATCTACCAGAAGCAGGCGACTGCGGAGTCGACGGCTGCGCTAAAGGCCCTCTTTACGGGCAAGCCCGGAGTTCGCGCTGTGTTGAGTCCGGCAGAGGCGGCTAAAGATGGATGGCCGACGCCGACGCAGACCAGCCAGGCTCCCGATCTTTTGATCTATGCGGAGAATGGCTATGCGTTTTCCGGTGTGGGCAACGGGGAGTTTGTCTCGGATGCGAAGGAGAGCGGAGCGCATGGCTACCCCAACACGGAGCCGCTGATGAAAGAGATATTCATTGCATCGGGCGCGGGAATTGCGAAGAAGGGCGAGATTGCGGAGTTCGACAACGTCGATGTTGCACCGACGATTGCACGGTTGCTGAATGTGCCGTTGACGAACATTGACGGCAAGGCGCTGGAGGAGATTCTGACAGGGAAGTAGTTACTGCTGCGGAGCGATGAGCGAGGCATTGACGGCGCGTGGGAAGCGGAGCACAGCGGCCCACTCGCCTTTGCGGCGCGCCTGCCAGACGATTTCGCCGTGGAGCAGAGCGGCGGCTTCGGTGGGCGAGAGGTCGTGGTGAAAGTCGAAGTACTTCTCATCGGACTGGCGGTTGGCGCGTCCGAGGTCGATGCGGTTGGCGGGTGGCTCCCACTTGGTGGAGAAGAGGAGCGCGGTGTCGTAAGCGCCGGGGTCCTGGGCTGCGCTTTCGATCTGGTCGATAGCGAAGTTCTGGAGCTGGACGGTCTTGAGCGGACTACGAATGTACCCGAGCTCGGGGCGCGACATCTCGGCAGTGGCGGGCCAGGCGGAGAGTACGATGGCCTGCGGATAACGATGCGCAATGACCGAGATGGCCTGCTGGTGGAGAACGATCATGTCGCGGTAGGTGAGGTTGTCCTCAGGCGCGAAGGCGTAGGGCGGGTTGATCCAGATGCCTGCGAGGAAGGCCACAAAGCTGAGCGCGGCGAGTGTCCACCACTGCTTGAGATGGCGTTGCCATGTGACGACGCAGAGCAGGAGGACGAGGGGATACATCGGCAGCAGATAGCGCGTGAGCAGAGCACCGCCGAGCACCGAGAAGGCGATCCAGTTGGCGATAAGGACGGTCGCGATGGCTTCGAGCGAACGGCGCGAGAGGGCCTGCGCCGCGGTTCGTACCGGCATGAAGAGGACGGCGATAGCGCAGGCGGCAGGGACGTACATGTTCATGTGCGTCGTGAGGTGGAGGAGGCGATGCCAGAGCGAGAGCAGGATGCGGTGTACACCGAGATTCGCAGTCGCGTTGTAGCGAAGATATTCGGGGTTGCCGAAGGTGAAGCCAGTCTGGTGGCGATGATAGGCATACCAGGCGATGAGCGGGATCAGCGGTGAGAGCAGCGAGGCGATCCAGAGAAGATGGGCGCGACGCTGCGCTGCGTTGGCGCATTGGCGATAAAGCAGGGTGGTTTCGTAGACGGCCAGCGCAAGCGGTGTAACGATGGCGGTTTCTTTCGACAACGCGGCAAAGGAGAAGAGTGCGGAGGCGAGGATCTGATTGTCGGCTCCGGGCTCAAGGTAAAGCGCAAGGCCCCACAGGGTAAATGCGGCGGCGAAGATGTCGGCGTGTGCGAGTGTGCTCTGCGCGAACCAGACGGGATAGGTGGCGGTGAGCAATGTGACTGCGATGGCGGCGGGTGTGTTGAGCAGCGACCGCGTGAGCCGAAAGACGGCGAGGAGTGCGGCGGCAGCGATCATGACGACCAGCGTGCGCGTTCCGCTAACGACGAAGCCGGAGAGATGCCACCAGGAGGCAAGCAGGATGGACGGCAGCGGAGGATGTGCGTTGGTGAGCGTTGTTTGCGGAATGAGGGAGCCGGTGCGGAAGAAGTCCCACGCGGCGGGAATGTAGTAGCCGGCCTCGTCCCAGAAGTAGGGCAGGCGAAGGAGGGTGATGTGCGAGAGATAGACCGCGGCGAAGAATAGCGGATAGAGCATCCCGAGTGAGATGTCCTTTGCGCGTTCTCGTCGTCGGCTCAATGCGGATATCACGCGCTGTTCGTCGGGCTTGATTGATTAGTGGACGGGACCGCCCGGCTGAGGAACCTGCTGATCGAGAGCGATGGTCCCGAAAGCCTGTTCATACTGGGCGAGATTGCTGTTCAGCACGTTCGACAGGGCTTTCGCCTGCTGTGGACTGAGATAGATGCCCTGGAAATTTTTGATGTTGATCTCATCCGGGCTTTCCTGGCTAAGGGTGCCGAAGACGAGCAGGAAGTCCCAGACGGACATGCGAACCTGAACGCTGTTGGCGTAGCCGTCGCGGTAGTCGGGTGTGGTGGTGAGATTAACCTTAGGCTCTACGGGTTTCGGCTGGCTCATACGTCTGCTTTCAACGGTAAAGATTTGGTGCGAAAGGGGGGACTTGAACCCCCACGGATTGCTCCGCCAGATCCTAAGTCTGGTGCGTCTGCCAATTCCGCCACTTTCGCAAGGATCGATACGGTTGGTATCGGATCAACATGTTGAATTGTATCGTGTCTGTCGGTCTATGGAGATCATCGCGCATTAAACCGGGTTGACTTCCATTTCGGGCTGGCGATGACCGCTTGTGGTTGCTCCTGCATCGTGGGAGAGGCCGAGGGCATCGAAGACCGGACCGAGCGACAGCAGAGCAATCACGAGAATGGCGATGCGGAAGTCGCGTAGCTGGGGTGCCGCAGCAGAGTGGCCATGTGCGTGGGCGACCATGCGGAGCGTGATGGCGCCGACGGCGACTCCCATGCCCATGCTGAGCTGCATGATGGCGCTGAGGAAGCCGTTGGCCCGGCTCATGCGGCTGGGGGAAATCTCGGAGTAGGCAAGCGTGGTCATGCAGGTGAATTCAAGCGAACGGCATGCCCCGTGAGAGAACAGTATGGCGACGATCAGAGCCGGGGGCGTTGACGGACTAAGTGCCGCGCAGAGGGCCATCGATGCCGTAGTGATGAGGCCATTGACGATAAGCAACTTACGGAAACCGTAGCGCCGGAGCAGCTGGATGACGATGGACTTCATGCTGAGATCGCCGGCGAAGAGTGCAAGCAGATAGAGTCCCGATCGAAAGGCGCTGAGGCCGAAAGAGATCTGGAACATGAGCGGCAGCAGGAAGGGAAGCACGGAGACGGAGATGCGGAAGAGGCTGGCTCCGTAGATGGAGAGAGAGTAGCTCTTCAGCTTCATCGATTCGAGATCGATGAAGGAGGTCGCTGGCCTGCGACGAGCGCAGACGATGGCCGCTGCTCCGCTGAGCAGACTGAGCACGAGGATGGAGACCGGATTTTGCCAGTGCACGCCTTCTCCACCGAGCTTCTCCATGGCATAGACCGCGCCTGAAGAGGCTGCCCCGCCGAGCGCGAAGGTGATCCAGTCGAAGGAGTGTATCTCCTCGGTGCGGACGTTTTCGATCCAGAGCTGTGTCAGGATGAGCGCCGCGATTCCCAGGGGGAGATTCAGGAAGAAGATCCAGTGCCAGCTCCAGTAGGTGGTGATGAAGCCGCCGATGGCAGGGCCGAGGACGAGCGCGGTCAGGCCCGGCCAGGAGATGTAGGCGATGGCCTGCGCCAGCTGGTCCTTCGGTGTATTGCGCAGGACGATCAGACGGCCGACCGGAACCATCATGGCTCCGCCGATGCCCTGGAGAATGCGCATGAGCGTGAACTGGGTGAGCGTGTGCGAGAGACCGCAGAAGAGGGAGGCAAGCGTAAAGGTAAGGATCGCCGCAGAGAAAACTGAGCGCGAGCCGAAGCGGTCGGCCACCCAGCCGCTGATGGGGATAAATACGGCAAGTGTCAGCAGATAAGCGGTCATACCAATATTCAGGTTGACGGCGCCTACGTGAAAGCTGAGGGCCATCTGCGGCAGTGCCGTGGCGATAATCGTACCGTCCAGGTTCTCCATGAAGAATGCCCCCGCAACGAGGGAGGTGACATAGAGCGTGGAGCGATGCTTCGTCATATCTTAAGTTTACGAAACATGCGATGTGGTAGGGCTTGGGCGGCTGCGGGCGGTATCTTTTTAGGCTATTCAGCGGAGAGGGTTTGCAGGGCAACTAAGACATATGGCCCTTGCGTGTCGTTATTGCCGGTCGATACCATTCGGGGTGCTACGCAAAATTGCGGGCGAAATCTTAGATTTGCAAACGCAGGCGGCCTCTTTCAGTCGGCTGCCAGGAGCATGATGTCCGACGAACGCCGTACACGGATCCGATTTTTTCTCGCCTTTTGGCTCTTTGTTCTTAGCGGAGTAGCCTTTCTCGACCGCACCAATCTGTCTATTGCAGGTCTTGCCATCAGCCAGGAATACGGGCTGGGCAACCAGCGCCTGGGATGGATTTTCAGCGCCTTTCTGATCGGTTATGCGGGCTTTCAGCTGCCGGCCGGATGGCTGGCTGCGCGGTTCGGTCCACGGCGCGTGCTGACGCTGGGCGTCGTATGGTGGGGAGTCGCTACGGCCCTGACGGCTATGTTGCCCTCAGGCATTTCACACGCGGTCTTGCTGCTGATCTCCATTCGCTTTGCTCTGGGTGCGGGTGAGGCTGTGATCTATCCTGCGGCGAACCAGTTTGTGGCTCGCTGGGTGCCACTGGAGGAACGCGGCCTTATTAATGGACTGATCTTTGCAGGAGTAGGCGCGGGCAGCGGTCTGACGCCTCCGCTGCTGGCATGGATCATTAAGAATCAGGGATGGCGCGCTGCCTTCTGGTTCAGCGCCATTATTGGAGCGATTGCCGGCCTCGTATGGTGGTATGCCGCGCGGGATACTCCTGAAGAGCATCCTGCCGTCTCGCAGGCGGAGTTGCGCGAGATTCGCGATGGACTGAGCTATACGCCTGTTGGAGCTGCTGCGCCAGCCGGGCAGCAGAAACAGATCTCGTGGAGCGCCATCTTGCATCGCCGCGACCTGCCTGCACTCATGATCGGCTACTTCAGTTTCGGCTATATCGCGTGGATCTTCTTCAGCTGGTTCTTCCTGTATATGACGCAGGCGCGTGGGTTCGATCCGAAGTCGAGTGCGTTCTATACGATGTTTCCGTTCCTTGCGATGACGGTCTTCTGTCTTGCAGGTGGTGTGCTGAGTGACAGGCTGACGTTGAAGTATGGACTGCGTGTGGGGCGTTGCTGGCTTGCCTCGATCGCACTTCTGGCCACCGCGGTGTTTCTTGTGTTGGGATCGCAGGTTGCCAGCCCACAGCTTGCCGGCATTATTCTTGCGTGCGGCGCGGGCTCAATGTATCTCTCGCAGAGCTCCTTCTGGTCGGTCTCGAACGATATCGCGGGGCGTAGCTCAGGCATATTTTCGAGTATGGTCAACATGGGCGGACAGATCGGCGGTGCTGTAACGGCCTCTCTGACTCCGTGGATTGCGCAGCGTTTCGGCTGGACGACATCGTTTGCGGTGGCTGCAGCACTCTCCATTTTGGGAGCGATCTGCTGGATGACGGTGCATCCTGAGCGTCCGCTGGATGCCTGAGGAGTTTGTAGCGCCGATGTTAGAGCGAGGCGAGTGGGGTTGCAGATGACCATGCTGTCGGAGAAAGGAATTCGTGTTTGCCGATGGGCGCTGCTGGCTCTGTTGCTATGCGCTATGTCAGGGGTCCTCTTTGCCGATGATGCTGCGCAGGTGGAAACCCACGACGAGTCTCGTTTTACTCAGGCTGGCGCTGGGGTTCGCTGCATCTATCGCGACAAGCAGGGGACGGCTTGGATTGCGACTGAGGATGGCATTGAGCGATTGACAGGGAAGACCCTCGAAGCGCTCCCGTCTGTGGGGGGCGTCTCGAGCGACATCGTGGCTCCGTTTACAGAAGACGGCAACGGAGGCATGTTCTTCATCACCTCTGCAGGACTGTTTCTGTGGGAGAAGGGAGCTGTGCGCGAGCTTCCGTTGCAGCTTCCCAAGGACGATTCGCCGGTGGCGCTCTATCGCGATCCGCAGCAGCGTGTCTGGCTCGGCACACATACCGGTGTCTATAAGCTGGTGCCGCAGCCGAAAAGCCTTTTTCAATCGCAGCCATCGCCGGCTTACACCGCAGTTCTGAATGCGAGTATGCATGGAGCGGTGACCGCGCTGACGGGAGATGCTCAAGGAAATCTTTGGATCGGAACAAGCTCCGATGGTCTCTGGCGGCTGGATAAAGACGGCCTTGTGCGCGTGATGCGCAGTGCGCTGGGGACTGGACCAGATGCGGCTTCTGACAAGCCGACGACGCCTCCTGCTGGCGAGGGACAGCGCCTTGCGTTCTACCAGACATGGTATTTCTACGTTGCTGTTGTCATCGCGATTGTCGGTTTTTCCATGCTGTTTCTGCGCAGAAGAATGCAGCTGATGACGGGGCATCTCGGCATCATCCTGGAAGAGCGCAATCGTATTGCATCGGAGTGCCACGATACGCTGATGGCGGGCTTTGCTGCGATCTCATGGCAGCTTGAGGCGACGGCAAAACTGTTTCGCGACAGCGGATCGGAAGCAACGCCGGCGGCGAAGTCGTGCGAGCTGGCGCGCAGTATGGTGGCGCACTGCCAGGCTGAAGCGCGACGCATTATCTGGGATCTCCGCGATACGGGCGAAGTGACCGACGTGCTCTCGCAGGCGCTCTCTCGCGCATTGTCTGCGAGTCATCTTCAGGCGCCGATTGAGACGACGCTCGATGTCGAAGGCGATGAGGTTCATCTCGCGCCAGGATGTGTGCATCACCTGGTCTGCATTGGGCAGGAGGCGGTCTCCAATGCGATTCGTCACGCGCAGCCGTCGCGCATTATCGTCAATCTCCGTTATGACAGCGATGCGCTGAGCCTGTCGATTCGCGATAACGGACACGGCTTTCTTACTTCCGATCGCGCGTTATCGCGTCGCGGACATTTTGGCATTCCAGTGATGGAAGAGCGCGCACGAAAGCTCGGCGGAACACTCAAGATACAAACCTCAGTCGGTGGCGGGACGGAGGTTGTCGTGAAGGTTGCATTCAATGCAATGCAGCAGCCCGTTAACCAACAGCATCATGTGATACGGTGGATCGGAATATGAAGCAGATTCGAGTCCTGTTGATCGAAGACCATTTTCTCGCACGCGTCGCGCTCCATTCTGTGCTCTCGGGGCACCCGCAGATTCAAATCGTCGGCGAGGCGGGCGACGGCGAACTCGGCATTTCGATGTATCGTTCGCTGCGTCCGGATGTGGTCGTACTCGATCTGCGTCTGCCGCGCGTCAGCGGCTTCGATGTGATCGTTGCATTGCGTAAGGAATTTCCTACGGTGCGCATTGTTGTGCTCTCGAACTACCAGGGCAGCGAAGATATCTACCGTGCCGTACGCAGTGGCGCGATGGCTTACCTGACGAAGGACGCCAGCGGAGAAGAACTTCTCAGTGCGATTCAAAGCGTTGACCGTGGATTGCGATACCTCCCTCACGGAGCGCTCGACCGGCTTGCCGAGCGCATGCCCGCAGTCGATCTGACTCCGCGCGAGGCCGAGGTGCTGGCCTGCATTACGCAGGGGCGCAGCAACCGCGAAATCGCGGAGGAGCTGAAGATAGCAGAGAAGACCGTACGCATTCATGTCAGCTCACTGCTGGACAAGATGGGCGCTCGCGATCGCACGCAGGCAACAATTTATGCGCTGCAACGCGGCCTCGTTCACCTGGACTGATCGCTCCATCCCGTTGCTGAACATCTACTTGCAGCATCAGTTAGGTCAAATGGCCTAAGAAGTGGGGCGGCAACTGTCCGATTGACGATTGTTTAGCAAAGTAATCACAATCTATTCACACATAGATTGCTAGCGGTTCGCACATGGAATGTGCGGATTGTTTGATTTCTTTGTCCGGCGGCAAGGGAGATGTCGCACGTTTCTGCAATACCTGCTTCATTCAGGTTTTACCCAGGAGGCTTCAGTGAAAAAGTTTATTTGTTGTCTCGCGCTTTTGATCGGCTCCGTATTACTCCATGCCCAGGTTGCGGATAATACGGCGCTTGTAGGAACAGTCACCGATCCTTCGGGAAGTGTTGTTGTTGGGGCGAAGGTCGTGGGCGTCAACCGCGAAACCAAGGTGGTCTACAACGGTACAACGAACACTGAAGGCTACTATTCGATTCCGTTCGTGAGCCCTGGAACCTATGACGTCACCGTCGAGATGACCGGGTTCCAGAAGATGACGTCAACCAATGTCATCGTTACGATCAATCACGCCGTCCGTACGGACTTCGCGCTTTCGGTTGGTTCGGAGACATCCGTTGTCAGCGTCTCGGCTGATACACCTCCACTGTCGACCGATGATGCGCTCCTTGGTGAAACCATCGACTCGCAGCAGGTACACGATCTACCGATGAATGGCCGGCACGCCATCGATCTGGCGGCGACTGCGTCCAATATTACGATCAGCGGCAATGCTCTGACGGGTAATCCTCCCGGCAACCGCGCCAGCGGCTCGGGTACGCGCAACATCAACAACAGCATCTCGCTCGATGGCATTTCGATCATGAACAACCTGATCACAACGGCCACACTCTCTCCCAATCCGGATGCTCTGAGCGCCGTGCAAACCCAGAACGGAAACTATACCGCGCAGTATGGCGACTATCTGGGCGTTCACATCAACCTTGTATCGAAGAGCGGAACCAATAAGTTCCACGGCACGGTTTATGACTACATCCAGAATGATGCGATGAACGCTAAGGGTTGGCTTCAACCTACAACCGGACTCGCTTCTCTTAAGCCCAAGCTTCGTTACAACCTCTTCGGTGGCGTATTGAGCGGTCCAGTTGTTATCCCCTTCCTATACAACGGGAAGGATAAGACCTTCTTCACTGGGTCATATGAGGGTCTTCGCAACAATGGTGCGACTGTGACTACAGGGACCGTTCTCACCAACAAGATGCGTACCGGCGATTTCAGCGAACTTGGTAAAGCTCTTTACAACCCCAAGACACGCTTTACTCAGTGCTCTGCGCCAAACTTTGCATGCCCTGCGGCACAGTACGTCAATTCAATCATCCCTATCGATCCTATCGCTGCAAAGCTTCTTCCTTATTTGGCCGCTCCTACAAACTCAGCCACTACGGGAAACTGGCAAGGAAACCTTCCTACGCAGATCAATGAAGACTCAACATTGGAGCGCTTAGATCACAACATCAATGGTAAAGTATCGCTCTTTGGCCGTTTCGCATGGCAGTCGGTCAATAACTTCACCCAAGCGATCAATCCTGCAAATACCGCCTATACCACGACGAAGACTCGCAACGGAGCAGCTGGCTATACCCACATCATTACGCCAAAGCTCGTAAACGATCTGCGCTTTGGATTCAACGTGGTCAATACGTTCATCCTGAATCAGCAGGCTCAGCTTAAGCAGACGAATGCTGGCTCTGCGCTGGGTATTCCAGGCTTCACCGCCGATGTTGATAGCGGCAATCCTGGCCTGGTTGATATGCAATTAGGTGGTACTGCCGCCGCTCCTCTGTATCAAGGCATTGCCCAGACCGGAACGAACTGGTATCAGGATGACCGCCAACTTACCTGGTACGACCAGATCAGCTATACCTTGGGCAAGCACGCTCTTATGGCTGGGATCAGCTTCCGCAAAATGACGATTGGACGTTCTGCCGCCAATACGGCGCGTGGGCAATTCACATTTGACGGAACCCTAAATGGAGCGACTTCAGGGACCGGCGATGCGGCGGCAGCTTTTATTGCTGGCACTCCAACCGGTTACACCTCTCCGTTCTTCCAGGTAAAGGGTTCGATCGGCCAGTGGCGTGATGGCTTCTTCATTCAGGACACCTGGCAGGTGACCCAGAATTTCACTCTGCAGTATGGTCTGCGCTACGAGCTGCCTCAGGTCGCTTACAGTTTGAATGGCGTCGGTCGCATCATGGACGCCGGTCTCACCACACTGTATCCGGCTATCGGCGGTACAACGCCTCTAAATGCCCAGAAGTATCCTGGCTTCAAGTTCAGCGGGCCTTCTCACGACAACATTAGTCCGCGTGTTGGTTTTTCCTACCGTGCAACGGATAAAATTGTGATTCGCGGAGGTGGTGGAATCTACTACAACGCGAACCAGCTCAACTCTTATACCTTGTCCTCGACGAACTACCCCTACTCGGCAGTGGTCACCCCCTCTGCTGGCTTCGGCACTACACCGGCATTCACACTCGCCAATCCGAATGTACCCGCGCCGGTAGCGTGGCCCGGTCCAGCGAATAGTCCATACGCGAACTTCGCTGTCGATCAGAATCTGCCCACTGCTCGGATGTATCAGTGGAACATCGATATTGGTAATGAGATATGGCATAACGGCGGCTTCGAGTTGCAGTATCTGGGGTCGCGTACGATCCACCTGGACCAGAGCTACTATCCGAACCAGCCAGCTCCTTCGCCGATTGCGTTCTCGCAGTCTCGCCGTCCCAATCCGGCGATTGGTCAGATTCGTCTGATTCATAACGATGGATTCGCAACGTATAACGGCCTCACTGCCATTCTGCGACAACGGTTGACCCGCGGTATCAGTGCAAACCTTAGCTATACCTGGTCGCATTCCATGGATACATCGGACAGCTCCAACGACGGCGGTTCTGCGATGTGGCAGGGACATTTGAAGCTTGACTACGGTAACTCGGCTTACGACATTCGCAATCGCTTTGTTGGTACTGTTACCTACGAGCTGCCGAAGTTTGAGGGGCGCAATATATTCATTCGTCAGGCTATTGGTGGATGGCAGGCGAATGCGATCGTCGACCTCCGCAGCGGTACTCCTCTCAACATTACGATTAACTCGAATCTGGCGAATGTCGGAGGTGTAGGAGGATCTCAACGTCCGAACTACGTTCACGAAAGCCACGTAACCTGCAGCCGCGGAACAGTGACTGGGCCTGGTGGATCCCAGAGAAACAGCTGCATAGATGCAACTGCTTACGCGAATCCAACCGCAGGAACCTTCGGCAACCTGCACCGTGACGCGATCAACGCACCGGGTGTAGCTAACACCAATTTTTCACTCTTCAAGAACTTTCCGATCTGGGAGACAGTCGCCTTCCAGCTTCGCGGAGAGGCCTTCAACGTCTTCAATCATCCCAACCCCGGCAGCCCGAACACCACCTTCGGTGGTCCGAGTTTCGGATTCATCACGGGAGCCAACACCAACTTTGGTTCACGTGTGATGCAGATTGCAGGAAAGATCAACTTCTAACGATTTGGCCGCCGGGTCTCCCGGCGGCTAAATTTTTTGCAAACCTGTCAAACCTTGGCCTAGTCCGGTAACATTTTCCTGTCTATACAAGGAGTCGTAAAGTCTTGAAGTATTCTTCTCTGGTTTCAGTTTTTCAGTCCCGCCTTCTTCGCATTTCAGCAGCAGCAGCCATCGTTTGCGGATCGCTCTTTACCGCAAATCTCATTGTTCATGCCGATGCGCCGAAGACGGCAGCTGATTATCAGGCTGATCCAGCTTCCATGATCGATGCATATCGTCGTGTCGAGGCCGCATCCGTCTCCGACGCCATGGAGCAGCTGCTGCATCAGAAGCGCTACATGTCGCATCGCATGCAGTCCATTTTTCCAACCAAGTTTGCGGGAACGGCGCTTACGGTCAAGCTGGTTAAGCAGGAAAACCATGACCCCGACGCATTGAGCGGCATGCTGAAAGCGATCGACTCAGGCGGTGCTGGCTCTGTCTATGTCATGCAGGTTGAGGATGGAGCAGACATCGCCGGCATGGGTGGGCTGATGGGCACGGCGATGTTCAATCGAGGATTCGCCGGAGCGGTTGTCGATGGCGGTGTCCGTGATCTTCCCCAGTTGAAAAAGATTGGTTTCCCGGTGTACTCGACGGGACCCGTGCCTTCGACCTCGGTCAGCCACTACAAGTTTGGCGGCATGAATATTCCGGTCGACTGCGATGGGGTTCGCGTCAATCCGAATGACATTATTGTCGCGGATCAGGACGGTGTAGTGGTTGTGCCGCGTGATCGTGCGGCTGAGATTCTGGTGCTTGCGCAGAAGCTCGATAACAGCGAGCACTCGATGTACCCATTCATTGAAAAGTTCCACTCCATTGAAGAAGCTGTAAAGCAGTTCGGCAGAATCTAGCGGCTCGCTACGTCATTTGACCCATGACAATGCGATCACATTTAATTTCCCATCGAATCAACAAAATACAGGGGTAAACAGGATGTCCAGCGAGAATCGCGCTCTCTTTAGCCGCCGCAGCTTCCTGCGGTGGTCGCAGTCGGCCATGGCCATGTTTGGCGCCGCGCCGTTCCTTAGTAAGACAGCGGAAGCAGCCGCGCCAGCATCTTCGGTTACGGACTATTACGACAAGCTCGGTGTTGCGAAAATCATCAACGCTGCTGGAACCTACACGACACTGACGGCGGCGTGCATGCCTCCGCAGGTGCGTCGCGCAGTCGAACTTGCCGCGCAGCATCCAGTGCAGCTTCACGATCTGCAGGTTAAGTCCGGCGAGTATCTGGCCAAGAAGCTTCGTTGCGAGGGGGCGCTTGTTACCTCGGGCGCTTCGGGAGCCATTACGCTTGCCACGGCTGCCTGCATTACCTACGCGAATAACAGCAAGCCAGGCGCTCTGCCGCAGGATGCCGGCAACCTGAAGAACGAGGTCATCGTCCAGAAGTCGCATCGTTACAGCTATGACCACGCGATGATGCTGAGCGGAGCCGTAATTCGCGAGGTAGTGACACTCGACGATTACAAGCGTGCTTTTAATGAGAAGACGGTGATGACCAACTTCTTCAATGCGGCAGAGGAAGAGGATGGTCCAGTTGCGCAGATTGGCCGTGAGCAGTGGCTCGAGATTGCGCATCAGCATAATGTTCCATGCCACATGGACGCTGCTGCAGACATGCCGCCGATTGAAAATCTGTGGAAGTACACGGGGATGGGATTCGACCTAGTCTGTTTCTCGGGCGGCAAGGGAATTCGCGGTCCGCAGAACGCAGGTCTGCTGCTGGGTAAGAAGCATCTCACGGACCTCGCACTGCGTAATACCAATCCGAATGGCGATGCGGTTGGCCGTGGTATGAAAGTAGCGAAAGAGCAGATCGTCGGCATGGTCGCCGCGGTTGACTGGCTTCTGGAGCAGTCGGATGAGTCAAACGAGCGCGAGTACAACAGGCGCTGTAAGGTGATCTCGGATGCAGTCAAAAACATACCGACGATGCAATCCAGCGTTGTTATTCCGAAGATTGCCAATCATGTTCCACATCTTCTGTTGAAGTTTGATCCTGCTAAGGTTGGCGTTACTGTTGCTCAGGTGCAGGAGCGGCTGCGCGCACAGAACCCACCCATTGAACTCAATCCCAACACGGGCCATAAGCCGAATCAGGGCATTCCATCGGATGCTAATACGCTGGTCATCGGCGTGTGGATGTTGCAGCCGGGCGAAGACGAGATCGTTGGTCGTCGTCTACGTGCGGCCCTCACCCAAAAGGCATAATTCACGTTCAACACAATAAGGAGCGAATCAAATGGAAAAGCAGTCGAGAAGAGGTCTTCTCAAGAGTGCCGCAAAGGCGGCTGTAGCTGTTACCGGCGGCGCAGCGCTGGCCCAGACCGCGAACGCACAGGTGTCCGGCAAGCTTGAAAAGAAGTCGATTCCGCCGAAGACCCAGGCGGATAAGGTCCCCACAACTCCTGGAAAGAAGCCGCTGTTTTCGAGCATCGTGACCTATGGCAACATGGTATTTCTTGCCGGCATTGGAGCACACTTCAAGGGAACAGTCGAAGAGCACACCAAGCACGTGCTCGAGGAGTTGGAGAAGAACCTTATCAAGGCCGGCTCTTCGCTGGAAAAGGTTCTTAAGGTCAACGTTTATCTCAACGACCTCAAGGACTATCAGGCCATGAACTCGGTTTACGCGCAGGCCAACTGGGGCGATACTCCGCCTGTCCGTACGACCATTGCTGCCGCAGGCGGAATCCCTGGCGACTCGCTGGTTGAGATTGACTGCATCGCTTACATGTAAATTTCTCTCGTAATAAGGAAAGGTATCCATGTCACTCTTTCGCAAGACCCGCTGGTCCCGTCGCGATGTGCTCAAGCAAACTGGAATGCTCTCTGCGCTTGGAGCAGCGAATGCTGTTGCTCCGATAGCAGGAGTTGCTGAGGCGGCGAAGCCAGGTGAGCACAAGCTTCCTGCGCGGAGTGGCACGGATACCGATAACCTCTTTACCCGTATCGGTGTCCGCCCAATCATCAATGGGCGCGGCACCTTTACGATCATCAGCGGTTCGCGTTCTCTGCCTGAAGTGAAGCAGGCCATGTACGATGCCTCGTTCTACTACGTGCAGCTTGACGAGATGATGAACGGCATCGGCGCGCGGCTCGGCCAGTTGATGGGAGCAGAGTGGGGAATTACCACGACAGGCTGCGAGGCGGCAATCTGCCTCGCAACGGTCGCCTGTATGGTTGGCACAAACGTCGAACAGAGCCAGGCTCTTCCTTATATCAAGAAGAAGGATCAAGTCATTATTCCCAAGCACTCCCGCAACCAATATGACTTTGGTGTGCGCATGGTGGGAGCAGAGATCATCGAGGTGGATTCGCCGGAAGAGCTGACGGCGAAGCTCAACGACCGTGTTGCGATGATCTATATCATGTCCAATCCGGGCAATGCCACCGGCCCGATGAGCATTAAGAACATCTGCACTATCGCAAAGACGAAGAATGTCCCTGTCTTTGTCGATGCCGCTGCAGAAGAGCCATTGAGGCCCAATATCCATATTCAGGCGGGAGCTACGCTGGTTGGATATTCCGGCGGCAAGTGCCTGCGCGGGCCGCAGTCCTCGGGCATCCTGCTCGGACAGAAGGACCTCTGCAAGGCGGCATATTTTCAGGCGGCTCCGCACCACAACTATGGGCGTGCTTTGAAGTGCAGCAAAGAAGAGGCGATGGGCATCCTCGCTGCTGTTGAGACGTGGTACAAGCGCGATCATGCGGCGGAGCAGAAGATGTGGCGCTCGTGGCTGAACACGATTGAAAACCGGCTCAAAGGTCTTCCATCCACCAGCTTCACCTATATCGAACCAGAGGATCTCTCCAATCGCGCTCCGACACTTCAGATCAAGTGGGATGCCAATGTGTTGAAGATTACCGGGACCGAACTTACGGCACGCCTCGATGCCGGAACGCCGCGCATCGTTATCGGTGGCGCGCGCGGCAGGCGTCCCGACATGATGGAAAGCGCCGTCTCCGTAATGCCGTACATGATGGATCCAGGCGAAGACAAGATCATCGCCGATGCCATCTACGAAGCGCTTACGAAACCCGGCCACTATGAGAATCCCGTTATTCCTGCGGGTGAACCTGCCAAGGTTGCCGGGGATTGGGCCGTCACGATCCACTATCCGCGAGGGACAGGCGAACAGAAGTTCTCGTTGCAGCAAAACGGCAACGACGTGAGTGGAAACCACATCGGCGAAATCTACAAAGCGACCTTTAAGGGAAGCATTCACGCAGACCAGCTTGAGCTGCACAGCGGGATGGCCGTTGGTGGCAATACAATTATGTGGACTTTCAAGGGCAAGGTCGAAGGTAACGAGATCTCTGGCACCGTTAATATGGGCGAGTACGGCAATGCAACATGGACAGCCGTTCGCGCCTGAACAATTTCAAGAAACAAGGCTCGGAGAGAGTGCCTTGTCAAAGCATCGTGGTTCTAACTTGAGGAGCACAATGATTCATTCACTGCGTAAACGATCCATCACCTGTTGTGCGGTTCTTTCGCTGGCCGCCTCATCTGTTTATTCCTTCGCTCAGGAGAGGATGCCGCCGCTTCCGCCGCCTCCAGCAAATATCGCCTACGATCTCATCCTGCAGAGCGGTCATGTCATCGACGATAAGAATCACATCGATTCGGTGATGGACGTCGCCATCAAGAATGGCAAGATCGCTAAGGTCGCTCCGCACATTGCCTCTTCAGAAGCACTCAAGACCATCGATGTCAAAGGCCTTTACGTCACGCCGGGTCTCATCGATCTTCACGTGCACGTCTACAGCGGTACAGGCGAAAAGAATTCCTACGCTGGCGACAATAGCGTTCCTCCCGACGGTTTTACCTTCCGCGTCGGAGTCACCACGGTTGTTGATGCGGGCTGCGCCGGCTGGCGTAACTTCGAGGACTTCAAGGATCGCATCATTGATCGCTCTAAGACCCGCGTCCTCGCCATGCTGAACATCGTGGGTTCCGGGATGCGTGGCGATAAGTACGAGAACAATCAGGCCGACATGGACGGGGAAGCCACCGCAAAGATGGCGCTCAAGTACCCGAATGTTGTTGTGGGCATCAAGACCGCCCATTACGCCGGGCCAGAGTGGACGCCGGTCGAGCAGGCCGTCATCGCCGGCACGAAAGCCAATATTCCTGTCATGGTCGACTTCGGCAACAATCATCCCGAGAGCCGCCCTCTCTATGACCTGCTGACGAAGAAGTTGCGTCCTGGCGACATCTACACACACATGTACTCCGGCCTGCGCAATGAGCAGGACCCTGTCACGATGGGGCCCAGCAAGGCCTTCATCGAAGGCCGCAAGCGTGGCATCTTCTTCGACACAGGCACAGGCGGTGGCAGCTTCAAGTTCTCGCTCGCAGTACCCATGGTCAAAGATGGTTTTATTCCGGACTCCATTTCGACGGATCTTCATATCGGCAGCATGAACGGTGCAACCAAGGACGAGCTCAATGTCGCCAGCAAGATGATGGCGATTGGCATCTCCTTGCAGGAGGCGGTGGCCGAAATGACCTCGCATCCGGCGCGCGAGATCAAGCATGAAGAACTAGGCAATCTCTCCGTCGGTTCCGTTGCCGACGTCGCGGTGCTTCGCCTGGAAGAAGGCCACTACGGTTTCACCGATATGGTCAATGGCCGCCTCGACGGAACGAAGAAGCTGACTGCCGAGATCACCATCAAGGACGGCAGGATCGTCTATGATCTCAATGGCATGGAAGCAGACAAGTGGGATGCTCCGGCCGATCCCAACGCAGCCTACGCCTATCGCTGGACGACCTTCGCGCCCCGTGTGCGTCAAGTACGTCCGAGCGACAACAATCGTCACTAAACTTCCTGGTCGCAGCAAAATGGCTCAGCATATGCTGAGCCATTTTTGTTTGTCATACGATTGCGTCTAGACGAAGACAATACACTGCGGCCGCGACAACGGGAAGCTCTTGCCGTCGTTCGCCAGTTTGCCGGTCTTAGGGTCGCGTGCAAATACAGAAAGATTGTCGGTTGCCTGATTTGCGACCAGCAGCCATTTACCGCTTGGAGACAATGCAATATGCCGCGGGGTCTTGCCTCCGCACGAGGTTCTCTCCATGAGCGTCAGCTTCCCATCCGCTGGCGATATCGAGAACGACACCATAAAGTCATCCAGGCGGTTTGCGACGTACACAAAGCGGCCCTTCTTATCCATCACAATGTCCGACGGAGCAGACGGTCCCTGATGTCCCTCCGGTACCGTCGAGATCAATTGCACGGTTGTGAAGACACCCTTCTTTTTGTCCCACTGCAGCACGTTGACCGACGAGCCCACTTCATTTACGCAGTAGGCCCACTTATGGTTCGGATGGAAGAGCAGGGAACGCGGCCCTGAACCAGGCTCGGCCTTCCACGCAGGAGGATCTTGCGCCGTCAACTTCGCTGTCGATGCGTCCAGGTGATAGACGTGAATTTCGTCCAGTCCCAGATCGTTCACAAAGAAATATTTGTTGTCCGGAGAAACCGTCGCGCGATGGCCCCGCGGCCCCTTCTGCTGCGGCATCGGACCATGGCCCTCGTATTGAAAGAACGAGACCGCCTCGCTCAACTTGCCGCTCGGGTCCACGGCAAACGATGCAGCGCTGCCTCCGCCATAGTTCGCGGCAAAGACGCAACGGCCCGTATGATCGACGCTGACATGGCACGTCCCCGAGCCTTTGGCGGACACTTCATTGATCTTCGTCAGCTTCATCGTGCTGCGATCGACAACATAGCTTGAGACAGCACCGCTTCGCTTGCCTTCGTACTGATTCAGCTCATTGGCTGTAAACAGAAACTTGTGGTTTGGCGACAAGGCGAGAAATGTTGGGCTATCGGCCTCTGCTGCCAGCGCAGTCTGTTTCAGCTCGCCGGTCGCCTCATCGAAACTGTACGCATAAATACCTTTGCTCGTCTGTCCTGTCTGCGTTCCTACAAACAACATGCGCTCACCGGAATGCTTTGCCCAGGCTGGAGAAGCTCCAAGCACCGCAGCTGCCGAGGCTCCGTGAAGAAATCCACGCCTCGATATCTTCGTTGACATCGTCTCTATAGCTCCTTGTTGAGTTCGTTTGCGGCAGAGGCACTAACTATAAATGACCTGAAGGCAGATCGGTGCTTCGACGCGCGCCAGCAAGCGCGCATTGCTCACCGCACCGGTTGCGTCCAGCGAAGCTCCCCAGATCGCTCCACGCTCTTTATTGATGGTGGTGATGTACCTTCCGTCATCCGACAATGCAAGTGCCTGTAGCACTCCCATCTCTTCTGCCTGACGGCCTGCCATCTTCAGTTCGCCGGTCGATGGATTGACCTTCCATGCTGCAACACCGCCGCCTGCATCGCATGCGAAAAGAGATCTTCCCGATGGATGCACCGCGAGTACCTCCGCACCATCCGTCACCCCGGAGAATGCAAGATGTTGCCGCATCGTTGCTACATGTCCGGCTTCGTAGTTGTACTCGTAGCTCTGCAACGAATCTCCATGCGCCACGAAGAGCAGCTTCCCTTCAGGAGCAAAGGCAAGATGCCGCGGTCCATCCCCTTGTTGCGTGGCGCTCAGCGTGTGCGGAATCAGTCCATCGCCATGCGCAAGAGTGCGCAGTCGCGAGGTCCCCTGATCGGCACTCACAATGCGGCCGACACGATCAAAGGCCGTAGCGCGAGGCTGCGTCGTGCGGCCATCGCTATCCCCCGTCTCCTTCAGAATTCCTGTAACGCGACCTACAGATCCGTCGTCCTCGATCGCCAGCGTGTTGTATACGCCGCCACCGTGTGCTGCGACTACAAGCTTTTTGCCATCGTGCGACACTGCCATATGCCGCGGCATCGTCGCCGACAGCGAAAGCTCCTGCCTATTGAGCTTCGTCAACGTTCCATCAGGGTTGATGGCGAATGCCTCCACGGTGCCTCTGGGCAGCCCGCGATACTCCGCTATTTCATTGGCCGCGTACAGTACACGTCCGTTCGGTGCCAGCGCCAGTGCAGCAGGACGTGCGCTGGCTATGCTTTGAATCTTCTCGGCACGACCTCCGCGAATGGCGAAGACCTCAATCGTGCCTGCCCCGCTGCCTGCATAGGCGACAGCATGCTTCGGCGAGCCGATACCTTGGGCGAAGGCCATCGACGAAGCTAACCCACGTGCAGAAAGCGCTGTCGCACCCATCACCTGAACGAAGTTTCTCCTGCTCCAGTTCCTCTGTTCACTCATAGCTTTGATCGAGCGCTCCAGCGCATACTCCTTACATAAAGTCGCCGTTCCTTATATAGCTGCGCGGCTTTTCCAAAGATCATCGCACAACCAGGCAACGCTTGGCTCTCCGGATTTTCGCTTATGTCAAATGGCCTAATATTGGGTCAAGCATTGGTCCTATCCATATTAAAGGCATAAAGGATCAGTGACTTCCTGCAAATAGAGGGTCAACGAGTCGACAGCCACCATCCATCTCCTGCGCACCATGCTGTTTTGTCAGGATTGTTATTGCGCCGTAGTGATCGAACCCTTTCCGCATGCCCTCGTCGAAAACACTCAACCAGCTGTTGTTCCATGGCCGCATCGCGAGCTCCAATGCATCCCACAAACTGCGCTCCGCAGATGAATTGTGCGGAGTAGTTTTCCTCATGTCGTGTGACCAGCAGCATCGCTCCTCCACCATGGTCAGAAGTCAACGGGAAGAGCAGTCTTCCTCTATCACGTAGTGCATCCAGCCATGTGCTCAGCGGCGAAGTGGCCCCCGCATTGACATACAGCACATCGCACATCGGCAGGTTCGCCGTGCCGGAGCGCGCATGAACGTGCACCCAGGGCAGCGAGCGCAGATTCTCTGCGGCCTTCTGGGCCAGGGATGGCTCAATCTCATAACCTTCCACAAATCCGTCGCTGCCTATCAGCCTCGCCAATATGGCGGTGTAATAACCGAGGCCCACGCCGACATGAACTGCCGTCTCTCCTGGCGTGATCGTGAGCGCAGCGAAGCATCGTGCATGAAGGCTCGGCTGTCCATTGTTAATCGCTGCTTCGCTCTTTAGCTGCACCAGTACATCCTGATACAGCATAGTCGGATCATCCGTCAGCAAGCCCGCATCTCCCCGCGCTCCAAATATCCGCCATGGAGGCGGCCCAAGAAACTCTTCCCGTGGTGTTGCGGCAAAGGCTTGTGCAATGGCACTGTCTTCGGCAACGCCAGCACTCGCGGCCATCTGTCTGGCGAACTGCGCCCGTTGCTCCGTTCGTTCCATCATGCTCCCGCCGCTTCTCGCCAGCAGAGCTGCCGCAAACCCCGCTGTGCGCAGAGATAGCTTATTGGATGAGCAAAACCGTGACGACGCCTGTCCCCAAAAGTTTCACTGAATACAGAAAAATTTAAAAAATACCGCGACTTGTCTCTCCGCGCGATGTTATACAAGGTGCCTGCAGAGTTTCGCTAGGGCAGCCAGAAGCCGCTCCGCTGCCAGGTAGCAAGACCGAATCACAGCCTGGAGGCTGAGTGAACATGGATGCTCGCGCGCTGCTGCGACATAGAACCCGTCGTGTGTTTTTGCCCCTTGGCTGCGCAACTCTTGCGCTGGCAGTACTTGCAGGTTGCAGTGGAGGCGGCGGCACGAGTTCGACCCCCACGCCCCCGGCAGTCACCGTAACCGTTTCCGGCAACAGCCAGGCGCGTATCGGAACCACCGTTCAATACACCGCCACCGTCGCCAACAACCCCAACACAACCGTCACCTGGCAAGTCAACGGAGTCGCAGGCGGAGCCACTGCTACAGGAACCATTTCCGCCTCCGGCCTCTACACGCCTCCCACAGCTCTTCCCAATCCAAACACCGTCACCATTACCGCTATTAGCCAGGCCGTATCCACCGCTTCCGGATCGCTCACCGCAACCTTGCTCAATCCGCAGCCCACCGTCACGAATGCAACCGTAGCAGTCTCCGGCTCTACCGACACCATCACCGTCAACGGCACAAACTTCGTCAGTGGAGCCCAGGTTCAGTTGCAAGGCCAGACCTTCAACGCAACAATTAACTCCTCGACACAGCTCACCGCAACGGCCTCGCTCTCTCTGCCCGCAGGAACGACGACGATTCCCATCACCGTCATCAACCCCAATCCGGGAAGCATCGCCTCGTCGTCTTTCAACGCGCTCGTCACCACCCCGGCCAGTATCACGGCTGCGGCACGCCTGCTGGATCAGGCTACGTTCGGGCCGACGCTCACCGACATCCAGCACGTCGAATCCGTCGGCATTGCCGGATACCTCAACGAGCAGTTCAACACCGCGCCGACGACGCTCCCGCTCATCGCAGCCACGCCACCCACACCCTGCGCAACCAATCTCGTCCCCTGTCTTCAGTCCGAGTGGTGGCAAGCGACGCTCACGGCGCCCGACCAGCTTCGTCAGCGCGTTGCCTTCGCACTCGCCGAAATGTTTGTCGTCTCCACCAACTCCGTCAACTCGCGCGCCGTCGTCGCCTTCCAGAACACGCTCGTCAATGATGCCTTCGGCAACTTCTCCACCATCATGAAGGACGTCACCCTTTCGCCCGCCATGGGTGCCTACCTCAACATGCTCAACAGCAACAAGCCCGGCACCGTGAACGGCGTCCCGCAGATCGCCAATGAGAACTACGCACGCGAACTCATGCAGCTGTTCACCATGGGGCTCGTGCTTCTCAACCCCGACGGCACGGCGCAGCTCGATTCTTCTGGCAACACGATCCCGACCTACACGCAGGCGCAGGTCCAGGCCTTCGCCCGCGCCTACACCGGATGGACCTATGCCAACGCCGACGGAAGCGCGCCATCCAAATTCCCTAACGGCACAGCGAACTACACCATGCCGATGGCTGCCGTCGACGCCAATCACGACACCACCGCAAAAATTCTCCTCAACGGAACTACGCTCCCCGCGGGCCAAACTTCCGCACAGGATCTCGATGGCGCACTCGCCAACATCTTCGCGCATCCCAATGTCGGCCCCTTCGTCTGTAAGCAACTCATCCAGCACCTCGTCGCCAGTAATCCAAGCCCGGCATATGTCCAGCGCGTCGCCGCTGTCTTTGCCAACAACGGCAATAACGTTCGTGGAGATATGAAAGCCGTCATCACCGCCATCCTGACGGATACTGAGGCCCGCGCCGGTGACACGAATGCTACAGCCGAAGGCGGACATCTTCGCGAACCCATGCTCTGGCTCACCAATATGGTTCGCGGCCTGGGCTTCGTCAACAATGACGCCAAGGCAGGCAACGACGTCATCGCCAACGCCTCTTACAACACGCTCGGCAACTACACATCTTCGCTCAGCGAGCGGCCCTACGCCTCACCCTCTGTCTTCAACTTCTTCCCGCCCGACTACGTCATTCCGAGCACAACCACCAATGCCCCCGAGTTTTCGCTGGAGAACACTGCCAGCGCCGTCCTTCGGCTCTCTTTGGCTAATACCGTCGTCTTCAATAAAATCAGCGGATTCACCGTCGACCTTTCCGCCACCAGCCCGCTCGGGGCCATGGCGTCGAACCCCGGCAATCTCGTCGACGCCCTCGGCATGCTCTTCATGCACAGCCAGATGTCCACGCAGATGCGTACCGCCATCGTCAATCACATCTCTACCTTCACCGATCCGGCACAACGTGTTCGCGTAGCCACTTATCTCGTCATCACGTCATCGCAGTACAAGATTCTGCACTAAAGAGGAGACTCGAAGAATGCGCCCCAATCGTCGTAGCTTTATCCGGTGTGCCTCACTGGCCGCGGCAGGCAATGTCCTCGGCCTGCGTCCCTTCGGAGCCCTCAATGCCCTCGCGCAGTCCGCGACCGATTACAAGGCGCTCGTCTGCGTCTTCCTTTACGGCGGCAACGATGCCAACAACACTTTCATCCCTTACGACACGGCTGGATACAACAGCTACGCCAACATACGTGGCCCTCTGGCCATCGCGCAGAACCAGCTTCTTCCTCTCACGCCGCTTCCCAACTTCGCCCTCAATCCCAACCTTCCCGACCTCCAGACGCTGTTCAACAACAAGAACGCCGCCATCGTCGCGAACGTCGGCACACTCGTCGCTCCAACGACGAAGGCGCAGTATCAGGCGAACCAGTCTCTCCCCAGCAATCTCTTTTCGCATCCCGACCAGCAGCTCGAATGGCAAAACGCATCGCAGTCTGCTGCTGCGCCTACCGGCTGGGCCGGACGCATCGCCGACACGCTCAACACCTCCTACAACCCCAACGGCCAGGTTCCGATGATCACCTCCGTTGCAGGAGACACCCTCTTCTGCAATGGCAGCGCAAGCACGCCCGTATCCGTCAGCCCCGGCAATCTCGGCGCCGCCGCATGTTCAGAGAGCACCACCGAGTGCGGCGCCCGTCTCGCCACTGCGCAGGCGCTACTTTCCTTCGACACCGGCCTTACCCTGGTTCAAGCCGATGACACCATCACCTCGAACGCTTACAACTACTCCAAGATCCTCACTGCAGCCACGTCATCCGTTCCCAAATTGCAGACAGTTTTTCCGGCAAATAACGGATTGGCCGCCCAGCTCGCACAGATCGCGCAGATCATCCAGGTGCGTGCGGCCCTCGGAGTCAGCCGGCAGATCTTTTTCGCGGGTATAGGCAACTTCGACACGCACTCCGACCAGATCGCGCAACAGAGCGCCCTGCTTGCTCAAATCAGCCCGGCCCTGGCCGCCTTCTATCAGGCCACACAGGAGCTCGGCGTCGCCAGCAACGTCACCACCTTCACCATGTCCGACTTCAGCCGTACCTACCAGCCGAACTCCAACACTGGTTCCGACCACGCCTGGGGCTCGCATCATTTCGTCATCGGCGGTGCCGTCAAGGGAGGCCAGATGTACGGAACCTTCCCCACGCTCGCCCTCGGCGGCCCCGACGACTCCGGCTCCAACGGACGCTGGGTGCCCACTACCGGTTCCATGCAATACGCCGCCACGCTGGCCCAGTGGTTCGGCGTCAGCGCCGCTCAACTGCCGGCCATCTTCCCCAACATCGGCAGCTTCGCCACCAACAATCTGGGTTTCGTATAGTCGATTTCCACAGCAGTTTTCTTGACATGCCTGATACCCTTAATAAAGAGAGAAATGCAGTAAGCCCGGCTTCGCTTAGCCGGGCTTTGCTATTGCCGCCAAAACAGGTAACCAGGGTAACCGTCGCTGTAAGCCTTGCTTTTCGAATACTTTGCACAAAAACAATACCGGGGGCGACCGGTTCTGACAGGGTGAGGTAGAGATCATGCAACACCGCATTATCGGCACCACGATGCCCGTTCTTGAGTTCGCGCTCGACCACAACGATGCCATCATCTCCGAAGCTGGAGAGCTCTCCTGGATGAGCCAGTCCATTCAGATGACCACGCACACGCAGCACGCTGGCGGTGGCGGTTTGCTCGGCGCACTCAAGCGTGTCGCTGGCGGCGGCTCCCTCTTTATGACCGAGTACCGCGCCTACGGCGCACCCGGCACTGTCGCCTTCGCAACGCGCGTCCCCGGCCACATCGTCCCCGTCGAGGTCGGGCAGGGACACGAATACATGATTCACCGCCACGGCTTCCTTTGCGCGACAGAAGGCATCGCGCTCGGCGTCGGCTTCCAGCAGTCGCTTGGCGCAGGTATCTTCGGTGGCGATGGCTTCCTCCTGCAGAAGGTCTATGGGCAGGGAATAGCCTGGCTGGAGCTCTCCGGCGAGGTCATCGTTAAAGACCTTGCCCCAGGTGAGACCCTTCGCGTCCACCCCGGCCACGTCGGAGCCTTCCATGCGAACGTCGCCTTCCAGATTCAGCGTGTTCCCGGTATCCGTAACATGATCTTTGGTGGCGACGGCGTGTTCCTCGCCGCACTCACAGGCCCAGGGCGTGTCTGGCTGCAGACACTTCCCATTCAGCGCCTTGCCCATCAGCTTCAGGAATACATGAAGGTCGAACGCGTCGAGCAGCAAACGGGAGCAGGTGTCGTCGGCGGTGTCATCGGCTCTGTTCTCAAGGGTTTATAGCGAAGAATAGTTGGCAAGGTTCAGTGGAGATTAAGCCCAACCTGAGAAAATAATCTCAGGTTGATCTATGCGTGTACTTCTTGTCGAAGACGAACAGCGTCTCACTGAAAATATCGTGGCAGCATTGCGGGAAGTAGGCTTCGCCGTCGATTTCGCACTCGATGGAACCACTGGCTCTCACCTCGCCGAGCAAGGTGTCTACGATGCGATCATTCTCGATCTGATGCTGCCGGGCAAAAGCGGCCAGAAGATCCTGCAGGATCTCCGCCGCAAAAAACTTCACAGCCCCGTTCTGATCCTGACGGCTCAGGAAGGCAAAGAATCAATCGTAGAGCTTCTGAATGCTGGCGCGGACGATTATCTGAGCAAGCCATTTGATCTGGGCGAGTTGATTGCAAGAGTCAAAGCCCTGATTCGCAGAGCGAAAGGCGTTGCGACTCCTGTTCTCACCATCTCCGACGTCCAGATCAATACTGTTCAGCAAACCGTACGAAGAAAGGATCAACTCATCGATCTTTCGCCGACCGAGTACCGCATTCTGGAATATCTCTGTCATCGACCGCGCGCCGTCGTCTCAAAGCAGGAGCTTCTCGAACACCTGTACGACTTCGATTGGGAACATCACTCCAACGTGATTGAAGCGCACATCTCCAACCTGCGCAGAAAGCTGAATATCACAGGAACAGAAGAGCTGATCGAAACATTGCGGCATCGAGGTTATCGCCTCCGCGAGGAGCCGGCCGAAGCATGAGTGCCTCGGTCTCCATCACGCGCCGGCTGATCCTTACTGTTCTCTTGTTGGAGCTACTTACAGCACTCGCATTGATCGGGGCCATCATTGTCCACGAGCGCCATGTCGAGCTGACGGCCTTCGATGCCAATCTGCGAGGAACCGCGCAGACTCTGATGGGAGCTGTGCAGGATGCGGAAGATGTAGACGATAATGTGATGCTCGATCTCAGCGATATTCACCTGGCTCGACATGCCATCTTTCTAGTCGAAGAGGATGGTGGAAAGGTTCTTGGATCAAGCGGTAAGGTCCCCGATTTCGATCGATCGTTAACGGGTCCGGAAATCCAGAATAAACGCGTGGACGGTCATGCCTATCGGTTCTACAGCTTTCGAGGCGTCCGAGTCATCGATCCAGGAAAACCTAATGGCGGAACGCGTCACGACATCCGGATTTTCTATGGAATGCCGGTAGACCATGTGTGGCATGAGGTGCTGGAGTCAGTCCGCTTTTTCGCAGCGGCGACAGCCATCCTCATCGGCATGACAGCGATTGTCCTGGCATGGCTCATTCGTCGCGGGTTGCGGCCAATCTATGAACTGGCTCACGAAGCCGAACGTCTTAGTGCAGCAGACTGGCAATTCAATGCTCCTGAAAGCGCCAAGCAGACGGTTGAACTGCGTCCGCTTTCTGCAGCGCTTGAGGCGGCTCTCTTGCGTGTTCAGCAATCCTTTGAGCAGCAACGACGCTTCACCAGCGATGCAGCACATGAACTGAAGACTGATGTTGCTATCGTGAAATCGTCCCTCCAACTGCTCGCTATGCGTAAGCGTACTGTAGAGGAGTACAGCCAGGGGCTGGCTTTGAGCCTGGACGACTTCACGCGGTTGGAGACAACAGTCCAAAGACTGCTTACCCTGGCAAGACTGGAGCAGCCAGTAGAGGTGAAGGGCCAGTCCTGCAGGCTGCGCGATGTGATGGAAGAGGCTCTGCACCAGAGTGCGTCCTTTGCCCAGCTCAAAGATGTGAAGGTGATAAGCGAGCTTTCGGGCGACGTCAGTATCCCGGTAGATAGTCGTGACGCATTGCTTTTATGCTCGAACATTCTCGTCAACGCTTTGCAGCACAGCATGCAGGGCGGAGAGGTTCGAGTTGCCTTGAGAGCATTGAACCAGCAAGTCCAGTTCGTTATAGAAGATGCAGGTGAAGGCATTACTGAAGAGGACAGGCCACATCTCTTCGAGCCCTTTTATCGTGGCGATCCTTCTCGAAGCCGCAAAAGCGGGGGGACAGGGTTAGGCCTCGCTATCTGTAAAGCGATCTGTGATCGGGTGAATGGGACGATCGAGATTTCGAATCGTGTGCCCCATGGTGCTTCGGTCGTAGTAACGCTCCCCGTATGCGCGCACATGGCTGAACCGGTTACTTCAGCTTCAATTAAGGAAGGATAGGAGAGACTAGGATGGCCGGCTCGATGCCGAGTTTATACGGGAGTCTCTCATGCGCTTATATCGAGGATGGATCGTCGCAGCTGTCTGCTCCTTCGCAACATTTGCAACCGCGCAAAATTATCACATCGCAGACCACTGGAAGATTGGTGGACAAGGCGGCTGGGACTATCTACTGAGTGATGATGCAGCTCATCGGCTGTATATCACTCACAACTCGCGCATAGAAGTCGTCGATACTACAACGGGAAAAGTGATTGGCGCCGTCACCGGACTAAAGAGTACACACGGCGTAGCACTGAACCCGGACGGCAGAACAGGCTACGCCAGCGATGGGGCAGGGAATGCGATCGTCGTTTTCAATCGTGCAGACTTCTCTGTAACAGCTACTGTTTCCGCAGGTTCGAATCCTGACGGCATCACCTATGAACCGTCGACGAAGACGGTATGGGCCTTCAACGGGCGCAGCAAAGATATATCCATCATGGATACGACCACCAATAAGGTGGTTGCCACGGTGCCGTTACCCGGCAAGCCGGAGTTTCCGCAGGTTGATGGGCATGGATCTGTGTATGTAAATATCGAAGATAAAAATGCCATCGTAAAGCTGGACGCATCTTCAAAGAAGATCGTGGACACTTGGCAGTTGCAGGGTTGCGATTCTCCCTCCGGAATGGCGATTGACCGAGTGAAGCACAGGCTCTTTTCCGTCTGCGATGGAGACAAGATGGCGGTCCTCGACTATCAGTCTGGCAAGCTACTTGGCTTGGCTGCGATTGGTGATTCTCCCGATGCTGCTGGGTTTGATACAAAGCATGAGCTGGCTTTTTCTTCCAATGGAGAGGGAACGCTTACGGTTGTCTCTGCAGGCAAGCCAGGCTTTCCTACAACACAAGCGCTGAAGACCGCAAGAGGTGCTCGCACAATGGCTTTGGATGCCGTTACCGGGCGAGTTTATCTGGTTACAGCGCAGTTTGGTCCAGCACCTGCTGCTACGCCCTCAGCGCCTCGGCCACGCCCGTCAATACTTCCGGATACCTTTGAAGTGATCGTTGTAGAGCGGTAATCCAGCGAGTGAGTGAAGGGCTGGCGTTCAGTTGAGCGCCAGCCCTTTTAGGCTTCCGTGACAGTATGCCGCGTAAGCAGGTAATAGACCACGGGAGTAACGATCAGGCTCAACAGCATCGATAACACCAGGCCGCCGATGACTGCGATTGCCAGTGGCTGCAGCATCTGCGATCCGGAGCCAATGGCAAACGCAAGCGGTAACATGCCACAGATGGCTGCAGTAGCGGTCATCAGGATGGGGCGCAAGCGTCGCTGAGCGGCGTGGATCATGGCATCTCTGGCATTCGCGCCCTCGTGGCGATATCGCTCGTCGGCGTCGAGGAGAAGAATACCGTTCTTTGCGACAATTCCAATGACCATAATGAGGCCCATGAACGAGGCAACGTTAAAGGTCGTCCGCGTAATGAGCAGGCCAAACAAAACTCCAGCAATAGAGAGGATGGAAGACGTAAGGATGGCTATGGGAGCTGAAAGGTTGCGGAACTCAATCAGAAGGACACCAAAGACAAGTGCCAGCGATAACAGCAGCACGCGTAGCAGTTCACGGAAGGATTGCTGTTGCTCCTGATAGGTTCCACCGTATTCGATCCGTACGGTCGGCGGAAAATGCATAGCGCTGACGGTTCGTTGAACTTTAGCAATCGCAGTCCCGAGGTCGGTGCCCTCAAGTCTGCCAGTGACAGTGATAAGTTGCTGTAAATTTTCGCGCTTGATTTCATTCTGGGGCGGCAGTTGTGTGACTTGCGCAAGAGCGCCTAGCGTCGCCAGCTTTCCCGTCGAACTATTGAAGACAGTGTTCTGGATGGTATCGAGAGATTGACGAGTCTCTTCGCCGAGGCGAACACGGATGGTGTAGGGTCTGCCGTTAGTGATGAGAGGATTTACGGCGTTCACACCATCCAGAATGGATGTGGCGTCCTCGGCGACTTCGCTTGCAGTGAAGCCCATGCGCCCAGCAACGCTTGGGTCGATCTGGAAGTTTGTAGCGGGTCCGCTGATCGTATTATCGATGCCATTTTGAATATCGACAACGCCACCAATTTTCGAGATAGCGTCTCCGATGCGAGGGCCGAGGTTGGCTAAAAGCGCAGGATCATTCGCGAAGACTTTGATCTGGATGGGCTCTGGAGCGTTGGATAGATCGCCGATCATGTCCTGCAGAACCTGTGTAAATTCGATGTCCAACTCAGGTTCAGCTTTCTTGATCTGTGCTCGTGCGTCTGCAATCACCTCGTCGATTCCACGATCACGCGAGGTTTTCAGCTTGACGGTGATGTCGCCTGTATTGGCTTCTGTTACTGCGGCAAGGCCCATCTGGAGGCCTGTGCGACGCGATGTGCTCTCGACCTCGGGCATATCGTGCAGAATGCGATCTACATGTTGTAGCACGCGGTTCGTCTCCGATAAGGAGCTTCCGGCGGGCATGATGTAGTCAAGGATAAAGCCCCCTTCATCCATTTCTGGAAGAAGGTCGGAGCCCAGAGAGCGATATGTAAACCAACTCCCTGTAACGAGGACGACACATAGCCCAAGAAGCGATGCAGGATGTTTGAGCGACCAACCGAGCCCTGTTCCATGCCAGCGCAGAATCCTGCTCATCAGCTTTCCATGGGTTTCATGGCTGGCTTTTGTGTTGTCGCGTTTTTCGCGCAATAGCACAAGGCTTAAAGCTGGAGTCCACGTCACGGCAAGCAGCAGTGATGTGAGGAGGGCGATGGTCATCGTGATGGCAAGGGCTCGGAAGAAACTACCGGTAACGCCGGTTACTGAGATCAGCGGAAGAAAGACGACAACTGGAGTGATGGTCGATCCGAGGAGCGGGACAGCAATTTCTTTCAGCGCAAGGCGAGCTGCTATTGCACGGTTTTCTCCATTATCGCGGTGCAGGACAATGTTCTCCACAACAACAATGGCGTCGTCGATGACCAGGCCTATTGCGGCAGCGAGGCCGCCTAACGTCATCAGGTTGAAGCTTTCGCCGATTGACTTCAGCAAAAGGATCGTAATCGCAACAGTGACGGGTATTACCAGACCAGCTACCAGCGAAGATGTCCAATCACCAAGGAAAATGAAGAGAACGATGCAGGCGAGTACTAATCCAGTGAGGATGGCATCCCGGACGCTACGGATGCTTTCGCGCACAAGCTCAGATTGGTCATAGTAAGTCTCGAGCTTAACCCCAGCGGGGAGCGTCTTTCGTAGCTTGTCGATCTGCGTGGTCACCGTATCTACAACGGCGACGGTGTTGCTTGATGGCTGGCGTGTGATATTCAGCAAGACAGCATCTTGACCATTTGCAGTAACGGTTGTGTAGACAGGGAGTACTCCAGGTTGAACGGTGGCAACGTCCGCGATTCTGATGACAACTCCAGATTGCGAAGTTTTTACCGCAAGACGGCCTAGTTGGCTTGCATCATGAGCTTGCGCGCCAACAAGGCCGAGGATCAGCTGATGATTTGCTTCATACAGCCCGGGGGAATCGACAATATTGGATGCATCGACAGCGTTGACAAGGTCAAGGATGGTAACGCCAGCGGTTTGCATGCGCGCCATATTTGGCACGATATGGAACTCAGGTATCTTCCCGCCCTGCACTGTGACCGTGCTGACGCCGGGAAGGCGATTCAGTTGCGGCTTCAACTGATATGTTGCAAGCTCCCAGAGCTGGGTCTGTGACAAACGGTCTGAGGTGAGGCTGTAGCCCGCAATTGGAAATGTTGCGAAGGTAAGGCGATTGGTGGTGATGACGGCAGTTGCAGGAAGTGTCTGACGGACCTTGCCGAGAGCAGCATCGACTAACTGGAGCGTCCTGAACATATCAACGTTCCAGTCGAAAAACAGGCTTACCTCAGCTGAGCCTCTGCTTGTTGTTGAGCGGACGGTAAGCAAGCCAGGGACGGCATTCACCGCGTCCTCAATGGGCTTGGTTACGGTTACCTGCATCTGTTCGACAGGCATCACTCCGTTATCGACGCCAATGACGACACGTGGAAAATTCGTTTCCGGAAAAACGGAGATTGGAACTTGCGTTGCAGCATAGAGCCCGGCGATCGTAAGGACGATCAGGAAAAAGAAGATTGGGCCGCGATAGCGTACAAGCCAGAAGTGTCCCTCGACGTTAGCAGGATGCTGATCCATCAATTTTTATCTCCGCTGGGCTTCTCTTCGTCCTCTTTGCCGATCTTGACTTTGGTTCCTTCGTCCAGACCATAGGCGCCGGTTGTGATCACTGTTTCGGAGCCGCCAAGGCCCTGAGTGATCTGAATATCAGTTCCGTCATTAATGCCTACCTGCACAGGCTTTTTGTGAGCAGTGCCGTCATCTCCGGCGACCATGACGAACTTGGAGCCGTCTTGGTTTGTAAGGACAGATGCCATCGGTACTTTTATGGCTTTTGTTACTGTCCTTCCGGTGATGGATGTCCGTACCGGAGTTCCAGCTTTGTACTTGTTCGAATCATTCTCTATGCGGAGCCAAACCTCAACCGTAGTGCTTCCTGGATCAAGCGCCGGACTGATGAGCGTGATTTTTGCAGGAACTGGCTCGTCAACACCGGGTATTGAGACGGATGCGGAATCGCCGACGTGCAACCTTTGAGCGAGAGTTTGTGAGAGATGGACCTTTGCAAGAAGTGCTGACGTGTCCATAACGGTGATGAGCGGACTGCCGGATGCAGCCGTTTCGCCAGGGAAGAGTGGCCTGTCTGTAACAACTCCGGAGATGGGGCTGTGAATTTCGGAATAAGACACTAAGGCTTCTGCTGCTAAATACTTTCCCTTTGCAGAGGAGAGCTGGCCTTGGGCCTGCTGCATTGTTGCCGTACGGCTCACTTTTTGCAATGAGTTGAGATGGTTCAACGCAACATCATAGGCCGACTTCGCTTGGACGAGAGCGGCTACAGCAGTGTCATAGTCTCTGCCTGCGATGGCGCCTTCATCGAGAAGCCTTTTGCGCGATGCAGTAATCTCTTCCTGCAGATGCAGTTGTGCCTTTGCCTGCGCGACATCTAATTCCGCCTTGTTGTAGTCCTCGGGAACCTGGGCCTTTGTCTGCATCTGAAACGCGGCTTCAGCAGCGTTGTATTGCCCTTTATTGTCCTGAGCCTGCGCAACGAGATCCTGATTCTCAAGGACAGCGAGCAGCTGCCCCGCTTTAACCTTTGAACCACGTTGAACATAAAAAGCCTTAACTGGCGCCGTAATTTTGGGCGAGATTGCGGCCTGCGCGAGGGGCGAGAGGGTAGCGTCGGCAGTGATGTGTTCAGATATCTCGCCAACTTCGGGGCGCTCAGCCTGAACTGTGACCAGGGGTGCCGTATCGGCGTCCGTGTTCTTTTTGCAGCCTTGCAATGAAAAGGCTGACAGCAATAACGAAGCTAGCGTGAGTGTACGAAAGAAGTTTTTATTTGGATTCACGTTCTGGCTCACAGTGTTCCTGTAAGAATTTGGAGTGCTGCAAGTGCTGACTGGTAGCGAACAGCCCCATCCGCCTGGGCTATCTGTGCTGCAAGCAAAGTATTTTGCGCGTCAACTACTTCCAGTGCCGTTGATTCGCCCGCTGAATAACGAAGCTTTGTAAGTCGCAAACTCTCGATCGAAGAGTGCACGCTCTGGTCGAGCAGATTGAGCTGATCGCGTGCGGTGTTGGCCTCGGCATAGGCTTCTTCCAGAGTTGCGATCAGGCGTCTCTGTGTAGCAGTCAACATCGTTTTCGCTGCGTCTCGCTGGATTTCACTTTGCTTGATACGTTTCTGAGTGGAGAGCCAGTCCCATACCGGGATATCGAGTGTTCCGCTGATGGAGTAGCCAAGATTTCGCACGCCATCCGGACCATACTTGGCAAATTGTGCGGCATCGATGCCATAGGAAAAATTCAGAGCCAGATCTGGAAGGTATCCGGCTTTGGCCGATGTAACCCCAGCATCGCCAGCCTGCACGCTTGCGAGTGCACTTCGTAAATCAGGATTATTGGCAAAAGCTGACTGATTCACTTCATCACGCGTCGGCATTGCAGGAGGCGCTCCGGGAGCTTGCGTGGTGTAGGCGGTTCGGGGATCGGGGAAGAGAAGAACTCCTAATTCCAGTCTGGCTTTGTCTGCGGCTAGAACTGCATCGCTAAGGTCTCGTTGGCGTTGCTGCTGCTGAAGCTGAGCTTTGACGACATCTGCATGCGCGATCTCGCGGCTGGCCTCGCGTTTTTGGGTTAAGTCCGCGAAGGTAGTGGCTTCGTCATAGGCTTCACGCAAAAGTTGTCTTTTGGTCTCTGAAGTCGATACCTGGTAGTAGAGATTGACAACCGCAGCGACTAATCCGCGCCGAGCTACTTCCAGGTCAGCTGATGCAACGGCCGCGTTAGCTGACGCAACGCGCGCATCGGCTAACTGCTTGACTCCGATTGTTTCGTTAATGGAGGCCTGGCTCACATATTCGTGAACGGCATTATTAGCGATGAAAGCTGGGAGCGTCATCGTTCCCTGGTTAGTCTGACCATTCGGCTGCGTATATAGCATCTGGTTGTGATACACCACCGATGGGAGAAGTGCCGCCTTAGCAAGGTAGCTATTAATTCCTGCATTCTGTTGCGCTGCGATTGCGCGAGCGAAGACTGGCTCATTTTGCTGTGCGCGATGGATAGCATCGGAGAGAGAGATGATCGGGCTGGTTGTTGCCTCCTGACCCCGAGCAAGCAGAGCGAGGCTTGAGAGAACCAGAACAGCTGGAAATCGAACTTTCGGCCAGCGACACCCTTTTTTTATCAACAGCATAATGAGAAGGATAAGCCCATAACCTTAAAGCTGGATGAAGCTTTAAAAGGGGGCAGAGTTCTGCTTTTTCGACAAAATCTATATATTTTGTGAGTTCATTGCCGGGTGGAGTTTAAAGTTTGTCGAGTTTGCTGCCGGCAAATAAATAGTAAAAACAGATCCTTGTGCAGGCTGACTCACCACGGAAATTGTTCCGCCATGGGCTTCTACAATAGCCCGGCTGATAGCAAGCCCCATGCCGGTTCCTTGTGCAGAGTGCTCTTGAAAACGGCCACGGTAAAAGCGTTCAAAGATCAAAGCTTGCTCGGTAGAATCGATACCTATTCCTCGATCTGCAACGCTGATGGCTACCATATCCATATGCCGTTCTGCGCGAACGATGATCGGAGTACCTGCATTGGAATATTTGGCCGCATTCTCGAGAAGGTTGCAGATCACCTTTTCCAGCAACGTGGCGTCCGCATGAATGGCCAGCTCATCATCAATTTGAGCCTGCAACGGATGTTGATCTTCTATCCAGGAGCAGGCATCGCGTGCAGCATTCACCAGATGGCGTACGCTTACCGTGTCAAAGTGCATCTGAACTTGCTGGGCATCCAGTTGTGCCATCTGCACTGCTTCGGAGACAAGCAGGTTAAGTCGATCGCTTTCCTCATTAATAATGCTTAGCAACTCTCGTTGATCGGTGGGACTGACCTCGCTTTGTAAGAGAGTAGTCGCGGCCCCTTTAATTGAAGTTAGAGGCGTCCGCAGGGCATGTGTGATGGAGTCGATCATCAGTGTGCGCAGCCGCTCACTTTCCTTTGCGGCATCGTTTCTCGCAACACTCTCCAGTGCCAGTGCGCGATCGATTGCAATGGATATCACTCCACCCAGAGCATCGGCTGTCTTTGCAGAGAGAGTTGCTCCTCGCAGCAGCAGCAGCCCTTTAGGGCGTACGCCAGAACGTAGCGGAACCTGTATCTCATCGTTTTCAACCTGTGTGTTTTGTAGAGAAGTGGCAAGTTGTCGAAAATGTGGAATTTCAATTTCTGAGATAGAGTCGTTGCCTGCCTGATATAAGCGGTCACCTTCTAGCAGGTAAAGCATGCCAAAGGGGGCTCCTGTTACTCCTACCACTGCCGAGGGCAATGAGGTTAGCAGGGCCGGAAGGCTTTCAGATTGCAAGATCTCCCGGCTTAGCTGAAATAAAATCTCAAGCTCTCTTTGTCGGGTGCGGGCATCATCGGCTTCGTCCCGCGCCTTCTGGGCCAGACGGCTGGCCGTTATGGCTGTAGATAAGAATGCAAAAAGTGCGATCCAGTTCTGAGTGTCCGCAATCGTAAACGTATTGAGCGGAGGAAGAAAGAAGAAGTTATAGCAGGCAGCAGCAGCAAAAGAGATAACTACGGCATAGCGTAATCCCCAGTTTGCTGCCAGAAGCAGAACAAGCAGTAGTAGAGTAAGTGCTACTGTCGTTGGGTTAACATGGAGCCAGCGCTTACATACGAGTACAATTCCGGCGAGAGCGCCGAGTGCAAGAAACCATTTGGTGGCAGCAAGTGTGCGCCGAGAGTTCATGGAGGCATTGTACGACTTGAGTGATCCCGTAAAGTCGCCAGAAGATTGGCTCTCCGTCTCGGAGACAGAAAAGCAGAGAGGGCGCTTTAAGATCTTTTTGGGCTATGCCCCAGGAGTAGGCAAGACATTCAGCATGCTGAGTGAGGGTATCCGACGCCGGAGCCGTGGCGAGGATGTCGTCATTGGTATTGTGGAAACGCATGGACGTGCGGGAACATCAGAGCTGGCTGCCAAACTTGAGCAGATCCCACGCAAAGAGGTCGAATACAAGGGCACTGTCTTTTATGAGATGGATGTCGACGGTATCCTTGCGCGAATGCCGCAAGTCGCTTTAATAGACGAATTGGCACATACGAACATTGAGGGTAGTCGATTCGCGAAACGCTACGAAGACGTTTTTCTTCTGCTCGAAAACAAGATCGACGTGCTGAGCACGGTCAATATTCAGCATGTTGAAAGTCTTTCTACACGCGTAAGAGCGCTCACCGGAGTGAGCGTGCGGGAGCAGGTGCCGGATTGGGTTTTGGACCGGGCTGATGAAATCGTGATTAGCGATTTGACTCCCGAAGCTCTCATCACGCGTATGCGACGTGGTGATATCTACCCCATGGAGCGTGTGGAGCGCTCGCTATCGAACTTTTTCCGCCGTGGGAATCTCATTGCACTGCGTGAGATGGCGCTTCAACGTGTCACTCGTGCAGTCGATCGGAATCTAGACGATTATGTAAGGCGTAAGAAGCTGGGATCACATTGGATGGTCTCTGAAAAGATTGCCGTGTGCATCAGCTCGGGCACGCAGTCCCGGGATCTTATCGCTCGAGGAGCGCGTATGGCTGAGGCGCTGGACGCGGAATTGTATGTGCTTCATGTGGCGAGCGAACGGGATGAAGAGCCTGATCGTAAGAGGCTGCTGGAAGCAAGTTTTCAGTTCGCGCGAAATCTCGGAGCATCCGTTATTGAGTTGACTGGTAATGATACGCCGAGGACAACAGCCGCCTTTATTAGAGAGAATCGAATTACACAGGCATTGGTTGGCCGCTCGGCTACGCATGGCCTTAGAAGCTATTTCTACTACCTTGCTATTCAGAAATTCATGTCAGAAGCGCCACATGTGGACCTTCATATTGTTACGCAGGAGAGCCATTGAAACGTATCCTGGTTGTAGATGATGAGCCCCAGATCAAAAGAATGTTGCGTACATCCCTGCAAAGTAGCGGGTACGAGGTCATTCTTGCCGCGAATGGTTTGGAGGGCCTCGCAGAAGTTGAAAAGCATCAGCCAGATTTGATTATCACCGATTTGGCCATGCCAGAAATGAATGGTTTGGAGTTGACGCAAGCAGTTCGGCGAATCACGTCCACACCCATTATTGTCTTGAGTGTCAGGGATACAGATGTGATGAAGGTATCCGCTCTCGATCAAGGAGCCGATGACTATCTCACGAAGCCCTTCAGCATGCCGGAGCTATTGGCCCGTGTCCGAGCGCAGCTTAGGCGCGTTCCTGATGCGGAGGTCATGGCATCACGTCTTGCGGTGGGAGATTTTACGATCGACACGGACGCTCATGAAGTGACGGTGCGTGGTGAAGTGGTTCATCTTACGCCAAAGGAGTTTGACCTCCTGCTCCATTTCGCTCGATCCCCCGAAAAGGTTTTAACGCATAAAGTCTTGCTAAAAGCGATATGGGGGCCTGCGGGAGAAAATCAGCCTGAATATCTCAGGGTCTTAGTCGCAGGATTGCGCAAAAAAATAGAGCGTGGTGAAGGGCTTCGGTATATTCAAAGCGAGCCTTGGGTTGGTTATCGGTTTCATCCAACGCTGGATTGATTTACGCTTTCTTAACTTTTTTTCTACGGACTTCCAATGCCTTACGGGATTTCAATAACCCATGAGGCGATAGATGAAGTCTCTGGAATTATTGAAGTCTCCTGCCCCCACTACTCTTCGCAAGTTGTACCCTACCTGTTTTTTCATAATGAAAAACGATAGAGAAGATCGCGCAGAGAAAAACCTGCGTGCCGTGCCCGTTTTTGAGGGCAATAAAAGTATTCGCTTCGTGCGCGTTTACAAAGAAAGACGCATAAACAGAGGTTGGAATGACTGACATTGTCTGCGTAGCTTCGCTAGCCTTTCTCTTTGCCCTGAGCGTGCTTTACGTATACGGCTGCGACGGCCTGAAAGGGAAGTCCCGATGATGATTAATGTTTTGCTTTTCGCCGTTTCCATAGCTCTGCTTGTCTATCTTGTCTATGCCCTCCTGCGTCCGGAGAAATTTTGATGTCAGTTAATGGTTGGCTACAAATCATTTTATTTATTGCCATCGTTGTCTTGTTAGCGAAGCCTCTGGGCATCTACATGGCACGTGTTTTTGAGCGGCGAAAGACTTTCTTGGATCCGGTGTTGCTCCCAATAGAGCGGCTTATTTACCGGATGACGGGTGTCCAGGCCGATACTGAGATGGTATGGACAGAATATGCTGTTGCCACAATAGCGTTCAGCGCGGCTACGTTGTTTCTGACATATGCCGTTGAGCGAGTTCAGCACCTGCTTCCTCTCAATCCGCAACACTTATCAGCCGTAGAGCCCATTCTGGCACTTAATACTGCAATCTCGTTTACAACGAATACAAACTGGCAGAGTTATACCCCAGAAACGACGATGAGCTATCTCACACAGATGCTCGGACTGGCAACGCATAATTTCTGGTCTGCCGGAGTGGGCATAGCTTTGGCTATAGCGTTTGTTCGCGGTATATCTCGCAAAGAGACTAGGTTACTGGGTAACTTCTGGGTTGATTTGACTCGGGCCACTCTTTGGGTCCTGGGACCGATTTCACTGATTCTCGCTCTGGCGCTAGTCTCACAAGGAGTTGTGCAGAATTTTCGGCCATACGATACCGCCAAGGTTCTTGAAGTTCAGAAAACGGTTGGAGCAGATGGAAAAGCTGCGACCGTAGCAACCCAAACAATTGCTCAAGGCCCTGTTGCTTCTCAGGAAGCAATCAAAATGCTTGGTACAAATGGTGGTGGGTTCTTCAATGCGAATAGCGCTCACCCATTTGAGAATCCAACGCCGCTAACGAACTTCCTGCAAATGCTGGCTATATTCATTATTCCGGCTGGACTGGTAATGACACTTAGCCAAATGGTTGGATCTCCCAGGCATGGATGGGCTGTTTTGGCTGCGATGATCTTCCTGTGGTTTGCGGGGGTGTTCACATGTTACTGGGCTGAATCGCAACCAAACCTTCTGGTACATGGTGTTGATCAGCATGTTTCGGTTCTTCAGGCTGGCGGCAATATGGAGGGGAAGGAGGTTCGCTTCGGTATTGCCAACTCGGCTCTGTTTGCGACCGTCACTACGGATGCAAGCTGCGGCGCAGTGAATAGTATGCATGACAGTTTCATGCCGTTGGGTGGAATGGTGCCCATGATAAATATCCTGCTGGGCGAAATTGTGTTCGGTGGAGTTGGTGCGGGGCTTTACGGCATGCTTATCTTTGTCATCCTGGCTGTCTTTATCGCTGGATTGATGGTAGGCAGAACCCCTGAGTATCTCGGGAAAAAGATAGAGGCGTACGACGTGCAAATGTCGATGCTTTACATCCTTATCTTCCCGCTGATCATTCTTGGGTTTGCAGCAGTCTCGGTGCTAATGCCGAACGTTGCCCTAACAAGCCTTACCAATCATGGTGCTCACGGGCTAAGTGAAATTCTTTACGCTTATGCTTCAGCGACCGGGAACAATGGGTCGGCCTTTGCTGGGTTAAATGCGAACACGCATTGGTACAACTACTCACTTGGCGTCGCCATGTTTTTTGGCCGATTCATGATGATGATTCCAATGCTTGCTGTTGCAGGGAATCTTGCCCGTAAGAAGATAGTTCCTGCATCGGCTGGAACATTTCCTGTGACAACATCTCTTTTCACGATTCTTCTTGTAGGCGTGATTTTGATCGTGGGCGCTTTGACGTTCTTCCCGGCACTGTCTCTCGGACCAGTTCTTGAACATCTGCTGCTGCACGCTGGAAAAGCGTTTTGAAGGAATTAGGAGATCTAAAGTGTCATCTCATCGACGTTCGTTATTTGATAAAAAAATCTTGCGCCGTGCCCTCGTTGACGCATTCGTTAAACTTAGCCCAAGCGTGATGATGCGCAATCCGGTGATGTTTGTCGTGGAGGTAGGAAGCGTCCTTACTGCAATCCTTCTTATTAAAGATAAGGTGACCGGAGCGGGCCATTTTGGCTTCAATCTGCAGATCACGCTGTGGCTGTGGTTTACCGTATTATTCGCCAATTTTGCAGAAGCGATGGCTGAAGGACGCGGCAAGGCACAAGCGGATGCGCTTCGTCAGGCAAAGTCCGAGACCACTGCATACCGTTTAGAAAAGGGGCAGATTGAGGAAGTTCCCAGCTCTCGCCTGCGTGTCGATGACATTGTTCAGGTTACAGCCGGCCAGATGATCCCTGGCGATGGCGAGGTAATCGAAGGTGTTGCTTCGGTTGATGAATCTGCTATTACGGGTGAATCTGCGCCAGTCATTCGTGAAGCGGGTGGTGATCGCTCTGCTGTCACCGGAGGCACGCGCGTTCTCTCTGACGTTATTACTGTCCGCATCACATCGAACCCGGGAGAAACCTTTCTCGATCGCATGATCGCGTTGGTCGAGGGTGCGGAGAGGCAAAAGACTCCAAACGAAATCGCGTTGAATATTCTTCTTGCTGGTCTCACGGTGATATTTCTTCTTGCAGTGGTGACGCTTCAGCCGTTTGCTGTGTATTCCGGAGCTCCTCAGACGGTATTTGTTCTTATCTCTCTGCTGGTCTGTCTTATTCCCACGACGATTGGCGGCCTTCTCTCGGCTATCGGTATCGCCGGGATGGATCGGCTCGTCCAGCACAACGTGCTTGCTACTTCTGGGCGAGCTGTTGAGGCGGCAGGCGATGTCAATACATTGCTGTTGGATAAAACCGGCACAATTACGATCGGGAACCGTCAGGCCGCAGAGTTTGTGGCAGCACCTGGCGTAAGTGATGAAACGTTGGCGGATGCGGCGCAGCTTTCTTCTCTTGCGGATGAAACTCCAGAGGGGCGCTCCATCGTCATTTTGGCGAAGGAGAAATACAATTTGCGCGCCCGCGAGCTTACTCAAGCCAAAGCGGAGTTTGTCCCCTTCTCCGCGACAACGCGCATGAGTGGAATCGAGGTGATGGGCCGCAGCATCCGCAAAGGTGCAGTGGATGCGATTGCGCGCCATCTGGAGGAGCATGGAGCGCATATGCCGCCAGAGGTACGTAGTTCGGTCGAAAGCATCGCGCGGAGCGGGGGAACGCCTCTTGTAGTTGCCGAAAACGGTCGCGCCCTTGGTGTGATTCATCTCAAGGATGTCGTCAAGGGAGGAATGCGCGAGCGTTTCGATCAGCTTCGCGCGATGGGAATCCGCACGGTAATGATTACCGGCGACAATCCCCTGACTGCAGCTGCGATTGCACGGGAAGCCGGCGTCGACGACTTCCTGGCTGAAGCAAAGCCCAAGGACAAGATGGATCTCATCAAACGCGAGCAGGCTGAGGGCAAGCTTGTTGCGATGACGGGTGACGGAACCAATGATGCTCCAGCTCTTGCACAGGCAGATGTAGGAGTTGCTATGAACTCGGGCACTCAAGCCGCAAAAGAGGCTGGCAATATGGTGGATCTGGACTCCAATCCAACCAAGCTGATTGAAATTGTCGCTATTGGAAAGCAGTTGCTGATGACGCGTGGTGCACTCACAACGTTTTCCATCTCGAACGACGTCGCGAAGTACTTCGCTATCATCCCCGCTATGTTTGCAGGAGTTTTCCCGGTATTGAACACGCTCAATGTAATGCACCTGCACAATGCGGAATCAGCGATTCTTTCAGCTGTCATCTTCAATGCTCTGATTATCATCGCTTTGATCCCACTCGCTTTGCGCGGTGTCTCATACAGACCGATGTCGGCTGCTGCGCTATTGCGGCGCAATCTGTGGGTTTATGGAGCAGGAGGGGTTGTAGTCCCTTTTATCGGAATCAAGCTGATTGATATGGCTATCACTGCTCTTCACCTCGCTTAGAAGGGACATGACATGAAAAGACATTTTGTTACCGCAGTCTTATATACGATTGTTACAGCGGTCCTCCTGGGCCTTGTCTATCCAATGGTTGTCGCTGGTCTTGGCCATCTTCTCTTTCGAGAGAAGGCGAACGGACAGCTTATGGTGAAGAACGGCGAAATCGTTGGTTCGCGCCTTATCGGGCAGCCCTTTACTGGGCCACGCTACTTCCATAGCCGACCTTCTGCGGCGGGTACTGGTTACGATGCTTCGTCTTCGTCCGGTTCCAATCTTGGCCCGACGAGCAAAACGCTGATCGACAGAATCAACAGCAGTGTCGCAACTGAAATGGCTGCAGGGGACGTTCCGGTTGATCTTGTGACGGCGTCGGGTTCGGGGCTCGATCCGGATATCACTCCGGCCTCCGCGCTCTATCAGGTGAGCAGAGTAGCCAAAGAGAGAGGTTTGCCCGACGACAAGGTTCGTGGGCTTGTTCTGCAGCACATCACTCCGCGGCAGTTCGGACTTCTGGGAGAGCCGCGAGTCAATGTTCTGGAATTGAATATGGCGCTCGATCAAATGAGCTGAGCTTCATTCATCCTGAATATCGCTAGAAGCGGAAGGCTATTGTGGCCTTCCGCTTCTTTGTTCTGCTCACAAGTGCTGCGATCTGGTCTCCGAGGCGCTTATGGTTTGGTTTACAGGTGAGAGTCAATTTCCGTCTGCTGATGGTAGCGTATACATCTGAAGTAGGATTTGGATACGCGATCCTAGTCCAGAGGACCTTTTCCATATGAAGAAACGCCTGCTAACTATCTCTGCCACCATTTTTGCGTGTGGTTTGAACGTCTTGGGTCAGGATGCTGTTCGGTCCGTCGATGCTTCTCAACAGTGGTATCTGAATGCAGGCGAGAGCACCTATGTTGTTGGCATTAATGAGCGTCACATGCTGCAGAGTCTCTACTGGGGACCAGCGCTTCCTGCGGATGCTCGCTTGCCGCAGGCGCACAGTTCAGGTGAATGGGCCTCCTTTGATACGCCAGCCAACACAACGGCGCTTGAGTATCCAGCGTGGGGAGAAGGTCTGTTTGCGGAGCCGGCGTTGAAGGTTGACTCGCCGAATGGCGATCGCACGCTGGTTTTGGTTTATGAGAGCGCGAAGGTCTCGAAGAGCGAGCTGGAGATCGTGCTTCACGATACGGTGCAGCCGATCAAGGTGCATCTTTTTTATGAGGTTTTTCCCCAAGGGATTCTGTCGCGTTGGTCGCGTATTGAAAATGCAGGCTCGCAGACCTTCGTCGTCGAGCAGGCGGCGTCGGCCGTCTGGAATCTTCCTGCGGCAGAGGATTATTCGCTTAGTTGGCTGACGGGTCAGTGGGCCGGCGAGTGGCAGCTGCATTCGGAGTTGATTCAGGCTGGTTCGCATGTGATGGAGAGTCGCCGCGGGAGCACAGGACATCAGGCTAATCCGTGGTTTGCTATCGGGCGGGAACATGCGACCACGGAAGATAACGGTCCTGTCTGGTTTGGCGAGCTTGGCTGGAGCGGAAGCTGGCGGATGAATGTCGAAGGTACATCGCAGAACAAAGTTCGTGTTACTGCGGGCTACAACCCGTTCGACTTCGCGTATGTGCTGGAGCCGGGCAAGAGCCTGGAGACGCCGAAGTTTTACGCAGGTTATACCTCGCACGGTCAAGGGGAGGCATCGCGCATTCTGCATCGCTTTCAGCTGGCTGAAATCCTTCCGACGCATCCCAATCCGAAACCGCGTCCTGTCATCTACAACTCGTGGGAGGCGACTGAGTTTGCCGTCAACGAGGCTGGTCAGATATCGCTTGCCGAAAAGGCAGCCAAACTCGGCGTCGAGCGATTTGTCGTCGATGATGGATGGTTCGGACAGCGTTTGACGGATAAGGCTGGTCTCGGCGACTGGTATGTCAATAAGACGAAGTTTCCGAACGGGCTGAAGCCGCTGATCGACCGTGTTCATGCGCTTGGGATGGACTTCGGCCTTTGGGTTGAGCCGGAGATGGTGAATCCTGACAGCGACCTGTATCGCGCGCATCCGGATTGGGCGATGCATTTCCCGGATCGCAACCGGACTGAAGCGCGCAATCAGCTTGTGTTGAATCTTGCTCGGGAAGACGTGAAAGAGTATGTCTTCAATTTTCTCGATCGTCTTGTTACCGAGAACGACATCGCATTTCTCAAGTGGGACTATAACCGCAATTGGAGCGAGCCAGGCTGGTCAGAGGCTTCCGGTTCTGCGAATGGTTCTGCTGAAGTTGCGAAGCAGAAGGAGATCTATGTTCGCTATGTAGAGAATCTCTACGACATTCTGGCGAAGCTGCGTGCGAAGCATCCTAAGCTGGAGATTGAATCCTGCTCAGGCGGTAGCGGCCGCGTGGATCTTGGCATCCTGCGCTATACCGATGAGGTTTGGACTTCGGACAACACGGACGCGCTCGACAGGCTTGCGATTCAGTATGGCTTCACGCACGCGTATGCGCCTGAGACGATGGCTGCGTGGGTGACAGACGTTCCGAACTTTCTTAATAGGCGCTCGATTCCGTTGCAGTTCCGGTTTCTGTCGGCGATGCAGGGAGCGCTTGGTATCGGCGGCAACCTGAATAAATGGACGACTGACGATATGGCTCTGGCGACAAAGCTGACTGCGTTCTATAAGGACATCCGAACGACGGTCCAGCATGGCAATCTTTATCGGTTGCAATCGCCGTTGAAGAGCGAGAGCAGTCACGTTGAGTATGTTGCACAGGATGGATCGCAGGCTGTGCTTTTCAGCTACCTGCGTTCGCAGCACTTTGGAATGGCTTTGCCGAAGGTGCAGCTGAAGGGGCTGGAGCCGAAGGCAAGTTATCAAGTGCGTGCGCTGGACGCGGGCAAATACAAAGGTGAAGCTGTGGTCTCCGGTGCGGTCCTGATGGGCGAGGGAATCAACCTGGGACTGGCAGGAGACTATGACAGCACGGCCGTGGTGCTGGAACGGCTGGAAACGCGCCGGTGATGCCAGCCCCCTCCCCCCGGGGTGGCTATATAAGTTGCTTGGTTTCAAAAAGTTGAGCGATTTGCACAGGCTAAAATATTGAGGGCAGGGGAGTTAACTCTAAAAATATAGATTCTAAATGAGTTAGCCTCCAGCAAGGGCTGGAGGCTAACTCATTTCTTTCTGATCTGTATTAAGTGTAGCAAAACGGGTAGGGGGAATCGGCACTTTAAAACGCCTCTATTTTATTTGAAATGAATGATTTGCGATTTCAGGGGGCTTGACAGGATTTTGGTGGAGAGCCGAGGAGGCCAGATACGACTTCCGCCAGATGCATGGGATAAAGAGAGCAGCTAGGATGAGAGCACAATGACATGTGGTAGCGATATAACGACGAAGGGATGCTGCACGCCTGCGTCAGAACGTGATGTTCCGGTGGCCCAGGCGGACAGTGGTGTGCACTCCGCTTCTGAGGTCTCATCCGCGACGCTTGAGGGGATGATTGCTCTGCCGGGCGGAAGTTTTTTGATGGGGACGGACTATGCGGAGGCGTTTCCGGCGGACGGTGAGGGGCCTGTCCGTGAGGTGACTGTGGATGCATTTCGCATCGACCGCTATCCGGTGACGAACAAGCGGTTCGCCGAGTTTGTTGCTGCGACCGGGTACAAGACCGAGGCGGAGCAGTATGGCTGGTCTTTCGTCTTCTGGTCGCATGTGCCGAAGGACCGTTTTTACGAGATGGTAGAGGATACGGTTGCTGCGGCTCCGTGGTGGTGCAAGGTGCGAGGCGCGTACTGGAATGCTCCGGAGGGGCCGGGTTCGAATGTTTTGAAGCGTGGCGATCATCCTGTCGTTCACGTTTCGTGGAACGATGCGGTGGCCTTTTGCCAGTGGTCGGGGCAGCGATTGTTGACGGAGGCGGAATGGGAGTATGCAGCGCGCGGCGGGCTGGAGCAGAAGCTGTATCCGTGGGGAGACAAGCTGCGGCCCAATGGAGAGCATCGCTGCAACATCTGGCAGGGTGAGTTCCCGAAGGTGGATACGGCAGACGATGGCTATGCGGGGACGTGTCCGGTCGAGGCCTTTCCAGCGAACGAATATGGTTTGTTTTCGATTACAGGAAATGCCTGGGAGTGGTGCGCGGACTGGTTCGATACGGCGTTTCATCGCGCGGCGACGGCGGCAACGAGGATCAACCCCAAGGGGCCGCCGACAGGTACGGGGCGGGTGGTGAAGGGCGGTTCGTTTCTCTGCCACAAGTCGTACTGCAATCGGTATCGGGTTGCGGCGCGCAGCTCGAACACGCCGGACAGCTCGACCTCGAATATGGGATTTCGTTGCGCCTTGTGAGGGAGCGGATACATCGCTACCCTATCGCAGGATTTCCGGCGGAATGGCTGGCACAATATTGCAGTAAAGGATAAAAAATAAGTCGAAAGTGTGAGGAGAAAGTTTGGCGTTCTATCTGGCGTTGGATGTGGGCGGTACGAAGACAGAGTATGTACTGGCGGATGAGACGAAGGAGCTGGCGCGCGTACGCGGAGGCACGATCAAGCGGATGCGAACGGATGCGGCTTCGGCGCAGGAGAACCTGGACAAGGCAATTGCCGAGCTTGAGGCGCAGAGCGGCATCGATCTGAAGTCTGTTACGCGGAGCTGCGTTGGCGCCGCTGGAATCACGGTTCCGATGGTGACGGAATGGATTGAAGAGGCATTTTCCAAACGCATCGGCGGCTCGCTGATTATGGTGGGCGATGTTGAGATTGCGTTGGACGCTGCGTTCTTTGGCGGTCCGGGTGTGCTGGTGATGGCAGGCACGGGCTCGAATGTGGCAGGGCGGACGACTTCGGGCAAGCTGATGACGGTTGGCGGCTGGGGGCCAGCGCTTGCCGATCAGGCATCGGGAGCGCGGATCGGGCAGCAGGCGCTGCGGGATACGTTTCTTGCGATCGATGAGCAGAAAGAAACGATGCTGCTGCCGGCGATTCTTAAGTTATGGGACCTGCCGGATGCGATGGCCATCGTGGACTATGCCAACAGAATTCCTTCACCCGATGTGACGAAGCTGGCTCCGGTCGTGGTGGCATGCGCGGCTGCGGGCGATGCTGTGGCGTCGCGGGTGCTACGCCGTGAGGCCGAAGAGCTGGGGCATCTTGCGCGGGTGATGATTGATCGTGTGCGACGCGAAGAAGGAAGATCGGACTGGATACCGGATCTGGCGTTTACAGGCAGCATTCTGGAGCACGTCGATGCTGTGCGAAACGGGATCGTCGAGGTGCTGCGCGTGGATTTTCCCGGCCTGAAGGTGCTGCCGGGGGTTGTCGATCCGCTGCAGGGTGCGCTGTGGCGAGCACGTCACGGCTGAGGTTCTACGGTTGCAGCAGCTCGGGGTGCGTTGCTGCAACCGTTCCAAGAAGCTCTCCGAAGAGCGTGTTGGCCCAGGCAAACCAGGCGCGCGTGAAGTTCTTCGGATCGTTTTTGAAGTAGCTCTCGTGCATAAAGCCGAAGCCCTGCGCGGAGCCTTTGAGCATGTGGAGCGAGCGGCGGATCTCGTCGGGGTTGCTGCTGGTGAGTGCATAGATGATCTGCGACATGGGCCAGATCATGTCGCGACCTACGTGCGGGCCGCCGATGCCTTCTCCTGCAGTGCCCTGGAAGAACCAGGGATTGCGCGGGCTCCAGCAGAAGGCGCGCGTGCGGTTGTAGAGCGCAGGATCGGGAGAAGCGTCGAGGTAGGGAAGGCCGAGCAGGCTGGGGACGTTGGCGTCGTCCATCAAGAGCTGGCTGCCATAACCGTCGACCTCGTAGGCCCAGATGGTGCCTTCAGGAGTTGTGGCAATGGCGTGTTGGTGCAGTGCCTGTTCGACCTCTTTGGCTAGAGAGGAAGCTTTGTTTGCAAGCTCATCGTCGTGCGCGACGGTGTGTGCCATCTCGGCGAGCTGGCGCAGCGAGGTGACGGCGAAGAGATTGGACGGCACGAGGAAGGGGAAGATGCAGGCGTCGTCAGAGGGGCGGAAGCCGGAGGCGATGAGGCCGACGGGTTTGACGGGATTGCCGAGGCCGGCTGCGGGCAGGGTCTCTGTCGAGGTGTCGGAGATGCGGCGGAAGATGTAAGGGCCGTCGCCATCTTTACGTTGCTGGACACGGAAGGTTTCGACGATCAGGTACATCGCCTGCAGCCAGCGCTGATCGAAGGGGCCAGTGTCGCCGGTGTGTTTCCAGTAGCCGTGCGAGAGGCGAATGGGGTAGCAGAGGGAGTCGACTTCCCACTTGCGCTCGCCGACGCCGCGCTTGAGGTCGGTCTTGTCCTTGAGGCTCCATGGGAGAGGCGGGGCATTGAGATCGGCCATGATGGCGTTGGCGTAGGGGTCGATGAGGATGCAGCGTGCCTGGCGGCGGATGACCCCCTCGAGGAGATCGCGGAGTGGGCGGTCGTTCTTCGCCAGAGGAAGGTAGGGCCAGACCTGTGCGGAGGAGTCGCGGAGCCACATGGCGGCGATGTCTCCGGTGAGGACGGCGGTGTCGGGCTTGCCCTGGTAGGTGCCGGGCTCAACGGTGGTGTCGAGTGTGTTGGGGAAACAGTTGACGAAGAGTGCGCGCAGGGCAGGATCGGCGATGCGCGTCTGGCGTTCGGTGAGGAACTGCTCGACGGCGGTGCTGCGGAATTTGCGCTGGGCGACAGGGGGACGTCCGTGGGCCATGTCCCACGGGGCTTTTACGGGTGGCACCTCGACGGAGGATTGCGCCTCGGCGAGAGCGGCTTCGCCGGCTGTGTTTACGAAGAGGGCGGCTGCGCTGGTGCTGTAGAGAAAATTTCTTCGGCTGATGGTCATGTGAGAAAAGGTTCGTCGCTCCGCTCGTGCCATTGTGTCATATTTGCTTGTGCTTTCTGCTTTGCGTGAGAATGGTTGCGGATAGTAAACAGCCAACGAAAACGGAAGATGGGGTAAGCATGATCAGTCGCAGGAATTTTTTGCAGGGAAGCTCCGCTGCTTGCGTCGTAGGCGCAACGACGATGAACAAATTTGCCGGCGCTGCTGTGCTTGGACAAAAGGCGGATGATCCGCTTCGCTGGGTGGACCAGCGGATTGGCACGGGCGGGCATGGTCATTGCTATCCCGGTGCTTCGATGCCGTTTGGTGCTGTGCAGCTAAGCCCCGACACATTCAACGATGGCTGGGACTGGTGTTCGGGCTATCACGTTTCGGACGATTCGATTATGGGGTTCAGCCATACGCATCTGAGTGGCACGGGGTGCGGTGACCTGCTGGATTTTCTGGTGATGGCGGGAACTGGGACGGCACATCTTGTGCCGGGAGATCGACGGTTTCCTGAGAAGGGATATCGTTCTCGTTTCGATCACGCGGACGAGCAGATGGAGCCGGGTTACTACTCGGTGCTGTTGAAGGACTACGGTGTGCGCGCAGAGCTGACTGCGACGGAGCGCGTTGGCGTGCATCGTTATACGTTTCCGGCAAGCGATAAGGCTTATCTGATTCTCGACCTGCAGCATGGATATGGGCCAGGAGAAGGGCCGGTGACTTCGGCTGAGCTGCGTCAGGTGGCGGCGGATACGCTTGCGGGAGGGCGACGGACTTCGGCATGGGGGAAGGACCGCCATGCGTACTTCACGATGAAGGTGTCGAAGCAGCCGGAGCGGATTGTGTTTTTTGTCGATGACAAAGAGGTTGCTGCGCCCGCCAGCAACGAAGATCTTCGCGGCAAGAATTTGAAGTGCGTTCTTTACTTCAAGACGAAGGCCAAGGAGACGATTCTGGTCAAGACGGGTATCTCCGGTGTGGATGCGGATGGCGCCGCGAAGAATGTGGCTGCCGAGGTTTCCGCGTGGGAGTTCGACAAGGTGCGTGCTGCCGCTCGCGAGGCATGGCGCCGACAGCTTTCGAAGGTGCGCGTGCAGGGCGCGAACGAGACGCATAAGAAGATTTTTTACACGGCGCTGTATCACATGTCGCTGGGGCCGACGTTATTTGACGATGTGGACGGGCGATATCGCGGCATGGACAACCAGGTCCATACGCTGGCGGCGGGAGAGCACAATTTCTCGACGTTCTCGTTGTGGGATACCTTCCGTGCGGCGCATCCTGCCTACACGCTGATTGAGCAGGAGCGTGTGCCGTTGCTGGTGAACACGTTGATCCGGATGGCGGAGCAGAGCCCGGAGGGCATGCCGGTCTGGCCGCTGATGTCAACTGAAACGGGAACGATGACGGGCTATCATTCTGCCGCGGTGATCTCGGAGGCGTGCAATAAGGGCTTCAAGGGCGTCGATTATGAGAAGGCTTACGGGCTGATGATGAAGCGCGCCATGGTCGATGACTTCCGCGGCCTGAGCTACTATCGCAAGCTCGGTTATATTCCGGCCGACAAAGAGGGCGAGTCGGTATCGAAGACCTTCGAGTACTGCTATGACGACTGGTCGATTGCGCATGTCGCGAAGAAGCTTGGTAAGACCGATGATGCTGCGATGCTGCGTAAGCGCTCGACCAACTATCGCAACTACTTCGATGCGTCGGTGGGCTTTATGCGTCCTAAGCTCGAAGACGGAAGCTGGACATCGCCGTTCCGGCCGATCGATATGGGCCACTCGAAGAAGTGGCGCGACTATACGGAATCAAACGCATGGCAGACGACGTTTGGTGTGCAGCATGACGCGGCTGGCCTGATTCAGCTCTTCGGTGGCAACGAGCCGTTTGTGGCGAAGCTGGATTCTCTGTTCACCGTTCCGTCGGATCTGCCGGAAGATGCTCCGCCGGATATTGCCGGTATGGTGGGGCAGTATGCGCATGGCAATGAACCTTCGCACCACATTTCGTATTTGTATGTTTATGCCGGTGCACCGCACAAGACGCAGGCCCGCGTTCGCAGCCTGCTGGAGACGATGTATGCGGCATTGCCGGATGGCATGCAGGGCAATGAAGATGTGGGACAGATGTCTGCCTGGTATCTGCTGAGTGCACTTGGTTTCTATCCGGTCGATCCGGTCAGCGGCAACTATATTCTGGGCTCTCCGTTATTCGAGGGAGCGACGGTCGATCTGGGACATGGCAAGAAGCTTGAGATTGTGGTGGAACGAAAGGATCCGTCGCATCGGTACATCCAGTCGTTCTCGCTGAATGGACAGCCGCAGCAGCGTGCCTGGTTCAACCATGCCGACATAGCGCAGGGAGGCAAGCTGGTCTTCACGATGGGTGCAGAGCCAAATCTGAAGTTTGGTTCGGATGCCGCATCGATTCCTCCGTCGCTGACGCTGTAGCGAGGGGGACCGAAGCGTAGAGGTCGTCAGAAGGATTCAAATCGGCAGTGCGGGTGGATTGTGCGATTCGTTGCGCGGTTTACTTTGCCTGCCGTTTCTTTTGCGTGCTGCTACGGATTGGCTTCCGGGTGGGCAGATCGTTGAGGTGAATCAACGCAGCGGCTGCGGTATAACGAACGATCTCTTTCGGGTTGTCGAGGTACATTTCTACGGTGCTTCGCGTGCCTGGATCGCCTCGCTGCGCGATGGCGGCCAGGGCCGCAACCTGAACCTGCCAGCTATTGTCTCTGCATGCTGCTTCAAGGGCGGCGAGAGATTTCGGGTCGGGATCTGCGGCCAGTATTCTGGCTGCGGCAGCTCGTATCGGCGAAACATCATCTTTGGTGAGCGAGCGAACGACGGTCAGGCCCAGGCCGCCGAAGGGAACAAAACCTACACCTTGTTCAAATCCAAATTGAGCGAGCTTCTGCGGATCCTTGAGCATCTTTTTCTGATCTTCCATCAAGCCACCACCGCTCTTTTTCTCGCCGGTCAGTACGGCGTAGAAGACGCCGTAGCCCAGGGAGTCGTCCATCGCGATAAGAGCACGCGCTGCTCCCAGTACAACGGGAGCTTCCTTATCGTGCTGAATGACTTCGGTGAGTTGGGGGATGGCGGACTTTGCCTTAAGGCGGCCGAGGGCATCGGTGGCTGCTTCGCGTACTTCGGGCTTCTCGTCCTTGAGTGCTTCGAGCGCGAATTGCGGTGCTTTCTGTTCCTCCGGCAGCAAACCGAGAAGCCGGACGGCGGCGGCGCGGCTTTCGGTGTTCTTGTCGGACAGGCCAGCCTGCAGTACTGTCCATGCCTGATCGAGGGATGCCTGCGGGTAGCCGATTCGAGTGAGGGCGATCAGTATGGCGAAGGAAAGCAGTCGGGAGCGCGGGATGATCATGGAGGATTCCTTTGGAGAAGCCAAGGTAGTATACGAAACGATAAAGGCTCGTTATGCGCTTCGGCCGTCGACATGGCTTTCGGCATTCTGCTAAATAAGTTTCATGGCATTCGATCCCACGAAGCAAACAGCGGCGTCCCTGCTTGGCAGGCTCAAAGGAAAGTTGATTGTCTCTTGTCAGGCGGATCGTGGCGATCCGATGGATCACGCCGAGACGATAATCCGGCTGGCTGCTGCGGTGCTGCGTGGTGGGGCGGAAGGTCTTCGCGCTGAGGGAGCTGAACGGATTCGTGCTTTTCGGGCGCTCTCTCCGGCGCCGATTCTTGGCATGGCGAAGACGTGGGATGCGCAAGGCGAGGTCTACATTACTCCTACGTTTGCGTTGGCCCGGGATGTAAACGATGCCGGTGCCGATATGATTGCGCTGGACTGTACGCGTCGCCGTTTGAGCGAGGCTGAGCCGTGGCCGGAGATGGTGAAGCGCATTCAGATAGAGCTGCAGAGACCCGTGCTGGGAGATATTGCATCGTTAGAGGACGGGATTATGGCAGAGGAAGCAGGGGTGGATGCGATTGCGACAACACTCTACGGATATACCGCGGAGACTGCCGGCAAACGCAGCTTTAACTGGGATTTGCTTGAGGCTCTGGTGGCGAGACTCCGCATCCCGGTTTTTGCCGAAGGGCATATCGAACAACCGGAGGAAGTGCAGCGCGCCCTAAAGCTAGGGGCACATGCTGTGGTGGTGGGTTCGGCTATTACGCGTCCGGAGAAGATCACGGCGCGCTTCGTTGCGGCGACTCGGTTGTAATCTGCGGCGATTATTCGATGGTTGTTGTTGGAACACGGATCAATGCTCGATAGCGATCGCCACGATATCGAGAGCACGCGATTTCGATCGGGACTTGTTCGGTTGTAATGATGACACGTGAGATGGAGAGAACGCTGGCGCGGCGGGGAATGGTCAGCAGCTCGGATTCTTCTTTGGTGGCCGGCAGCGCTTCGATGGTCTCGTCGGCCCAGGCGACACGAACACCATAGTCTTCGCGAAGGGTGTAGTAGAGAGACTGCTTCGCAAAGTTGATGCGTTCGAGATGAGGGAAGGGGCTGAGAGGAATATGGGATTCTTCGAGAGCCATTGGGATGTCGTCTGCAAGCCGTAGGCGGCGGAGCTTCATGACGGAGGCTGCCGGCTCAATCCTGAGTGTTTCGGCGAGTTCGTCGGTTGCCTGGATGACGGTCTGCTCCAGCAGCTTTGAGCTGGGTACCATGCCGCGCTGCTTCATATCTTCGGTAAAGCCGCGCAGGTGCATGATGTTTTTTTCCATCTTTGGCCGGGTAACAAAGGTTCCACGGCCTTTCTGGCTGTGGGCGTAGCCTCGTGACTTGAGGCCATGCAGAGCCTGACGGGCAGTCATCCGGCTGACCTGATAGGAGCGTGCGAGCTCTTCTTCGGAGGCCAGCAGGTCGCCCTCGGCGAGGGCGCCGGATTGAATCTTCTCCATGAGTACGCGCTGAATCTGGTAGTAGAGGGGGACAAACCCGTGCTTGTCGAGTGGGTGCACTTCGGTGGCTGGCCGTGCCTGAGTTTTTGCTCTGTGATGGTCTGGCATGTACGTGACTTAGGCTGCTTCTCCCCTAAACCTCTCTGGCTGCGGTCATATTCCCTTACGTATGAAAAGCGGATTAGTTCCGTATGAAGGGAAAAGTATAGCCATATAGACAGATTTTAGAAAGCGTGTTGTTTCAGCCGGTTGTGCTGGCCTCTATGAAAGCGGCCTTTCATATATGATCCGGTCGTGGCTGTTTTTCGCCAAACCAGCGTCGCCTGTTCAGCGGGTGAGCCAAATATTAAAAATCAGGGGGAAGCCGGATGCGGAAGATCGGCATCATCATGAACGGTGTGACTGGGCGCATGGGGACCAACCAGCACCTGGGCCGTTCGATTGCGGCGATTCGTAAGCAGGGCGGACTGGAGCTGCGCGATAAGACGGTTATCATGCCGGAGCCGGTGCTCGTAGGAAGAAATGCCGGAAAGCTGGAAAAGCTGGCTAAGGAATGGGAGATCGACCATTGGTCGACCGATCTGAACGAGTGCCTGGCAAAGAAAGAGAATCTGATCTACTTTGACGCGCAGTCGACGTTGCTGCGCGCCGAAAGCGTCAAGGCTGCCCTCAAGGCGGGCAAGCATATTTACTGCGAAAAGCCGCTTGCGGGAACTCTGGAGGAGAGCCTGGAACTTGCTCGCGAGGCGGCAAAGGCTGGAGTGAAGAACGGGGTCGTTCAGGACAAGCTGTTTCTGCCCGGGCTGCTGAAGTTAAAGCAGGTGATCTCGAGCGGCTTTCTCGGCAAAGTGCTCTCAGTGCGCGGAGAGTTTGGCTATTGGGTCTTTGAAGGGCCGACGCCGCCTGCGCAACGCCCTTCGTGGAACTACCGTAAGGAAGATGGCGGCGGCATCATCCTCGATATGTTTCCTCACTGGCAATATGTACTGGAGAATCTCTTTGGCCGCATTACAGGCGTAAGCTGCATCGCAAGAACAACGATCCCGACACGTATAGATGAGACGGGGGCCAGTTATAACTGCACGGCAGACGACGCGGCCTATGCGACGTTTGAGATTGCGGGTGGTGTTGTTGCGCATATTAACTCGTCCTGGGCAACGCGCGTCAATCGCGATGAGCTGCTGGAGCTGCATGTCGATGGAACGGAGGGAAGCGCTGTGGCCGGTCTTCGCGAGTGCAAAGTTCAGCCGCGCGTGGCGACGCCGAAGGCGATCTGGAATCCGGATATTCCTAATCCCATCAAGTTCCGCGACGGATGGCAGACGGTTCCGACTACGGGTGCTGAAGAAAATGCCTTCAGGATTCAGTGGGAGATGTTTTTCCGCCACGTGCTTGAGGATGCGCCGTTCCCGCACGGATTTCTTGAGGCCGCGAAGGGAGTGCAGCTTGCTGAGGCAGGCATCCAGTCGTGGAGCGAGAGACGCTGGGTGGAGCTGCCCGAGCTGACGTTGAACTAAGACTATCTTTGAGATCATTGATTGACCCATGAGCCTGCAAATTCGTCTTCCGCTCGCTGAAGGACTTTCTAACTATCGGCTGAATGAGGCTGGCCCGCTCCCCGTGATTGCGGGGCAACCTCCAACATTGCGCGTGGCCTATGCGGCAGCGCATGTTGTCGTCGATCCGCTGCGTCCGCAGGTGCTCGACATGGATGCGACGATGGCGTTTCGACGCTATCTCTGGTCGTTGGGTTTTGGCGTCGCGGAGGCGATGGACACCTCGCAGCGCGGCATGGGGCTTGATTGGGCGTCGGCGCGTGAGTTGATTCGGGTCTCTGCCGGGGAACGCGGTGGGGAGATCGCGTGTGGAGCGAACACCGATCAGCTTGACCCTGCGCAGCAGGCAACGATCGATGAGGTTATCGCTGCCTACGAGGAGCAATGCGAGACGATCGAGGCAGCGGGCGGACGCGTCATTTTGATGGCTAGTCGCGCGCTTGTGAAGTGCGCGAAGACTCCTGAGGACTATGCCAGGGTCTATGGAAGGCTGCTGCAGGGGCTGCGTCAGCCGGCGATTCTGCATTGGCTTGGCGAGGCCTTCGATCCGCAGCTTCGCGGCTACTGGGGAAGTAGGAATGTTCCCGATGCGATGGCGACATGCCTCCACATCATTCGCGAGAATCAGCACAAGGTCGATGGTGTGAAGATCTCGCTGCTTGATAAGCAGCAGGAGATCATCATGCGGCGGCAGCTACCGCATGGTGTCAGGATGTATACCGGCGACGACTTCGATTACGCGGAGTTGATTCGCGGCGATGAGGTCGGGCACAGTGATGCGCTGCTGGGTATATTTGACGGCATCGCACCTGCGGCGGCATTGGCTCTGCGCGCTCTGGATGTGGGCGATCTCGTCCAGTATGAGGAGCTGCTCGCACCGACGGTTCCGCTCTCGCGGCATATCTTTCAGGCGCCAACGTACTTCTATAAGACGGGCCTGGTTTTTCTTGCTTATCTCAACGGACGACAGCGTCACTTTGTGATGCTGGGCGGTCAGCAGAGCGCACGCTCGATTACGCACCTTGCCGAGCTGTTCGTACTGGCGGATAAGGCACGTCTCCTCGTTGATCCTGACCTCGCATGTCATCGCATGAGGCTGGTGCTTGAGCTCGCCGGAGTGGAAGGCTGATGGCCGATCTCTCCAGACTGAGCTTCAACCAGATGACGGCGGGAAAGGCTTCGCTGGGTGACGTCGTCAAGGCTTGCGTGAAGCACAACGTTGGGTGGATCGGGCCGTGGCGTCATGCCGTCGGCGTGAATCCGCAAGCCGCAGCACAGTTGATTCGCAGCGCGGGTTTGAAGGTGTCCAGCCTGTGCCGCGGCGGTATGTTTCCTGCTGCTACGGCAGAAGAGCGTCGCCGTCGCATTGAGGACAATCTTCGCGCTATCGATGAGGCTGCAGCGATCGGCACCGATCTTCTGGTGCTCGTCAACGGCCCTGCTCCAGGACGCGATATCGATGGGGCGCGTCAGATGGTTGTTGATGGTATTGCCGCCGTTGCAGGCCATGCGGCGCAGAGCGGAGTACGGCTCGGCGTTGAGCCGCTGCATCCCATGTTTGCCGCTGACCGTAGTGTGGTCGTGACTATGGGGGAGGCGAATGAGATTGCAGCTCGCTTTCCGGCGGGACAGGTTGGCCTGGTCGTCGATGTCTATCACATCTGGTGGGACCCGCAGGTGTATGCAGAGATCGCGAAAGCAGGTGACAGGATATTCGCGTTTCATGTGTCGGACTGGATCGTGCCGACTCCCGATTTTTTGATGGGACGTGGCATGATGGGTGACGGTGTTATCGAGCTGCAGCGTCTACGGGGCGCCGCCGAGCGCGCAGGGTACAAAGGGCCGATTGAGGTTGAGATTTTCAATGAGGCGCTCTGGGCTCGGCCGGCGGATGAGATCGTTGGGCTTGTGGCGGAACGCTTTCAGGAGTTTGTCTGAAAAGCCGGCCGTACGAATCCCTAGACGTGATAGAGATTAGGACATGAGAGCGCGATGGTCTGAACGGGTGGCAGTTTTGCTTCTTCTGTTGGCTGTAGTTCTGCCGGCAGTGTCGCAGACAAAGCGGACGGCTTTTCCGGCAGTCGTCATGGCTCCGGTTCAGGCTAGATTTCAGCCTGCTCCTGTCAGGGTCGACAATCGATCCATCATTGAAATCTCCTGGGGCTTTGGCAGTATCAGCCCTGAGGTTCGCGCCCGGGCGATCTCTGAGCGGCTCGACAAGCTTGCGCGGGATACATCGCAAGCCGTCCATTTCACCATCAATGAGACGGACACGAGCACGGACATTATGGAGGACGACCTCGTCATCGCATCGGTCTTCGATGGCGATGCGGCTGCTGCGGGTGTCTCACGGACTGCGCTTGCGAACCAGTGGCTGACGGCGCTGAGTGGAGCGGTCAATCAGTATCGCGCCGAGCACAGTCGCGAGCGACTGCTGTTGCGTATTGGACTGACGGTTCTGGTGCTTGTCGTGACGCTGGCTCTATTGTGGCTGCTGGTGCCGCTTACGCGCTGGCTCGCAGATGTAACGGCGCGTTCGGTCTTCGACCGGCTGGCTCACTCTCGCCGTCAGAGCTGGTCTTTGATCGATACGAAGGAGCTGAATGGCTTGCTTCGGCTTGTCTTCAGGACAGTGCGCCTGGCGGCTTCGGTCTTCGTTCTCTATCTTGCGTTCCAGATTTTGTTTTCTCTCTTTCCGCAGACTCGCCCGCTTGGCGAACGGATGCTCGATGGCGTTTTGCGGCCCGCGGAGCAGTTCGGACGGGCGGCGTGGAACAGTGCTCCTTCGCTGGTCTTCATTCTGATCATCGCGCTGGTCTGTCGTTATGTTCTGCATCTTGTCTCCTTTGCTTTTGCCCGCATTGGCGAAGGGCAAGTACGCATTGAAGGCTTCAGGCCGCAGTGGGCACCAGTCACGTCCAGGCTGGTGAGTCTTGCGCTGATTCTGCTGGCTGTTCTGATTGCTTATCCATATATTCCCGGGTCGGAGTCGGCGGCGTTCAAGGGCTTTTCGCTCTTTCTCGGAGTGCTGGTCTCGCTGGGATCGACGGGCATGGTTGCGAATGTTTTCAACGGCATTGTGCTGACGTATATGGACTCGTTTCAGACAGGCGATTTTATCCAGATCGGCGAGACGCAGGGATATGTAGAGTCGACTTCTTTGTTTGTTACGAGGCTGCGTACGCGACAGCAGCGGGTTGTGACGATTCCAAATGCTCAGGTGCTGAGCAGCCAGATTACGAACTTCAGTACGGCGGCGACGAACTCGCTGACGCTTTCGACGACTGCGGGTATCGGTTATGACACGCCGTGGCGACAGGTGGAGGCGATGTTGCTGGGCGCGGCGCGGAATACGCGGACGGTGCGCCAGACGCCGCCTCCGTTCGTGCTTGAGGTGTCGTTGAACTCGTTCGATATCACTTATGAGCTGACTGTCTTTCTGACGGGTGAGGTTCCGATTAATGTTGTGCGGGCTGAGCTCAACCGCAACATTCTGGATGAGTTCAATCAGTACGGTGTGCAGATTATGACGCCGTCGTATGTGGCTGATCCGGCCAAGCCTGCGGTTGTGGCTCCGGAGAACTGGTTTGCGGAGCCTTCGGAGAAGCCGGCTGCAAGTGAAAAGAAGCCCGATTTGCAGCCGTAATCGATGCAATTTGTGTCGATGCGTTTTACCATAGAGAGATGAGCGAAGTTCTGGAGCAGCAAGCGAACGCAGGGGCGGGGCACGCCCAAAAGTACACGCGGAACAATCCGTACCAGTCGAATGTCAATGTCAACTACCTTCTGACGGCTGAGGGTTCGGAGAAGGAGACGCGTCACGTCGAGCTGGCGGTTGAAGCGGGCATGACGTATACGCCGGGCGACGCGGTTGGCATTATTCCGGAGAACCGTCCTGAGGCGGTCGCGGATGTGCTGAAGGCGCTGAGTTATAAGGGTGACGAGCGCGTTCTGGACCACTACAAGGTTGAGATCTCGCTGGAAGAGGCGCTGCGCACGCGTCTTGGAATCGGCAAGCTGGCGCGCGGCAGCGTGGGACAGTATGCAAAGCTGGCTCCGAACGTCGAAGGGCTTCAGGTTCTGACCGGGCCTGACAATCGCGCCCGCGCTGAGGAGTATTGCTGGGGCCGTGAGTTTGTCGATCTGGCTACGGATTTTCCCGGCGTGATCACCGATCCGCAGCAGTTGTTCAACGTGCTGCAGCGCCTGACGCCGCGCATGTACTCGATCTCGTCGAGCCAGAAGGTTCATCCTGACAGCGTGCACACGACAGTGCGCGTGATTCGTTACGATTCGCACGGACGCGAGCGGCAGGGTGTGGCGAGCGGACATATTGGCGATCGCGCGGGTGAGGGAACGGTGATGCCAATCTTCCTGCACTCGAACAACAACTTCCGCTTACCGGAGGACTCGAATGCTCCGGTGATCATGATCGGGCCGGGAACCGGTATCGCGCCGTTCCGCGCGTTTCTTGAGGAGCGCGAGGCGACGGGCGCGAAGGGCAAGAACTGGCTGTTCTTCGGCGAGCAGCGCGAGAAGATGGACTTTCTGTATAAGGACCAGCTTCTGGGCATGGTGAACAAGGGCGTACTGACGCATCTGCATACCGCGTTTTCGCGCGACCAGCACAACAAGGTATATGTGCAGGACCGTATTCAGGAGAACGCCAAAGAGGTGTTCGACTGGCTGGAGCAGGGCGCTTACTTCTATGTTTGCGGCGATGCGACGCGCATGGCAAAGGACGTAGAGAATGCTCTGCTGGATGCGATTGCGAAGGGCTCAAACGGCACGCTGGAACATGCTGCCGAGTACCTGGCGACGATGAAGAAGCAGAAGCGCTATCAGCGCGACGTGTATTAGGCTCTGACCCCTCCCCCCAGGGGGTGGTTGGGAAAGTTGAATGGTTTCAATGTCTTGCGAGATTTCAACAAGGCAAAATATTGAAATCAGAGGCTTTAAGCCTAAAAATATAGATTCCAAACGAGTTAGCCCCGCTATGAAAAGACGGGGCTAACTCGTTTCTTTTGCGATCTGTATTAAGTTTAGCAAATCGGGCTGGGTGAATCGGCAGATTTTTTGACCTCTATTTCCTTTGGATTGTTGAGGTTGTGATTTAAGGGGGCTTGACTTAAATTCCTGACCCGATCATCCGGTGATGAGTGCGTTAGGGCTGAAGCCATCCTTTGGCAAGCAAGGCTGGAATGTGAATCTTGACAATCGATAGTCGAATGTCTACTATCGCCCTCTATCGAGGGTCGGATGTCTACCATGGATAAGAATATGCAGCAGCGTGCGAACGTACTCCAGGGAACTCTGGACATGCTCATTCTGCGAACACTTGTTTACGGCCCAGCTCATGGTCGTGAGATTGGCAAGCATATTCAGCGGACCACCAACGACTTCCTTCAAATGCAGCATGGCTCTCTCTATCCTGCGCTGCACCGTCTGGAAGCAAAGGGATGGGTTGTTTCCAAATGGGAGACGGCGCCTGATCGCAATCGGGAATTCAAGTATTACCGGCTTACCGAAAAAGGCAGAAAACAGCTTGTAATCGAAGAATCGCAGTGGAAGCAGATGGCCGAAGCTGTGGCGCGCGTCATGTGGCCCGCCGGTGAGGAGAGCTGAGATGAGATGGTGGGAGATCAGGAAACGGGATGCAGACCTACAGCGGGAACTAGACTCTGACCTCGAACTGGAAATGGAAGAGCAGCGGGAACGCGGCCTATCACCAGAAGAAGCCCGCCTCGCCGCCCTGCGTGCCTTCGGCAATCCGACACTTATTCGCGAGCAAAGTCATCTCGCCTGGGGCCTGGAATGGCTGGAAAGCTTTCTGAAGGATGTCGCCTACGGCATGCGCTCCCTGCTCCGCAGCCCCGCCCTCACCGCCGTCGCCGTGCTTTCGCTTGGCCTCGGCATCGGCGCCAACACTGCCATCTTCAGCTTTCTTGACGCAATCCTGCTCCGCAACCTGCCTGTCCAGCAGCCTTCGCAACTCGTCCTTCTTGGCACGGGCGCCTGGAGCGGAATATCAGATTCCTGGGCGATCACTGAGCTCCATTCCTATCCGTTCTACCGCGATCTGCAGAAGGACAACACTGTCTTCAGCGACACGGCTGCTGTTTTAAGCATGACGAACCCGGTCTTCGGCACAGTCGACCACCGCGACCACACCGAGCCGATGAAGGTTCAGCTCGTCTCGGGCACCTACTTTCCCACGCTCGGGGTCTGCCCGCTGATGGGCCGTCTTTTCACCGATGAAGACGACAACACCGAAGGCAACCATCCCGTCGCCGTCGTCAGCTACGCCTGGTGGGCCGGCAGTCTCTTCCGCGATCCGCAAGTCCTCAACCGCAAACTCAAACTCGGCGACACCACCTTCGACATCGTTGGGGTCGCTCCTCAGGAATTCTTCGGGACTACCGTTGGTCAGCAGCCCGATATCTGGGTCCCGATGTCGATGATCGCTTCAGTCCCACCAAACTGGGGCAGCTATACCGACAAGCGCAGCGAATCGCTTTACGTCTTTGGCCGACTCAAACCCGGTGTCTCGCTCGATCAGGCAACTTCCAACATCAATCTCGTCTTCCACCAGATCTGGCTTAGCTATCGCAATGAGCATGTCACCCAGCAAGACCTCGCCGACCTCCAAAAAACTCAAATCCCCCTTACGCCCATGGAGAAAGGACTCTCAGGCCTACGTCGCGAGTACTCCCAGCCTCTGAAGGTCCTCATCTCGCTGACCGGAATTGTTCTCCTCATCGCCTGCGCCAACATCGCAAACCTTCTCCTCGCCCGCTCCACCGTCCGTGTCCGCGAATTCGCCGTCCGTCAGGCTCTTGGCGCAAAACGCTCCCGTCTCATTCGCCAACTCCTCACCGAATCCCTTTTGCTCGCCGCTGCAGGTGGCGCACTCGGCATTGTCTTCGCAGGTCTCGCTGATCGCATTCTGCTCCACATGATCTCCGGCGGTCCCGATACCGTTCCACTCGATGTCTCCATCCATACCAACGTCCTGCTTTTCACGATCGCAGTCAGCGTATTCACCGCCCTTCTCTTCGGAACTCTCCCAGCTCTTCGCGCTACCAGGCTCGAGCTCACCGAATCTCTCAAAGACGGTCGCAACGCCAACAGTGGCTCTCCAAAAACGCCGCTCGCCAATGGCCTCATCATCACGCAGGTCGCCTTCTCGCTCGTCCTTCTGGTTGGCGCGGTTCTCTTCGTCCACAGCCTTATCAATCTCAACGAGGTCGATACCGGCTTCAACCGCGAAAATACCCTTGTCATCAACCTCGATCCCAGTTCCATCGGGTACAAGGATTTTGAACCCCGGCTCAACACCCTCTATCAGCAGATTGAGCAACGCGTTGCTGCCATCCACGGCATTACCTCTGCCAGCTTTGCCATGATCACTTTCAATCAGGGCGCCTGGACCAATTCCGTCATCATCCCAGGCATTGATCCGAGCCTTTCCCACAACATCATCCAGAATGTTGTCGGCAACGATTACTTCAAGGCGATGCAGATCCCACTCATCGCCGGCCGCTCCTTTGGCCCGCAGGACACATCCACCTCGCAAAAAGTCACCATCATCAGCGAGAGCTTTGCCAAAAAATTTTTCCCCAACACAAATCCCATCGGCCACCACTTTGCCATTGGCGCTGACCAAGATATTTCCCAGTACGACATGGAGATCATCGGCATCGCCAAAGACGTAAAGTCCCAGGGACTCAAAGAAGGCCGTATCGCTAGCGACTACCTGCCTTACGTCCAGCGTCCGCGATATCTCCACAACCTCGTAGTCCGTTATACCGGCGACTCCACCATGGTCTCGTCGGCTGTCCAGACCGCAATCCGCTCCATAGACCGCACCCTCCCCATCACCGGCGTCTCGTCACTCGATGAACAGGTCACCGGTTCCATTACCCAGCAGCGCACCGTTGCTCAGCTCTCCACCTTCTTCGGCCTGCTCGCCGTCTTCCTCTCCTGCATCGGGATCTACGGTTTGATGTCCTACATGGTCTCCCGCCGCACCAACGAGATTGGCATCCGGATGGCCCTCGGTGCCGAACGCTCCAACGTCAGCTGGCTCATCATGCGCGAGATTATGCTGCTTGTCGCCATTGGCGTTGTCATCGGCGTGCCCGTCACTCTCGCTGGCTCCCGCCTCGTCACCAACATGCTCTTCGGGATTCAAGGCGCAGACACCATCACTCTCATTGCCTCTGTCGCCGCCCTGCTCCTCGTCGGCCTCATCTCCGGCTACCTGCCTGCCCGCCGTGCCTCGCAAGTCGATCCTATGATCGCCCTACGCTACGAATGATGCACTGGCGTGCGCTGGCCGCTGTCGGTTTCCAGCGTTGTTTTCTAAACGGTGGCTCAGTGGAACGGCGCATAGTTACTTGAAGCGGCGCGAATCGCTCGTGTCACCCAAGAATGCTTTTGGATTCACGCAGGATCGCCGAGTATCAAATCGAGCAGCCTCATCGCACGCTTGTTCCGGTGTAATGAGGCTGCGATCGTTTCGCTCTCAGCTTCTCTCCAGAGTAAGGTGAGTCGCATATTCCGAGGTTTTACGGTCGGTCACCGAAAACCCAAGTTCCCGCAGGTCCAACCCCTGGAACAGTGCTTCACCTCTGCCCAGGAGAACAGGCGCCGACACGAGGTGAAGCGAGTCAATCAATCCAGCCTGCAGGTACTGTCGCACCGTCGAGACTCCGCCGCCAATCTTGACATCTTTCGTTCCAGCGGCTTTCTTCGCGCGATCCAGAGCTTCCTCGATTCCGCCGGTTACAAAGTAGAAGGTGGTTCCGCCTTCCATGACGATGGGCTCACGTTCATAGTGAGTCAGAATAAAGGTCGGCGCATGATACGGCGGATTGTCGCCCCACCAGCCCTTCCATGAATCGTCCGGCCAGGGACCACGTACGGGGCCGAACATGTTGCGTCCGAGGATGAACGCACCGAAGTTTTCCATTGCTCGAGAGCCAAAGACATCATCGATGTCGCCGACCGATCCACCCTCTTTGCCGACCATTGAACAGAAGGTCCGCGTATGGAAGAACCACTGAAAAATCTCCGGTCCTCGCTTTCCAAGCGGATCGGTCAGGCTCTGTTCAGGCCCTGCGCCGAACCCGTCCAAAGAGACCCCAAATCCAGCGACTCGCACTCTCGACATGTTTATTCCTTTCAAGTTCCTGGTGGCTAGTTTGTCTGGGTAGATGCAAAAGATGGGCAAATGGTGCTCGTCTTCGAATCTTTTATCTCGAGTTTGTGACGTGTGTCCATCTGCTCATGCCCAGACCGCCAGTCAAAGTGAATCTCTAGATCATGCCGAGTGATTGCAGCCATGTTCCTACCAGCTGGGGCCATGCAGTTACGGGAAGTTTGGTTCGGCGGAGGCCGAAGGCGTGTCCCCCTTGCGGATAGAGGTGCATTTCTACGGGGACACCGGCGTTTTTGAGCGCGATGTAGTAGGTGAGCGCGTCGTCGACGTTGTCGACGTGATCGTCTTCGTTCTGCAGCAGGAAGGTGGGCGGCGTTTGGCGTGTGATGTGCAGGTCGGGGTTCAGGGCCAGATATTTGTCAGTGTTTGGCGGATAGTGAAGCGGGATTTTTTTGGTGCCCTGTCTGGCGTCCCACTCGGTTGCTGAACGCGAGAGGTGGCCTGGGTAGATGGCAACTGCGAAGTCGGGGCGGCAGCTTAGTTTGTCGGCGGCGTCTAGGGCGGGGTAGAGGCGCTGCTGGAAGTGATTGCTGATGGCGGCGACCAGGTGTCCTCCGGCGGAGAAGCCGAGGACGCCGATCTTGTGCGGGTCGATGTGCCACTGGGCGGCGTGAAGGCGTACGAGCCCGAGGGTTCTTTGTGCGTCTTCGAGTGCCATGGGCGATTCCGGATAGGGGCCGGATTTTGGATAGTCGCCCATATCCGTGACGCGGTACTTGAGGAGGATGCAGGTGATGCCTCGTGGTATGAGCCAGTCGCAGACCTCTGTGCCTTCGAGATCGATGGCGAGCATCTGATAGCCTCCGCCGGGAAAGACGACGACGGCTGCGCCGGTGTTTTTTCCTTTTGGTGAGTAGACGGTCATGGTCGGTTGCGTCACATTGCTGACGCCGACGATAGGCTTGCCCGCAATTAGAGAAGTCTTATCTGTCGTTGTAGTCTCTGGCCCTTTGACGGGTTGAGGATCGGGAGCTTTTCCGGGCCATATCGGAATTTGTGTGTATCCGGGGGCAGGCTGCCAGGTCTGAGGATGGGCGCTGAGTGTGGAGAGGAGGAAGAGGGCGAGGAGAGGTTTCATTTGCGGGCTCCGCTGGTGTGGAAGGACTGAGCGGAGTGTAGGCCTGAGGCGGGTGGATAAAAGAGTGGATAACCTGTGACGGCGGGGATGGGGAATCGAGTCCATTAATACGTCGAATGTTATGGAGCGTGAACGGTGCCTGGTGCGTAGCCGTATGCAATGTTCACGCAATGCAGGGGCGGCAGGATTGTGTACGCCGATTGATCCTGGGGCGGCGACGCCGTTGGCTATGGGGAGTTGGATGTCTGATCTGGAGAAACGTTCAGGTTGTTCTGATGTGCTGTCTTTCCTGGGTGCGTGGGTGTCGGCACCTGTTTCGATCGGCGCGGTGGCTCCTTCGGGGAGGGCTTTGGCAGAGTTGATTGCGTGCGAGGTGACGCCTGCATCGGGCTCGGTGATTGAGCTTGGGCCGGGGACGGGTGTGTTTACGCGCGCGGTTCTGGCTCGTGGTGTGAGCGAGGAGAACATGACGCTTGTCGAATCGATGCCGGAGTTTGCAGAGGCTCTTCAGCAGAAGTTTCCGAAGGCGCGTGTGCTTTGCATGGACGCGGCACGTTTGCGCGAGCGGAATCTGTATGAGGAGGCTTGCGTCGGCAGTGTGATCAGCGGCCTTCCGCTGCTGAACATGTCGTCGAAGCGTGTGATGTCGATTTTGAAAGGCGCGTTCGGGTACATGGGAGCGCACGGCGCTTTTTATCAATTCACGTATGGTCCGTGGTGCCCGGTGCCCCGCATGCTGCTGGACCGGCTGGGCCTAAAGGCGACTCGCGTTGGCGGTACTGTTCTCAACGTCCCTCCAGCTACGGTGTATCGCATTACGCGGCGGCGTGTGCCGAGGCTTGCGCTAGTCTGAGGGATGGAGTGGTGAGGTATGCGGGTTCTGCTGGTGGAAGATGAGCCGGAGATGGCTTCGGCGTTGTCGTCGGCGCTGAAGAAGTATGACATTGTTGTTGACTGCACGCGTACGCTGCGTGAGGCGAAGGAACTGCTTGCGGCGGGTGTGCATGATGCGATTCTTCTGGATCGCCAGCTTCCGGATGGCGATGGGCTGACTCTGATCGCGGCGCTGCGTGCTCAAGGGGCGATTGTGCCGGTGATTGTGTTGACGGCGAAGGGAGAACTGACGGAGAGGATCGCAGGTCTGGATAGCGGCGCCGACGACTATCTTGCCAAGCCATTTGCGATTGAGGAACTGCTGGCTCGTCTGCGGGCTGTGTTGCGGCGGCCAAGTCGTGTTCCTGCCGATACGGTGCGAGTGGGCAATCTCAGCTTCGATTTCAGCCATCGTGAGGCGAGTGTTGAAGGGCAGGTGCTGGATCTGCCACGTCGCGAGCTGTTGGTATTGGAGGCGCTGCTGCGAAGGATGGGGAGAACGGTGCTGCGTTCGGCGCTGGAGGAGTCGGTCTTCAGCTTTGATGACGAGGTGCAATCGAATGCGCTGGATACGCATGTGTCGAGGCTGCGGCGAAAGTTATCGGAGTCGCGGTCGGGTGTGGAGATTCATGGAATCCGCGGTGTCGGCTATCTGCTGAGGCAGAGTGCATGAGGTGGCGGCGGGACGGATCGCTGCGCTGGAGTCTTATCTGGCGGCTGATGACGATGCAGAGTGTGGTGCTGGGAGTCATCTGCATCCTGATTGTTGGGGTGCTGTACTGGACGGGTGGGCTGCTGACGCTGGAGTCTGAGGACCAGGTGATCGGCGTTTTGCAGAAGGCTGTCGATCGCGATGCGAAGGGCGGATTGGTGCTGCGGCCAACGCCGGAGCTTGTGAGCCTGAGGAAGAAGGTTCCGGGGCTTTGGTTTGTTATCAGGGACAAAGAAGGGCACTCGTTATCCGAGGGGAGTGTGCCGCCGGAATTTTCGCATATTGGCGATTCGCTGGATGCGGTGAGTCAGGCGAGGCTGGGGTGGCAACTGGGTGATCCGCCGCGTCCGAATGCGGTGATGCGGTGGAGTAAGACGTCTGCGGGAAGAGTTCAGATCTTAACGGGTCCGGGGGGCAAGGTAAGGCTGCGTGCAGCGTTGCTGGCGATAGTGATTGTGATGATGACGTATATCGGGCCGTTGCTGATCCTGATGGTGATTGCGACGCTGATCGCGACACCGATTGTCATTCGCAACGCGCTGGCGGGTTTGGGGGCGGCTGCGTCGGAGGCTGCACAGATCGATATCGACCAGCGCGGAACGAGGCTGTCGGTGGAGCGTGTACCGGCGGAGGTGCGTCCGTTGGTGAAGGCCGTGAACGATGCGCTTGGGCGGCTGGATGAAGGGTATGAGCGACAGGGCCGTTTTCTTGCGGACGCGGCGCATGAGCTACGGACCCCGATTGCGATTTTGAATACGCGTCTGGAGTCGTATCCGGTCAGTCCGGAGAATGAGCGGCTGATGGAGGATGTTTCGCGGCTGTCGATTCTTGCGGAGCAACTGCTCGATCTGGAGCGCCTGAATCGTGGTGGGTTACGACTTTTGCAGGTCGATCTGGTGGCGATGGGAGAACGCGTGGCAGCGGACCTGGCTCCGCTGGCTATTGCTGCCGGTTACAGGCTGTCGTTTGATGCGCTGAGGCGTCCTGTGATGGTGATGGGGGATCGGGCTTCGTTGGAGCGAGCTTTGATCAATCTTGTGCAGAATGCGATCGAGCATGGCGGGCGCAGAGGAATGATCACCATCACGGTTCGGCCGTTAGGTGCGATCGAGGTGATGGACGAAGGGCCGGGGATTCCTGCAGCGGATCGCGAACGTATCTTCGAGCCGTTTTATCGTCTGGAGACGCGGGATCGAGGCGTTGGACTGGGGCTGAACCTGGTGCGGGAGATCGTTGAGCTGCACAAGGGAAGTGTGGTGGCTGTTGCCGGGGAGACGGGTGGAGCCTGTTTCAGGATGACGCTGCCACTCAGCGGAGAGTCAACAGCGAACTGACGCGATGCGCTACGCGCCGAGGTGCAGAAGGTGGAGTAGCCGGGTGCTGCCGAAGATGTAGAGCGCGGAGCATAGGCCTTCGCCGATGAAGACGCCGAAGAGGAGTTTGAGGATGTTGAGCTTCATGGCTCCACTGACGCAGCAGATGGCGTCGGTGGGGAGGGCGGGAAAGAAGCTCCAGCCGATGATGATGGGGAGCTGATGATGTTTCAGGCCAGATTCGATGGTGGCCAGGCGCCTGCGGTTTCTGCGCTGCAGGTGCTCGTAGAGCTTGAATGATGCAGAGAAGTAATAGATGCCTGCGGATGAGATGAGTGCGCCGATCATGGTGAGAGCAAAGAGCGGAACAGGAGGCAGAAAGAAGGAGCCTGCTCCGATCAGGACGAGCAGAGGCACGAAGGTGAATCCACGAAGGCAGCCGATAAGAAGATAAAGCGCGCAGGCGCTGAGCGTGGAGACAGAGGCAAGGTTGCGCGCTTCTGCTGGCGAAAGGAAGGCGTGGGTGAAGCGAAGGTAGAGCGCCGCTGTGACGCATAGGGCGAGCAGGCTATAGCGCAGCAGCGGGTTTTTCATCGGGTTTTCCATTGGCACAATCTCAGCGTCACAAGTGACGACTCCATAGAGCTTGCGGCTGGAGAATTGCGTGAACATTGCGTTCGAGGGGATCGCCTTCTGCGCTATGACCTGGGCGTGGCGGAGGAGCAAGACAGAGATTTTCACAGACATTTTCGCTAAAAGTAGGTTCTTGAGCGTAACGTATGAATCCTTCGGTAAATTGGCACATCTGTATAAACGACAAATGTTGTCGAATAGGAGGAAATAGCAATGAACGTAGTAGTTTACGGAGCGACAGGAAATGCGGGTTCGGAGATTGTGAAGGAGCTGGTAGCTCGCGGACATAAGGTGACGGGTGTGGCCAGGAAGGTGGACGCGTTGAAGTCGCAGCCGGAAGTTACGGCGAAGGTTGACGACCTTTCGAATGCGGACACGGTGGCTTCGATCATCAAGGGAGCCGATGTCGTGGTTTCGGCATATCAGCCTCCGGCAGACAATACGGACAAGCTGGTGGATGTGACGAAGCTGCAGATTGAGGCGGTGAAGAAGGCTGGTGGTCCGAGGCTGATCGTTGTCGGCGGAGCAGGGCAGCTGGAGGTAGCTCCCGGAGTGACGCTGATCAAATCGGGATATCTGCCGGCGGAGTACCTGCCGATTGCGACGTCGCATGAGAAGGCGGCGGAGGTGCTGAAGGGATCGGATATCAACTGGACCTACATTGCTCCGGCTGCGTTTTTTGTTCCGGGTGAGCGGACGGGCAAGTACCGTACGGGTACCAACAATCTGGTGGCAGATGCGAAGGGCGAGAGCAAGATCTCGTTTGCGGATTATGCGATTGCTCTGGTGGATGAGATCGAGAAGCCGCAGCACGAGAAGAAACTGTTTTCGGTTGGCTATTGAGGTTTTGCGGAAGTGAAGAGGCGGCCAAGGCCGCCTCTTTTTCGTGGGGAACTCATCAGAGACACACTTCTGGCTGCTCTTGAAGAGCAAGCCTTTTGAGCATGTCCGTCGGATTTGGCGTCAATGAAAGATTTGGACTAGAAGAGACGAACTGGAAGACGACGTACACATTAACTTCGTTGCAAAACCATGGAGGCTCCTCGGTCCCGATTTTGACCAGATCGGCGTAGGAACGGTCGTCGCCATAACAACATCTGCTAGAAAATTGAAGATTTTTCAGCCGCAAAGATGTCTCAACGTCGTTGCGGTTCATCCCCGGCATAAAAGCTTCTTCATAGGAACGAAGAGCTTGCTGATATGTCTTCTCGCGTTGTTGCCTGGAATGTTTCTTCCATGCTTGGTATACCGCGAAGCTCAAGACCAAGATGCAGCAAGACATCACTAAGATTTTGCCAATCTGTTTCATAACTTTCTACACGCGGTGGTTGTCGGGGCGCCAGTTGGTGATGGCTTGTTTGATGGCTTTAGGCTCGAGGTTCTGGGTGAGGGTCTTGTGGAAGAGAGCGGGCAGCTCGGCGTCAGAGGCGAAGCGGAGAGCGACGAACTGTTTGAGGGTGAGGTCGTCAATGTGCTGGCGCTGGTCGGGTGGGAGAAGCGCTTCGAGGCGCAGGCGCTCTTCGAGGCGGATGAGGCGGTCCTGCAGCTTGAGGTCGTTGATGCGGGATTTGAAGGCGAGGACGAGGAGGGCGAGCGCAACGATGATGGACCAGTGGCCGAGCCAGGGGTGTTCGTGCCGGAAGCGGATGGCGATGTAGACGGCGACTCCCAGGTTGGCGATGACGACTGGGAAGACGAAGAGGTGCATGGGGGAGTCGGTGCGAGCGTGGTTGCTGAAGCTTTGCGGGGCGGCCATCGTGCGGAGTCCTTTCGTTTTGGCGCAGCGGCATCAGCATAGCAGGTGCGTTAGGCTGGAAAGATGGCGAAGAAGCGTATTGGAGTTCATGTAGGAACGGGCGGCGGTGTTTGGACGGCAGTGGATCGCGCGGTAGCGGCTGGTGCGAACACATTTCAGATTTTTTCGGCGAGTCCGCGCATGTGGAAGGCTCCGGCAGTGAAGCCTGCGGATGCGGCGAAGTTGCTGGAACTGCGGGCGAAGCATGATGTGGGGCCGGCTGTGATTCATGCGAACTATCTGATCAATGTGTGCAGCCAGACAGAGGCGGTGCGGGAGAATTCGGTGACCGCGTTTCGTGGCGAGGTGGAGCGTGCGCTGGCGTTGGGCGCCGAGTATCTTGTGCTCCATCCGGGGAGCTGGAAGGGACTGACGCGTGACGAGGGGCTGAAGTTGGCGGCGGAGTCGATTGAGCGTGCGGTGCAGGGGATTGATTTTTCGAAGGCCATGAGCCCGGGGAAGGACTTTCATCTGCTGATTGAGAACACGGCGGGCGCGGAGTTTTCGCTGGGAGGGAAGCTGGAACAGGTAGCGGAACTGGTGGAGAAGCTGAAGGCGCATCTGCCGGTGGCGGTGTGTCTGGATACGTGTCATGTGCATGTGTCGGGGTATGACATCGTGTCGGCGGATGGGTACATCGAGACGATGAAGCTGGTGGAGTCGACGGTGGGTTTCGATGCGGTGAAGGTGTGGCACTGCAACGATGCGAAGGCGGCAATGGGATCAAAGCTGGACCGGCACGAGCATATTGGAGAGGGCACGATTGGGGCGGAGGCGTTCCGGCGGCTGCTGCATGATCCGAAGTTTGCGCATGCAGCATTTGTGGCGGAGACGCCTGTGGATTCGCCGGGGGATGAGGCGCGTAATGTGGGCGTGTTGCGAACGCTGGCAGCGGGGTGAAATTTCGCTGCTGCTATTTACGGCGCGACAGGATGCGGTTGTGTCATTCCGAGCGAAATGCGGGGGTTCCTCGCTTCGCTCGGAATGACGCGGGTTGTTAACTGACCGCTGCTAGGAGTAGAGCTCGGCGGAGATGAATTCGTTGCGGAATTTGCCTTTGGGGTCGTACTGCTGGACGAGGGCTTTGAAGTCGTCGAGCTTTGGGTAGACCTTGCGGAAGTGATCGGCTTTGAGGGTGGAAAGCTTAGCCCAGTGGGGGCGCGGGTTGAAGGGCGCGAGTTTGGCTTCGATGAGAGGGAGAATCTTCTGTACCTCGGGCCACTGGAGCTTCCAGGTGAAATGGATGGCGAGCGAATCCTGCTGGTAGGCCATCGAGAGCCAGAGGTTGTCGGCAGCGATGGTGCGCAGCTCGGTGGTGAGCAGGTGCGGGGTGATCTTGTCGTGCAAGGTTTCGACGGCGCGGATGACCTGATAGCCCTGGGCGCGAGGGACGAAGTATTCCGTCTGCAGCTCTTCGCCGCTGGAAGGTGTGAAGTTCATGCGGAAGTGCGGGAGGCGCTCGTACCAGGGGCCCGGAACATTCATCTGCGGTGTGCAATTGACGGGATCGAGTGCGGGGATGGGGTGGAGGTTTTTGGTGGCGAGCGTGGCGTTGTAGAAGAGCTCGGGCGTGTCGAGGGGATGATCAGCGGTGACGAGGCGCTTGAGCCAGAGCTCGGTGCCGCGTGCGTGCTGCCAGTCGGTGAAGATGCTGACGGAGTAGCCGGCGCCGAAGATCGCGTCGAAGTGATGCCCGAGCTCGGCGAAGGGAATGTCGGTGTAGACGGTCTGGGCGATCTGGAAGGAGGGTTCGAGATCGAGGGTGACCCGGGTCATGACGCCGAGCAGCCCGAGGTTGACGACGGCTCCGTTGAACTTGTCTCCGTCGGCGCGGGAGAGAGTGTGGAGGTCGCCGTTGGCGTCGACGAACTCGATGGCGGCTACGGACGATGACAGGTTTTTGTTGTGGAGGCCGGAGCCGTGGGTTCCAGTCGCGATGGCTCCTGCGACGGAGATGTGAGGCAGGGAGGCGAGATTGTGGATGGCGAAGCCTTTGGCGTCGATGACGGGGGCGAGGTCGCCGTAGCGGATGCCTGCGCCGACGGTGACAGTATGGGCCTTTTCGTCGATGGTGATGTCTTTGAAGTTCGAGAGCGCGACCTGGGCCTGCGTGCTGTCGGCGAGGGCATTGAAGGAGTGACGGGTGCCGAGGGGGCGGATGCTGGGGTGATCCTTGACGATCTGCTGGAGCTCGGCGAGGGTTGCTGGTTCGAAGAGGTTGTCGGTGTGGTAGGTCAGGTTGCCGGCCCAGTTGGTCCGCGGCTTTGCGCTGCGCTGTGCGGTATCCGGGTTGGCGAAGCGGGAGAGGAAGCTGCCGGTCACGAGGACTCCTGAGGACTTGAGAAACTGTCGTTTATCCATGATCACGCTCGAAGCGAAGGGGTGACGTGCTGCCTGGGCAGGATGATTGTAGTTGCTGATGGGAATGTGTGGCGGGCGAATCGATGCAGAGATTCTTTACAATGAAGAGATATGGCTGAATTTGCGAGAGATGAGAACGAGCGCCAGGGGCGTTATAACCCGGCGGAGATCGAACCGAAGTGGCAGGCGCGGTGGGACGCCGATCCGGCTCTTTATGCAGCCGAAGGACATGATTCGGGCAAGCCGAAGTATTACTGCCTGGAGATGCTGCCGTATCCGAGCGGGCAGCTGCATATGGGGCATGTGCGGAACTACTCGATCGGCGATGCGCTGGCCAGGCACATGTGGATGCGCGGGTACAACGTGCTGCACCCGATGGGATGGGACGCGTTTGGTTTGCCGGCTGAGAATGCAGCGCTGAAGAACAACACGCCTCCGCGCGAGTGGACGCTGAAGAATATTGCTGCGATGAAGTCGCAGATGCGGCGCATTGGCTTGAGCTATGACTGGTCGAACGAGGTGACGACCTGTCTGCCGGATTACTACCACTGGAACCAGTGGTTCTTCCTGAAGATGTACGAGAAGGGCTTGGCGTACCGGAAGAAGAGCAAGGTGAACTGGTGTCCTGATTGCCAGACGGTGCTTGCCAATGAGCAGGTGATCAATGGGCGCTGCTGGCGGCATGAGGATACGATCGTCGAGCTGCGCGATCTGACGCAGTGGTTTTTGAAGATTACGAAGTACGCCGATGAGCTGCTGGATGGGCTCGACAAGCTGGAAGGCTGGCCGGAGAAGGTGCGCACGATGCAACGCAACTGGATCGGTCGCAGCGAAGGCGCGCTGGTGGATTTTGCCGTCGACGGTGAGGTGAAGGCCGATTGCGGCAAGATCACAGTATTTACGACGCGTATCGATACGATTCTGGGTGCGACGTCGGTGCAGCTGGCTCCAGAGCATGCGGTGGCGAAGGCGTTTGCGGCTGAGGATGCGGAGTTGGCCGCGAAGGTCGAGGCTTTGCTGGCCGAGCAGCAGAAGGCGCGTGAGTCGGACGATTTGGGCAATATCGAAAAGCACGGAGTGAACACGGGGCGCTTTGCCGTGAATCCGTTCAACGGCAAGCGTGTGCCGATCTGGGTGGGAAATTACATCCTGGCCGATTACGGTACGGGCGCGATCATGAGCGTTCCGGCACACGATGAGCGCGACTACGAGTTTGCGATCAAGTATGGGTTGGAGATCAAGCGCGTCATTGCTCCGAAAGACGTGGCTCCGCAGGATGGCGGTGAGCCTGAGCTGCCGTATACGGCGGAAGAGGATGCGGTGCTGATCGATTCGGGTGAGTGGACGGGGTTGAACTGTGTTGAGGCACAGCAGAAGATGGCCGCGTTTGCGAAGACGAAGGGATTTGGCGAGCCGACGGTAACGTATCGACTGAAGGACTGGGGCGTGAGCCGTCAGCGTTACTGGGGCACGCCGATTCCGATGGTGTATTGCCAGAACGGACATGCGAATGTAGAACCGGGCGGTGTCGTTGCGTTGCCGGAGAGCGCATTGCCGGTATTGCTGCCGGAGAATGTGGAGATTACGCAGGAGGGCGGATCGCCTCTGGGTAAGCTGCCGGAATTCCTGAACACGACGTGCCCGGTGTGTGGTGGTCCTGCGAAGCGTGAGACGGACACGATGGATACGTTCGTCGATTCGAGCTGGTACTTCTACCGCTATACGGATGCGAAGGACGCATCGTTGCCGTTTGCGAGTGACAAGGCGAACTATTGGTTCCCGATCGATCAGTACATCGGCGGCGTGGAGCATGCAATTCTTCACCTCATCTATTCGCGCTTCTGGACGAAGGTTGCGCGCGACCTGGGCATGATCAAAAACGATGAGCCTGCAGAGCGGTTGTTTACGCAGGGCATGGTGATCAAGGACGGCGCAAAGATGTCGAAGTCGAAGGGCAATGTGGTTTCGCCCGACGACATGATTGCTCGTTATGGCGCCGATGCGACGCGTATGTATGCGCTGTTTGCGGCTCCACCGGACCGCGATCTGGAGTGGCAGGAGGAGGGCGTTGCCGGGATCAGCCGCTTCCTCGGACGCGTACATCGACTGGCAACGAAGTATGTCGGCCTTGTGCACAAAGGCCAGCAGCCGTTGCTGGAGAGCCGAACAGTCACTGACCAGAAGCTGCTGCGTAAGCTGCATCAGACGATTGCGAAGATCACGCAGGACTTTGGCGGGCGCTGGCACTTCAATACGTCGATCGCGGCGATCATGACGCTTATCAATGAGATCAGCGCGGCTGAACCGGCAATCGATGCGGGTGAGGTCTCACCTGCTGCAGTGGCGGAGATCTTCCGCAATCTGGTTCTTCTGCTCGCGCCGTTTGCGCCGTTCTTTGCGGCGGAGATGTGGGAGCAGATCGGTGGCGAAGGAGTCGTGTTCCGCGCACCGTGGCCCAAGGCTGACGAAGAGCTCGCACGTGAGGATGAGGTTGAGATCCCGGTGCAGGTGAACGGCAAGCTGGTGAACGTCGTGAAGGTTCCGGCTGGCAGCGATGATGGAACTGTGAAGGCCGCGGCGCTTGCGGATGAGAAGGTAAAGGCTCGCGTTGAAGGCAAGACGGTTGTGAAGGTGATCGTGGTGCCGAACAAGCTGGTCAACCTTGTGGTGAAGTAGTGGCGGCATCTTTTAATGACGGTAAGGGCACGATCGTCTCTGCGGGGGGCGGGGACGTTCGTGCGACGCAGTCGTTTGTCCGTGTGTTGTCGGAGTGCTGGAAGCGTCCGACGCTGACGGCGGTGGAGGTCCTGTGGCGGTGGCTGTATGGGATTCCAGCATTGCTGGTGCTGTGGCGTGCCGGAATGAGGATCGCTGCGGCGGCTCCGATGAGCATCAAGGCGCTGGAGTCGATGACGGTGACGCAGCCGATGAAGGTGGCGGAGACGATCGCGGAGGCGATGGCCGATCTGCTGCCTCCGATAGCGGCCGAAGCGGTGTGGCTTGGGCCGCTGCTGCTGGTGACGTGGGTGGTATGGTCTTCGCTTGGGCGGACGATGGTGCTTCGCAAGATGGACCCGGCTTTGCATGCGCGGCCCTGGACGCTGATGGTGCTGCAGGCGATCCGCATTGTCGCTTTGGCGGCGAGCTTTGTCGTGTGGTTTTTGTGTTTGCAGTGGGCTGCGAACATGACGGTGACCGGGCCGCTGTCGCACGGTGGTGAACCGAATCTGGTTGGGTACTTCGCGCTGGCGATCATCGCGACGCTGGTGTTGTTTGTGCTGTGGGCGGTGGTGAGCTGGGTCTTCAGCGTGGCTCCTCTGCTGGCGATGCTGCGTAATGTCGGCGTGGGGGCGAGCCTTGCGTCGGCGTTTCAGCTGGGTCCGCTGAAGAGCAAGCTGGTGGAAATCAATCTGGTGATGGGAATCGTCAAGATCGCGCTGATTGTGTTGGCGCTGGTCTTTTCATCGACGCCGCTGCCATTTGAGAGTGTGGCGACGCCGGAGTTTCTCTATACCTGGTGGGCCGGTGTGGCGGTGCTGTATCTGGTGGCATCGGACTTCTTCCACGTGGCCCGGCTGCTTGGCTACCTGAGGCTGTGGCGAGCCTACGAAACGCCTGAGAAGGAATCGCAGAATTGACGGGGCATTTACACTGGATGTGTGGACACCTCGACAATCGTTATCCTGGACTTTGGGTCGCAATATACGCAGCTCATCGCGCGGCGCATCCGCGAATTTAATGTCTTTTCGGTCGTGCTGCCGTGCACGACGCCGCTGGAAAAGATTCGTGAACTGAACCCTAAGGGATTGATCCTGTCAGGTGGGCCCAGCTCGGTCTATGACGCCGATGCTCCTGCGGCCGATCCGGCGTTGCTGAAGATGGAGCTGCCGGTGCTCGGTATCTGTTACGGGCTGCAGTTCATCACGCACCATCTCGGCGGCAAGGTGGAATCGGCTCCCGCGCGCGAGTATGGCCATGCGCAGGTGAGTGTGATTGCCGAGACGCCGCTCTTTCGCGGGCTGCCGCAGACACTGGATGTGTGGATGTCGCATGGCGATGAGGCGAAGATGCTGCCCGAGGGCTTCAGGCTGACGGCGCAGACGTCGAACGCCGTTGCAGGAATCGCCAACGAAGAGCGCAGGATGTGGGCAGTGCAGTTTCATCCCGAGGTCGCACACACGCGGCAGGGCATGGAGTTGCTGAAGAACTTCTGCATCGACATCTGTGGCGCGAAGCAGGACTGGACGCCGGAACATTTTATTCAGTCGACGGTGGAGCGGATTCGTAAACAGGTGGGTGATGGCCATGCGATCTGCGGTTTGAGCGGGGGGGTGGATTCGTCGGTTGCCGCGGTGCTTGTTGCCAAGGCGATTGGCGACAGACTGACGTGCATCTTCGTGAACAACGGCGTGCTGCGCAAGGATGAGTTTGCCAAGGTGCAGAAGACAATGCGCGAGGGCCTAGGCCTGAATGTCGTTGCCGTCGATGCGGGCGAACGTTTTCTGACGAAGCTGGCAGGCGTTACCGATCCCGAGAAGAAGCGCAAGATCATTGGCAATGAGTTCATTGCGGTGTTCGACGACGAGGCCGCGAAGATATTCCAGGCTGAGAAGAGCGCGGGGGAAGAGGTCGCGTGGCTGGTGCAGGGAACGCTGTATCCGGATGTGATCGAGTCGTCGAGTGTGCATGGCCCCTCACATACGATCAAGAGCCACCATAATGTGGGTGGTTTGCCGGAGAACATGAAGCTGAAGCTGATCGAGCCGCTGCGCGATCTGTTCAAGGATGAAGTGCGCAGGATCGGACGTGATCTCGGCATGCCGGATGAGATTCTGGAGCGCCAGCCGTTCCCAGGACCGGGGTTGGCGGTGCGTATTCTGGGCGAGGTGACGGCGGATCGCGTTGCTCTGTTGCAAGAGGCCGACGAGATCGTCGTTACGGAGATCAAGAAGGCGGGGCTCTATCGCAAGGTGTGGCAGAGCTTTGCCGTTCTGCTGCCGGTGAAGAGCGTGGGTGTGATGGGTGACCAGCGCACCTACGCGTTCACCTGCGCGATTCGTGCAGTAGAGAGCGAAGACGGCATGACAGCCGACTGGGCTCCACTGCCATATGAGGTATTGCGAACGATTTCGAGCCGTATTGTGAGCGAGGTGCGCGGCATCAATCGTGTGGTGTACGACATCACCTCGAAGCCGCCCGGAACGATTGAGTGGGAGTAGAAGTCCCTCTGATCGACTGACGCTATTTATTGTTGCTGCGAAGTACCGAAGCGTTGCGCGGCATGGCTTCAATGACGAGTCGCGTATCGCGTGCGAAGGTGACATCGTGCCCGTGTGCGATCCAGCGACGATAGAGCGATACGGCTGTACCGTAGGCGCCGATTCCAGCTGCAACATTGGGCGAGGTGCCGGACATCGCGATGATGCGTGCCGCGAGGCCGAATCCATTGGCGCCGACAAAATTTTTGCCAAGCTGTCCGTCGCGGTCCCGATCCAGAGGACGGGTTGCGAGCAAGGCGAGGAGCAGCGGCACGACAATCTTGTCCTGTGGCTTGGGCTTGACCTTGCCTTCGGAGTCCATTGCGAGATTGGCGGTCGAGGCAGTGTCTGCGCCGGTGAGTGCTGACTGTACGTTTTGCGTCTGGCCACCAGGCAGGACAATCTGGCGGAAGTCGAAGCCTAGCGTACCTGCACGTGCGAAGGAGCGCGCAGGCTTTGCCCGGGTGACGGCACCGATGAGAACGGCGCCTGCGGGAATCGCAAGTGTGTGGTCGGCGTTATAGATGGGTTCGGCGACGACAGCCTGGACGGGCTCACCCGTCTTTGCTGTTGCAGATGTGAGCTGGTCCCGCAGATAGGCCTGGATCATCCAGGCATCCTTGGTTGCGGGTGCTGGTGTTGTTGGGTCTGGTTTCGGCGCTGCATGAAGGACGGGGAAGGTGACTGGTTGCGTCGTCTCCACGGTCCATGCAGTACCCGATTCGATGCGCTCCGGATGGTAGGGAAGCTGATGATAGAAGAGCTGCAAAAGCCGGTCACCTTTTTCGGGCGCGGTGACGACGGCGATCTGGCCGTGCAGAATCTGCATGCCTGTATCCCACTGCTTGCGAATGAAGCCACCTTTGCGCGGCTCAGGAGCGGTGAGGCGCAGAATAGGGGCACCATTGGTTGCAGGGCCGGCTGTGAATGGGATCGAGGTGCCGTCGCTCAACATAATCTGAGTGAACTGAACGACAGGAATATGGAAGGGAGTGAAGTCCCCGTTCAGCCGTGCCTGCACACGCTGGGAGTGATTGGAGTTGAGCTGGATGACGGTACCGATGACAGCGGTCTTTTCAGGTAGAACAATCTCCTGGCCGATGTATACGGGATAGATCAGCTCGCCGCGGACTGTCTCTCCAATACGCATCGGAAGATGACCCACGATGCGAACAGGCAATGGGGTTCCTGCAGGGAGAGTCGCTGTCGGTGGATCACACCATGCAGCGCGGCCAGCAAGGAGGAGTAAAGGCAACAGAAATAGAAACTTGAACTGGCGCTGTGAGGAGGGCATTGAAGTCAAAGGTAGCGGCGATGGATTAAGCCGTGCTGAAGAGACGTAGCTGTCTACGGATCGTCACTGAAAATGTAAAAAGCGCACTTTTGCAGAAATATTTGATTCCTAGTGGTTGACAACTGCGTCTATATCGCTAGACTTCAGAATAGAATTGCCATGATGCGGCAGAAATCCATTTCGGACAGGTTGTTACTCGGCGCGATTTTCTTCGGGCTGAACCTGCTCTGCTTTTTTGGCGTCATGCACGGCCACCATGTGGTTCATCACACCCGTGTGAACTATTCGCATATCACAGCTCATGCGACGCGCAGAGCTGGATCGCGCAGTGGCCGCGACAGCGTAGCATTTGCTGTCGATGCAAACTTCGATCATTCGGCTGTCGATCATGCGCCGAAGGTGACGCTGTCGAAGGCGTCGCCTGCAGGGAAGACAATCTTTGCTCCGGTTGCAGTAGCAGCTGTTGCATTTGTGCTTCCTCGTCCTGAAGAGCGGACTGAACCGCTTGCTCAGGAAAACGTCATTGCTCTGGGTTCTGCTCCTCGTGCGCCCGGGCTTGGACGTGCCCCTCCTATCGCTGCTTAGTCCTCCATCGCAGAACTGCATTGTGCGTTCGGTATAGGTGCGTTTCAGCACCCATCGAATCGCAGGTTCTTCAACCAACAATGCGTGTATTCATGACGATTTTGCGCAGTGCCTGACCAGATTCGGGCCTGCAGCACGGAGAAATACTATGCAGCAGTTGATTGATGGCTACAGCCGTTTCCGTTCCAAGGTCTATCCGCAGCACTCCAAACTCTTCGAAAAACTTGCCAAAGGCCAGCAGCCGCAGGCTCTGTTCATCACCTGCGCAGACTCGCGTGTGATGCCCGAGATGATGATGCAGTGCGAGCCTGGTGTGCTGTTTTCGTGCCGCAATGCGGGCAACCTGATTCCTCCTCCGAGCGAAGTTGGCAGCGGTGTGCCGGCGACGATCGAGTATGCGATCCGCGTTCTGAAGATTCGTGACATTGTGGTTTGCGGTCACTCGGATTGCGGCGCTATGAAGGGCATTCTGAAGATAGATGAGCTGGAGTCGCTGCCGGTGGTTCGGGGCTGGCTGGAGCATGCGGGCCCATCGGCGCGCTGGCTGACGAAGATGCTGAAGAAGACGACCACGATGTCCTTTGAGGAGACGCTGGAGGCGGTGACCGAAGCCAACATCATCGTCCAGATGCAGAACCTGAGGATGCATCCGTCGGTGGATGAGGCGATCCGGCAGGGAGCGTTACATCTGCATGGATGGATGTACGACATCGGCAGCGGTGCGATCCGGCAGTTCGATCCTGAGACGGGAGCCTTCACCCCCTTGATTGCAGACGGCCGCACGGAAACGCACAGCGAGCCTGCGAAGAAGATCGCCTAACCACAGATCGCCAGCAAAGGAGAGCGACCGTGAACACTACAGTGGACATCATTACACCCAAGCATCAAGCAAACTCCGCAGGCGGCCCGCCGGGCGCATCGACGGGCTCGGCGAAGGCGGGAGCGTGGATGCGCGACCTCTCCGCTTCTCTCGTTGTCTTTCTGGTGGCGTTGCCGCTGTGCATGGGCATTGCACTGGCTTCAGGCATGCCTCCCGCCGCTGGCCTGGTGACGGGCATTATCGGTGGTCTCGTCGTTGGATTTCTTGCGGGGCAACCGCTGCAGGTTTCGGGACCTGCAGCGGGACTCGCCGTTATCGTCTTTCAGATGGTGCGTGAGCACGGCGTCGGCGCGCTTGGGCCGATTCTGATGCTGGCCGGTGCTGTTCAGCTTGTAGCCGGATTGCTGAAGACGGGCCGTTGGTTCCGGGCGATTTCGCCTGAGGTGATTCACGGCATGCTTGCCGGCATCGGCGTGCTGATTGTGATCCAGCAGTTCCATGTCGTTCTGGATCGTGCACCGGAACACAGTGGACCGGCAAACATCAAGGCGATGTGGGGCGCGATCTTTGGCGGACTGTTTCCGCTGAATGGCAGCAAGGAAGAGGCAGCCGCGCTGGTCGGTATTACGACGATCGCCGTCATGCTGCTGTGGGAGCGATTCCGTCCGGCGAAGCTGAAGCTGGTTCCGGGCGCGCTGCTGGGCATTACGGCTGCGACGACGATGGCACAGGTGCTGGGGCTGCATGTAAACCGCGTAAAGGTTCCAGCGAATCTGACGCAGATGATTTCGTTTCCCAGTCTGGATGCACTGCATGGGCTCAAGCTTTCCACAATTGTGGGCACCGCGCTTGCACTTGCATTTATCGCCAGCGCAGAGACGCTGCTTTCTGCCGCTGCCGTCGATCAGATGCAGACGCGCTCGAAGACGAACTACGACCGCGAGCTCGCGGCGCAGGGTATTGGCAATATTTTGTGCGGCCTGGTTGGATCGCTGCCGATGACAGGCGTGATTGTTCGCAGCTCTGCAAACGTACAGGCCGGGGCGGAGACACGGCGCTCGGCGATTCTGCACGGGGCGTGGATGTTGGTTTCCGTCGTGCTGCTTGGATCGATGCTGCGCTTGATTCCAACGGCGAGCCTGGCTGCGGTGCTGGTGCTGGTCGGTATCAAGTTAGTGAAGCCGGCAGAGATAAAAAAACTGGGCCGCTTCGGTGTGGTTCCGGTACTGATCTACTTCGCTTCGATGATCACGATTGTTGCTACGGACCTGTTGACTGGCGTACTGGTCGGCGTTGGATTGTCGCTGATGCGCCTGCTGTACACCGTCACGCACCTTGAGGCACGCGTCGTTGAAGAGGAGAACAACACCCATATTCATCTGAACGGGGTGGGCACATTCCTGGCGATTCCGCGGATTGCACAGGCGCTCGACAAAGTTGGCCCGGGCAAGGATGTGCACATCCACTGCGCGAATCTGCGCTACATCGATCATGCCTGCATCGAGGTGATCGAAGGCTGGACGGAGCAGAGAGAGCAGAATGGACAGCTTGTCCATGTCGAGATCGAGAAGCTGCATTTGCGGTATCGCGCACGGGTGAGCGAGTCCGTGAGCTAAACAAGATTGGTTTTTCGCAGGAGCGGGGCTGCAATCCCGTCGGCCCCGCTCTCTTTTTTCAAGTTCTTACGATGTTGTCCGAGAGCAGTACAGACGATGTAAATGCAGTAGATCAGTAGAAAAAGAGAGCGGCGAACTCATTCGTGGGTTCGCCGCTCTTATTCGTGGGTTCGCCGCTCTTAATTGATATTTCTGTTTTCGTTTTAGCCAAGCTCAGCGAGGCTCTTGGCACCGAATTTGAGGTACCAGGGGCTGGCGGCCTTGAGAGCATTATTGACGTTCTCGATGTTCTGCACCCCGGTGGTCTCGAGCCACTCGTGGAAGGCTTTTGCACCCTGCTTGGCGTAGATCGGGATGCCATCCTTCCAGGTGGCGCGGCCGCAGAGGACGCCGTTGAACTTGGTACCGGATTCGGCGGCGAGCTCGAGAGTTTCAATAAAGACCGGGTTGGAGACGCCAGCCGAGAGGTAGATAAAGGGCTTGTGGGTCATGGTTTCGGCGTCGCGGAAGTGTTGCAGCGCCTCAGCGCGTGTATAGGCACGCTCGCCCTTGAAGGCTTTGGTGCCCTCGACGAAGGCCATTTCGACGGGAACCTCAACCTTGAGGACGTCGACGTTGTAGCGCTCTTTGCCGAACTCGGCCATGGAACCAGAGACGACCTCGGGCTTCTTCTTGGCGTATTCGAGCGACTTCTCATCGCCGCCCTCGGCGTCGTAACCGACGGTTTCGAGGAAGAAGGGAATGTCGTGGGCGAGGCACTCGTCGCCGATACGCTCAACCCAGGCATGCTTGTGATTGTTGATGGAGCTCTTCTCGTAGGGGGTGTAGTAGAGAAGAATCTTGATGCAGTCGGCCCCGGCTTCCTTGAGGCGGCGAACGCTCCAGAGATCGAGCAGGTCGGGCAGACGGCCAGGGGTGGCAGCGTCGTATCCGGTCTTCTCATAGGCGAGCAGGAGACCAGCCTTGTTGCGTTCCTTGGAGGCGGGCAGGCCATATTCGGGATCGAGGAGGATGGCGGAAGCATGCTTTGTAAGCACTTCGGTGACGTTGATCTTGAACTGCTCGAGGTCGGCGGCGTTGGCCGCGGCGCCGCGCTCTTTGGCAAGGGATTTCTGGAGGGAGCCGCGCTGGTCCATGGCAGCGGCGGCGATAACGCCGCGCGAGTCGGATACGGCCTTGAGTCCTGCAAGTTTACCGGGGGTCAGCTTCGGCATTGCTGTGTATCTCCTGAAGTTTAGATATGGGGGTTCATTTTACACAGTGCGTTGAGGAGCTTGCGTTACAGGTGAGGGAAGCTGGGGAGCCACCGATATTGTTTTTGTGCAAACTATTCTTTTGTAAAGAGTTATTTGGACGGTTACCTTGTCGGTCTCGTTCTGTTACCGAACCTGATGGAAGCGCCTCGCTTTCTCTATCCCTCTTTAAGAATAGCGGATGAGCGGGAATGAATCGGCAAATGTAAGTTACTGGTCCTAAAAAACTTGACGTGCATCGGGGCTTGACAGGATTTCTGTGGAAATCTGGCCCGGATTTGTGTCGGTGAGAACGTCCTGGGACAGACTGTCGATCGCAAAGATTTCATGAAATTGGAGTTGATCTGTAACTGGATGGCAATACGGACTGCATAGGTTCTCCTCTGACGAGAGGAGCGGATGGAGAATGTGCTCTCTCGCACTAGGAGAACATTTATATGACGGGAAAGAATGTTGCGGTATGTTTGCTGGCTGCGTCCCTGGCCGGTTCCATGAACGCGCAGGAGGGCAGCGCGGCCAAGAGTATTCCTCACCTGGATCACGTCTTCGTGATCATGATGGAGAACCACGGGTATGGGCAGATTGTGAACAACCCGAATGCTCCGTTTATCAACGCCTATATGAAGTCGGCGAACACGGCGACCAACTACTTCGCCATTGCACATCCGAGCCTGACGAACTATCTGGAGGTCGTGGGCGGATCGAACTTCGGCGTCCACACCGACAACTATCCTGACTGGCACAACAAGAACTGCACGACGAACCTGGCGTCCGGCATCCCAGCGACGGACAACCCGGCCAGTCCGATCATCTGCCCGATCGAGGGCACGGGCACAGACGCCGCCACTCCGGCGATCGACTACACAAACGAGACACAGGGCCCTCCAGGAACGATCAACATCGACGGCAAGCAGAGCATTCCAGCGGACAAGAACATCACCGGCAAGACGATCGCCGACCAGCTGGCGGCGTACGGCATGCGCTGGAAGAGCTATCAGGAGAGCCAGCCCGAGAATCCGGATACGGTCAACATCAGCGACGGCTTCTATACGAACAACACGGACTTCAGCAAGGTGCTTCCGGCGCAGACCCCTGCGCTCTCGCAGAGCGACATCGTGGCGCTGTATGCGGTGAAGCACAATCCTTTTCTTTATTTCAGAAGCGTGCAGGAGGGATGGGATCCGCTGAACTCGATGAAGAACTCGGTAGGCTTCGATGGGCCTCGCGGGTTGTTTGCGGACCTGGCTTCGGGACATGTTCCGGAGTACTCGTTTGTCGTGCCGAACCAGTGCAACGACCAGCATGGCCGCGGCAATGCCGGCGCCTTCTGCAACTATGACCCGAATGACAACGGAACGCAGGCGGGACTGAACCCGGCGCTGATCTATCGCGGCGACGTGACGGTGAAGCGGCTGGTGAATGCGATCCATAAGTCGCCGGTATGGCATGAGGGCCGCACCGCCATTGTGGTGGTGTGGGATGAGAACGACTATGCGACGGTTCCGGAGACTAACCAGGTACTGCTGATCGTGGACACGAACTACGGTGTACGCGGTGTGCAGAGCTCGAAGCGGTACGATCACTTCGCGTTGCTGAAGACGATTGAGGCGGGTCTGGGGCTTCCGTGCCTGAACCATGCCTGCGACAGCAACGAGCAGGTGATGTCGGACCTGTTTGCGCGGGGCGGTGGCCGTGGTGATGGTGACGGCGATTGGGACGACCAGTAAGAAGCTTATCGAACGCTTATCAACGAGAGATGCCGCATGGGAAAGCCCCATGCGGCATCTTTATTTTTGCGTGGCGGACTGGAAAGAGGGCTGTAGCTATCGTGCTCTCTGGGGCATCCTATGGATGGGTGCCTGGAGGGAAGTTGCGGATGATGGCTCGGAGAGTTCTTCTGTTTTTTCTTGCGCTGCCGATGATGACAGTAGCCCAGACTGCAGCTCCGCAGCGTCCGGTCCCGCCAGCGTTGCCGCAGACGACATCGTTGACGGTAACGGGGCACGTGGGGCAGGCAACGGTGATTCGTCGCAATGGGCGATCGTATGTGGATGTCGAGGCGCTGGCCCGGGTGACGGGCGGGACGCTGGGGTTTGAAGGGAGCCGTGTTGTGCTGACACTGCCTGCTCCTGCTGCGCCAGCTCCGGTCGTGGTGCAGCAGGTGGCGCCTCAGACAAAGCCTGAGGAGAAGGGATTCACGCGGGAGTTTCTGCGGGCAGGGGTGGAGCAGCTCTCGGTGGTGCGGGAGTGGCGTAGCGCGCTGGAGAATGCGATTCGTACGAACAATCCAGTCGACGAGAGCTGGGTGAGGGAGTATCGCAGGACGGCGACCGACAAGCTGGCGATGGCCTCGGCTACGGCGACAACGGAGTCAGACAGGCAGGCGCTGCCCCTACTGCAGAATGCGGCTTCGATGGTGAATCAGCTGAGCGACCGGTTCCTCGCGCTACGCACGACCGCGACGTATGTGTCCCCGGACTCACTGGATCATGACGCGCTGGACCAGAAGATTCTGACGTGCGCCCAGGGGATGGCGGCGCAGGCGATTCCAGGTGGGCTGTTTGAGGATGTAGCCGCCTGCCACTAATCAGTTGTGACTACTGAATTCTCTTGAGTGTGCGATCCCAGCGGGTTTCGTCGAAGAAATGGAGAAACTCGTGAAGAGCAAAGCTGGTTTTGTCGGCAGTTGATGTCTTATATTGCTGCTCTTCTGACATCCTAAAGGACCAGTACACGAAGAGCGGCCGGCCGATAAGGTTGGCGCGTGGGACGAGGCCCCAGTAACGACTATCGAAGCTGTTGGTGCGGTTGTCTCCCATCATGAAGTAGTAACCGGGAGGAACGATGAGGTCTTCGCCCTGGATGTGAGTGGGAAGGTCGACGGACCATGTTGCGAGTACGTCGCGTCCCTCGTTGGCAGGAAGAGCGGGGAAGTCGTCGTTATAGGGATCGTAGTTGGTTGCGTTGGGCATGGCGGCGTAGGGCTCGTGTAACGCAACGCCGTTGCGGTAGACAACACCATGACGGAGGTGGATGCGGTCGCCGGGAATGCCTATGACCCGCTTGATGAGAATGTCATGGTCGCCCTGAGCGTTGGGTGCGGGACGAAAGAAGACGACGGGCTCGTCGCGCTTGAGGTCGCTGTAAGGGATGAAGTTCGGCAGAGAAGAAGAGGGCGAGAGGGAGACCCGTTCGACAACGACATGGTCACCTACCAGCAGGGTGCTGGCCATGGAAGCTGACGGAATGACGAAGTTCTGGAAGAGAAAGCTCATGACAAAGAGCCCGACGGCGAGGGTGGAACAGAGGGAAGCTAGTTCGTGAATGCTGGAGCCTTGCTTGTCTTTGCCGTGTTTGGTCATGGGGTGGCTTCCTGGTGGGTTAGAGTGCGGCGAGGATGGCGGATTGCTGCGCGGCGAGCAGCTGGTGGATTCCTTTTTCAGCATAGTCGAGCATCTCGTTGAGCTGGGCGCGTGAGTAGAAGTCCTTCTCGGCGGTGGCCTGGGTTTCGACGAGGCCTCCGTTGGCGAGCATGACGACGTTCATGTCGACGGTGGCGCGTGAGTCCTCTTCGTAGCAGAGGTCGAGCAGGACGTTGCCGTCGACGATACCGACGGAGGTGGCGGCGACCATCTGGCGCAGGGGTGAGGCCTTGAGGGTTCCGGCGGCGACGAGTTTCTGAAGCGCGATGGCGAGCGCGACGGCGGCTCCTGAGATGGCGGCGGTACGGGTTCCACCGTCGGCCTGGAGGACGTCGCAGTCGAGGATGACGGTGCGCTCACCGAGGGCCTTCATGTCGACGACGGAGCGGAGGCTGCGGCCGATGAGGCGCTGGATCTCGTGAGTGCGTCCGCCGATCTTGCCACGCTCGGCCTCGCGGGGGGTGCGGGTAAGGGTGGCGCGGGGGAGCATGCCGTATTCGGCGGTGACCCAGCCGCGGCCGGAGTTGCGGAGCCAGGCGGGGACGCCCTGCTCGACGGAGGCGTTGCAGAGGACGCGAGTGTTGCCGGTCTCGATGAGGACGGAGCCTTCGGCCATGGCAACGAAGCCGGGGGTGATGCGGACGGGGCGGAGGGAATCGGCGGGGCGGGAGTCCGGACGGAAGACGGGCGATGGTGCGTCGGGCATTCGGAGATTATAGAGGGGTTCAGGCTTGCATATCGGAGAAAGGTTGCTAATGTAGTAGGTTTTATTTGCAAAATTTGGGACAATTCGGCATACTTAGAAGAGTGTCTCGACTTGCCGTCGAGACCAGTCGATTACCACGCCCCGGGGATGTGATCCGAGTGGGGTGGGAGATGAGGAAAGATGGCTAGGAAGATTTCAAAGAATCTGGCGAAGGCGCGTGCGCTCGTTGAGCCCCGTTCTTACGTTCTGGCGGATGCGGTTCCGCTTCTGCAAAAAGCAAAGTACGCAAAGTTTGATGAGACGGTCGACCTGACGCTGCGTCTGGGTGTCGATCCCAAGCATGCTGACCAGATGGTTCGTGGCACGGTGGTTCTGCCACACGGTCTGGGTAAGACGAAGATCGTGGCTGTGATTGCTTCGGGTGACAAGGTGAAGGATGCACAGGCCGCGGGTGCTGAGTTCTTCGGTGGCGAAGAGCTGGTTGAGAAGATTCAGAAAGAGAACTGGACGGCATTCGATGCGCTGATCGCGACTCCCGACATGATGAAGTCGGTTGGCCGTCTGGGTAAGGTTCTCGGCCCGAAGGGTCTGATGCCCAACCCGAAGACTGGTACGGTGACCACGGATGTGGCCTCGGCGGTGAAAGAGATCAAGGCCGGTAAGGTTGAGTTTCGTACCGACAAGACGGCTCTGGTTCACGTTCCGGTAGGCAAGCTTTCGTTCGATCCGCAGAAGCTGATCGACAACGCGACGACCGTCATCACCAGCGTGGTGAAGGCGAAGCCTGCGGCGGCGAAGGGCAAGTACATCAAGGGCGTGACGCTGAGCTCGACGATGGGCCCCGGAATTCAGCTGGACTACGCGGCGGCTGAGGCTGCCGGCAAGGCGTAAACGCGCCGGTTCGGGTTTTGCCGCCTGATGCGCGGCGCACAAATTTCAGCTGGCGTTTGAGGGCCAGCAGTGAAGGCTAGGAATTTTATGGCACTGTCCAGATCACAGAAGTCGGATAAGGTAAAGAAGCTCGCGGCAGAGCTGGAGACCTCGACCTCGGCTATTATCGGTACGTTTACCGGGCTGACGGCGTCGAAGGACTTCGACCTGCGCAAGACGGTTCGTGCTGCCGGTGGCAGCTATCACGTGGTGAAGAACAAGCTGGCGGCGAAGTCGGCTGAGGGAACGAAGATCGAGGCGGCTCTGAAGGGCCTGAAGGGTGTGAACTCGGTTGCGTACACCTCGGGCGATCCGGTAGCGCTGGCCAAGGCTCTCTCGAGCTGGGTCAAGGAGAACTCGGAGTTCACCTTCAAGCTGGGAATCGTAGACGGCGAAGTCCTGACGGTTCAACAGATTGGTGAGCTGGCAACGATGCCGGGCAAGGAAGAGATCTTTGCCAAGCTGCTGTTCCTTATCAATGCTCCTGCGCAGCGGTTGGCGACGGTGATCAATGCGACCGGACGCGATCTGGCTGTGGTGATCAACCAGGGCGTGGAGAAGGGCAAGTTCACGGGTGCGGCTCCGGCGGCGAAGGCCGAGGCGGCAGCTCCTGTGGCTGAGGCTCATGCAGAGGAATCTGCGGCTGGCGAGCAGCCTTCGGGCGCAGCGCAGCCGGAGAATGCGACGGCATCGCAGGCTGGCGAAGCGGCAGACGCGGCGCCTGCTGAGGGGTAAGGTTTCGTTCAGTTCTCTTGAGGGTGCGCTTGTCTGGGCGCAACGGAAACCCTGAAGGGGCTGGACAACCGGAGCGGAACAAGGCTTCGGGCGAGGTAATCGGCAGTACAAGTTCAGAAGTAATTGGAGATAAACATGGCAGACATTCAGCAGTTGGAAGATCAGATTGTTAGCCTGAGCCTGCTCGAGGCTTCGGCTCTGGTGAAGAAGCTTGAGGAGCGCCTTGGCGTTTCGGCTGCAGCTGCAGCCGTTGCGGTCGCTCCGGCGGCAGGCGGCGGCGCAGCTGCTCCTGCAGCAGAAGAGAAGACCGAGTTCACCGTCATCCTGAAGGATGCAGGCGCGAACAAGATCAACACCATCAAGGCTGTACGCGAAGTCACCGCTCTTGGTCTGAAGGAAGCCAAGGACTTGGTGGACGGCGCTCCCAAGCCTTTGAAGGAGAATGTCTCGAAGGACGACGCGGCTGCGATCGCGAAGAAGTTCGAGGGCATTGCTACCGTCGAGATCAAGTAGTTTTTCTGGTAGTTGCACTTCCGGGCGGAACGAGGTATTCTTTATTGCTAGAGAAGATTCGTTCCGCCTCGTTGTGCTACACGGGCGAACAAAAGATTCGGGTAAATCGCAAAATATCGTGCATTCGGTGGTACTCCGGTCCATCCCCTAAAGAAGAAAGGGGTTAGGGGGCCGGCCATTATGCGTATCTAGCGGCGGATGCGTATAGTGCAACAGGTTTCAGGCAGACAGCAGCGAATTTGGGGCAAGGCGAGCCTCAAAATGGCGGCGGACATTCATCTCATTACGATCGAAATAGTGCACAAGTCGACCTTTGCGCTCGTGGGGCAAGCTGTCCCTATGAGCGCTTTGCCGTGTTTTCAAGCACTTCGACCCCTTGAGGGCGGGCCACAAACGGCCGGTACGCGTTCCTTATAGCAGATTCCGCCGGCAGCAGGCGAATGCATGCTGTGAAAAGTTTGAAGAATTATCGCCCAGATCGGGCGGGGCAGGACCAAAAGATTTTGCGCACGGGTGGCCGCAGTCGAGGGTGGCCGGACCCGAAGAAGCTTGAGGCGCAGGGAAATAACCAGGAGGGCCTGGACCGGGCTCTCCCCTTCGCGGAGACGGTTGCAACCGGCTTCGGGGAGGACCTCGAAGGTTCAGTTTTCAGGGAGAGAGCATGTCTGGTCAGAACAACAGCGAAATGCGCGCGATCCGCAGCCGTCTAGATTTTTCCAAGATTCCAACCGCAATCGAGATTCCCAATCTTATCGAGGTGCAGCGTCGCAGCTACGAGCGCTTCCTGCAGATGGACAAGCTGCCGCAGGAGCGTGAGGACAACGGCCTGCAGTCTGTGTTTACGTCGGTCTTCCCGATCACCGATTTCCGCAATGTATCGGAGCTCGAGTTTGTCGATTACTCCATCGGCAACTGGGAGTGCAAGTGCGGCTACCTCAAGGGGCTGAACCACCTGCGCACGGCCTGCACGCACTGCGGCCACATGGTGATCACCGACCCGTTCCATCCGGGCGACGTACTTTGCAACTTCTGCGGAACCTACAACAAGAACACTCCTGACTTCTGCACCAAGTGCGGCGACCCCGTGGGTCTGCAGCTGAAGTACGACCAGGCTGAGTGCGAAGAGCGCGGCATGACCTACTCGGCTCCGCTGAAGGTGACCATCCGCCTGAAGATCTACGACAAGGACCCGGAGACGGGTGTGAAGACCCTGCGCGATATGAAGGAGCAGGAAGTCTTCTTCGGCGATATTCCGCTGATGTCAGCCAACGGCACTTTCATCGTGAACGGTACGGAGCGCGTCATCGTTTCGCAGCTGCACCGTTCGCCCGGCGTCTTCTTCGAGACGGCGAACAACCGTACCTACTTCCTCGGCAAGATCATTCCGTACCGCGGCAGCTGGGTGGAGTTCGAGTACGACCAGAAGAACACGCTGTATGTTCGCATCGACCGCAAGCGTAAGTTCCTGGGCACGATCTTTCTGCGTGCTCTTGGCCTGCGCACGGACGAGGAGATTCTGAAGACCTTCTACACGGTCGACACGATCAACGTGAAGGACGGCAAGCTGAGCTGGAAGGTCGCGCCCGAGGGCACGCCGACCAACCTGCAGGGCACGCGTCCGGCTGGCGCGATCACGGTGAAGGGCGAGGAGATTGCTCCGGCGACGCGTAAGATTTCGGCGCACTCGATGAAGGGTCTGCGCTCGCACAAGATCGAAGCGGTCGAGGTGGAAACCTCGGAGTTTGATGGTGCGATGACGGCCGCTGATGTGGTCGATCTGACGACCGGCGAGCTGCTTTACGAAGCGAACCAGGAGCTGACTGCCGACAAGCTGCACAAGATTCTGCAGTCGGGCGTGAGCAGCTTCGAGGTCTTCTTCCCGGAGCGCGATGACGTGGGCAACATCATCACGAACACGCTGCGCCGTGACTCGGTGCGCAAGCCCGAAGAGGCTCTGATCGAGATCTACCGCAAGCTGCGTCCGGGTGACCCGCCAACCCTGGACACGGCCACGGCTCTGTTTGAGGGCATGTTCTTCGATCCGCGCAAGTATGACTTCTCGCGCGTGGGCCGTCTGAAGTTCAACATCAAGCTGTATGAGAACGCAGAGGCCACAGCGCTCGATCGTCGCACGCTGACCCCGGAGGATTTTTACGGCACGATCAAGTACCTGCTGAAGCTGCGTAAGAACATCGGCGTGGTCGACGACATCGATCACCTTGGCAACCGTCGCGTCCGTGCGGTGGGCGAGCTGATGGAGAACCAGTTCCGCATCGGCCTGGTTCGCATGGAGCGCGCGATCAAGGAAAAGATGAGCGTGTATCAGGAGATGTCGACGGCGATGCCGCACGACCTGATCAACGCGAAGCCGGTGATGGCTGCGATCCGCGAGTTCTTCGGATCGTCGCAGTTGTCGCAGTTCATGGATCAGACGAATCCTCTGTCGGAGATCACACACAAGCGCCGTTTGTCGGCCCTTGGGCCTGGTGGTCTGTCGCGTGAGCGAGCGGGCTTCGAAGTCCGCGACGTGCACCCGACACACTACGGCCGTATCTGCCCGATCGAGACGCCGGAAGGTCCGAACATCGGTCTGATCTCGTCGCTGAGCTGCTTTGCGCGCATCAACGAGTACGGCTTCATCGAATCGCCGTACCGCCGCGTCAAGGAAGGCAAGGTTCTCGACTACGTGCAGGTGTCCAACGCGGGTGAGAGCGGCCTGCGCCAGGGCGACTACCTTGAGATCAACGAGGCGAAGAAGATCAACGACCAGCTGAAGAAGGACAAGAAGCGCACGATGGATGTCACTCCATTCAGCTTCTACCTGTCGGCATGGGAAGAGGATCGTCACACGATCGCACAGGCGAACGTGGAGCTCGATGAGAAGGGGAACATCGTTCAGGACATTGTCGATGCTCGCCGTCAGGGCAACTTCGTGCTGGTAAATAAGGCTGAAGTTGACTATGTCGACGTTTCGCCGAAGCAGCTGGTTTCAGTTGCCGCTTCGCTGGTACCGTTCCTCGAGCACGACGATGCGAACCGCGCTCTGATGGGTGCGAACATGCAGCGTCAGTCGGTGCCCCTGCTGGTTTCCGAGGCTCCGTTTGTCGGAACCGGTATGGAAGGCGTCACGGCGCGCGACTCCGGTGCTGTCATTCTGGCCAAGCGTAACGGCATCGTGGATTCGGTCGACTCCGAGCGCATCATCGTGCGCGTCGAAGGCGAGCACCATCCGACACAGCTGTCGCGTGAGGTTGGTTCGGACATCTACCAGCTGACGAAGTTCAAGCGCTCGAACCAGAACACCTGCATCAACCAGAAGCCGGTGGTCCGCAAGGGCGACCGCGTGCTGAAGGGGCAGGTGATCGCGGACGGTCCGTGCACGGAGCAGGGCGAGCTTGGCCTTGGCCGTAACGTGCTGGTGGCCTTCATGCCGTGGCGTGGTTACAACTTCGAGGACGCGATCCTGATCTCGGAGAAACTGGTCCGCGAGGACTACTACACCTCGATCCACATCGAGGAGTTCGAGATTGAGGCGCGCGACACGAAGCTGGGACCGGAAGAGATCACGCGCGATATTCCGAACGTGTCGGAGCACGCGCTGCGTGATCTCGACGAGTCGGGCATCATCCGCATCGGCGCGAAGATCGGCCACAACGACATCCTCGTCGGCAAGGTAACGCCGAAGGGCGAGACGCAGCTCACTCCCGAAGAGAAGCTGCTGCGCGCCATCTTCGGTGAGAAGGCCGGCGACGTACGTGACGCTTCGCTGACCTGCCCTCCCGGAATCGAGGGAACGGTGGTCGACGTTCGCATCTTCTCCCGCAAGGGACAGGAGAAGGACGAGCGCGCCAAGCAGATCGAACAGGAGCAGATCGAGAAGCTCGAGCGCAACCTCGCCGATGAGATTCGTATTCTTACGGACGAGCGGTTGAAGCGTCTTGAGGCGATTCTTGGCGGCAAGGAAGTCCAGGCTGACCTGCATGACGAGCGCACGAACAAGAAGCTGCTCTCGAAGGGCGAGATTCTGAACCGCGATACGATCGAGTTGATTTCGACGCGTAACCTGAAGCGTATTCGCTACGCCGACAAGGACCCGCGCGTCAACGAGCAGATCGACGAGATCGAGGAGATGACCTCGCGCCAGATCGACGTACTGCGCAAGATCACCAACGAGAAGATCAACAAGATGGGCAAGGGCGATGAGCTTGCGCCTGGCGTGATCAAGATGGTGAAGGTCTATGTTGCGATGAAGCGTAAGCTTTCGGTCGGCGACAAGATGGCCGGACGCCACGGTAACAAGGGTGTTATCGCTCGCATTCTGCCTGAGGAGGATATGCCGTACCTCCCGGATGGAACGCCGGTCGAGATCGTCCTGAATCCGCTGGGCGTGCCTTCGCGTATGAACGTCGGACAGATTCTCGAGACGCACCTGGGCTGGGCCGCTCATGAGCTGGGTCAGCAGGTGGCCGAGGCTGCTGCGAAGATGCAGTCGGCGAACGAAGTCCGCGAGCTCTTCAAGGCGCGCTTCGCTGGCACGGCTGCTCTGAATCAGCTGCTGAAGCTGGATGACGAGCAGACGTTGCGTGTTGCCGCCGGCATGAAGCGCGGTATCTGGTTCGGCACGGCGGTCTTCGACGGCGCGCGCGAGAACGAGATCAAGGCGCTGCTGGCATCGGCGGGCCTGCCCACGTCGGGCAAGTCGACGCTGATCGACGGCATGACAGGCGATGCGTTTGAGCAGCCGGCTACGGTTGGCTACATCTACATGCTGAAGCTGTCGCATCTTGTGGACGACAAGATCCACGCTCGTTCGATCGGACCGTACTCGTTGATCACCCAGCAGCCGCTTGGTGGTAAGGCGCAGTTCGGCGGACAGCGCTTCGGTGAGATGGAAGTCTGGGCGCTTGAGGCCTACGGTGCGGCTTACATCCTGCAGGAGCTGCTCACTGCCAAGTCTGACGACGTTTATGGCCGTACGAAGATCTACGAGGCCATCGTCAAGGGCGAAGCTGCGATTGAGCCCGGCGTGCCGGAGTCGTTCAACGTGCTGATCCGCGAGCTTCAGTCACTCTGCCTGGACGTTGAACTGGTCAAGCAGGCCGATCAGAAGAAACAGCCGCTGCCCGCAGTTGCAGCAGCCGATTAACGAAACCAAAGGGACTCCGGGAGGGCAACTTCCCGGAGCGCTGCTCACCCTCAATTGAGCGGCACGACAACTGAAATTGAGCAACAGCACCAGAAGTGCGGCAACGCGATACGCCGCGAGTTATCGCAAAGGATTCAGCAACCGCAGCGTGATGCTGCACTGCATGCGCAGAAATAAGGGAGACGCAAAATATGTTCCGCTCCAGCCCCTTCGAATTGACCGGACCGATCGCTGACTTCGACGCGATCAAGATTCAGCTTGCCAGCCCGGAGAAGATCCGCAGCTGGTCTCACGGCGAAGTTACCAAGCCGGAAACCATTAACTACCGTACCTTCAAGCCTGAGCGCGATGGCCTGTTCTGCGCCCGCATCTTTGGACCCATCACGGACTGGGAGTGCCTCTGCGGCAAGTACAAGCGCATGAAGCATCGCGGCGTGATCTGCGACAAGTGCGGCGTCGAGGTGACGCTCTCGAAGGTTCGCCGCGAGCGCCTGGGCCATATCGAGCTGGCTTCGCCCTGCTCGCACGTGTGGTTCTTCAAGGGCCTGCCTTCGCGTATCGGCCACCTGCTGGACATCTCGCTGCGCGAGCTGGAGGCTGTGCTTTACTTCGAGTCCTACGTTGTCGTCGATCCGGGCGACGCTCCGGTGAAGGAGCGCGAGGTCATCAAGGACGAGACCAAGTTCCGTGAGCTCGACCAGCAGTATCGCCCCACCGGCTTCAAGGCCATGATGGGCGCCGAGGCGATCAAGGAGCTGTTGAAACGCGTTGACGTCGCAGAGCTCGCGACCGAGCTGCGCGAGCGCATGAAGCAGGAATCATCGCTGCAGAAGAAGCTTAAGTATTCGAAGCGCCTCAAGATCGTCGAGGCCTTCCGCAAGTCGGACAACCTGCCGCAGTGGATGATCCTCGACGTAATCCCCGTGATTCCGCCGGAGCTTCGTCCTCTGGTGCCGCTGGACGGTGGCCGTTTCGCGACCTCAGACCTGAATGATCTGTATCGCCGCGTGATCAACCGTAATAACCGCCTCAAGAAGCTCATGGATCTTCATGCGCCTGAGGTCATTGTGCGCAACGAAAAGCGCATGCTGCAGGAGGCCGTCGATGCGCTGTTCGACAACGGCCGCCGTGGCCGCGTGTTGCGCGGTGCAAACAACCGTCCGCTGAAGTCGCTTTCCGACACCCTCAAGGGCAAGCAGGGCCGCTTCCGTCAGAACCTGCTCGGTAAGCGCGTGGACTACTCGGGCCGTTCGGTGATCGTCGTTGGTCCTGAGCTCGCGCTGCACCAGTGCGGTCTGCCGAAGAAGATGGCGCTTGAGCTCTTCAAGCCCTTCATCTATCACCGTCTGGAGCAGACGGGCCACTGCACGACCATCAAGCAGGCCAAGGAGATGGTGGAGCTGCAGGAGCCTATCGTGTGGGACATCCTCGAAGAGGTCATCAAGGATCATCCGGTCCTGCTGAACCGCGCTCCGACGTTGCATCGCCTCGGCATTCAGGCCTTCGAGCCTGTGCTGGTCGAAGGTAAGGCCATCAAGATTCACCCGCTGGTCTGCACCGCCTTCAACGCAGACTTCGACGGCGACCAGATGGCTGTGCACATTCCGCTCTCGCCTGAGGCGCAGATCGAGGCTTCGGTACTGATGCTGGCATCGCACAACATCCTTTCCCCCGCATCGGGTCAGCCGATTACGGTTCCGACGCAGGACCTGGTGCTTGGCCTGTACTACCTGACCAAGGCCAAGATTGGCGCGAAGGGTGAAGGCCGCGTCTTTGCGAACATCGAAGAAGTGCTGATGGCGCTCGAGGCCAAGCAGGTGGAGACGCTGACGCCGATTCGTCTGCGCTACACCGGCCCTGTGCTCGACATGACCACAGCCTACGACGATCAGGACATCACGCACACCGAGCCTGTCGAGTTCAACAAGCAGTACATCAGCACCACGGTTGGCCGCGCGATCCTGAACGACGCGCTCCCCGAGGGCATGCCGTATATCAACGGCCTGCTGAAGAAGAAGGGAATCGGCCAGCTGGTGAACTACTGCTATCTGAACCTCGGTCTTGAGGTCACGGTGAAGACGCTGGACCGCATCAAGGATCTTGGCTTCCGTTATGCAACGCGTTCGGGGCTGTCGGTCGGTCTGGACGACATGGTCATTCCGGAGTCGAAGTACACCACGGTTGCCGATGCTGAAAAGCAGGTCATCAACGTGCAGCAGCAGTATCTTGACGGCGCGATCACCAATGGTGAGCGTAACAACAAGGTCATCCAGATGTGGTCGGGTGTGACGGAAAAGGTCGCCGACGAGATGTTCGCCAACATGAAGAAGGCGGACAAGGAAGGAGCCATGAATCCGATCTACATCATGGCCGACTCCGGTGCTCGTGGTTCGAAGCAGCAGATCCGTCAGCTTTCGGGTATGCGTGGTCTGATGGCGAAGCCGTCGGGTGAAATTATCGAAACGCCGATCACCGCGAACTTCCGCGAAGGTCTGACCGTTCTGCAGTACTTCATCTCAACGCACGGCGCACGTAAGGGCCTTGCGGATACCGCTCTGAAGACCGCGGACTCGGGCTACCTGACTCGCCGTCTGGTCGATGTGGCACAGGACGTCATCATCTCGCAGAAGGATTGCGGCACGGTGGAAGGTATCTATGTCACCCCGATCATCGAAGCAGGCGAGACCATCGAGCCGCTGCGCGACCGTATCATTGGCCGCGTGTCTCTCGAGAAGCTCAAGGACTTCGAGGGCAACGTGATCGTCGACGTCAACCAGGAGATCGACGAAGATCTGGCAAGCGCAATCCAGGCTGCCGGTATCGAGAAGGTGAAGATCCGCTCTGTGCTCACCTGCGAGTCCAAGCGCGGTGCTTGCATCCTGTGCTACGGCCGTAACCTCGGTTCGGGCAAGATGGTTGAGATGGGCGAAGCCGTTGGCGTTATCGCGGCGCAGTCCATCGGCGAGCCTGGAACGCAGCTCACGATGCGTACCTTCCACATCGGTGGAACGGCATCGCGCGTCTCTGACACCTCGCACATTGAGGCGAAGAATGCTGGAACGGTGCGCTTCATCAACCTCGTCACTGTTCGCTCGAAGACCGGCGATCTGGTTGCGATGAACCGTAATGGCTCGATCGCAATCGTCGATGACAAGGGCCGCGAGAAGGAGCGCTATGCGATCGTCTACGGCGCGAAGCTGAAGGTCGAAGACGGCGCAACCGTTGCACTCGGCGATCGTCTCGGCGAGTGGGATCCCTACACCTTCTCCATCCTTACGGAGATTGCAGGTACAGTTCAGTTCAAGGACCTGCAGGAGGGTGTCACACTGCATGATGAGATCGACGAGGTCACCGGCCTTTCGCGTCTGGTCGTTGCGGATTCTCCGGATGAGAAGCGTCAGCCGACCATCGTCATCAAGTCTGCGCAGGGTAATAAGCGCTACCTGATGCCGAGCCGCGCTCACCTGATGGTGGCCGATGGCGACGAGCTTTCGCCCGGCGATGTGCTAGCGAAGATCCCGCGCGAAACCACGCGTACGAAGGACATCACCGGCGGTCTGCCGCGCGTCGTCGAGTTGTTCGAGGCCCGCAAGCCACGTGATCCAGCGATCATTTCGAAGATCGACGGTGTGGTTCGCTTCGGCGATGTCACCAAGGGACAGCGTAAGGTCTACGTCACGGCCGACAACGGCCAGGAAGAGGAATACTCGGTTCCGCGTGGCGTCTACGTCAACGTGCAGGAAGGCGAGCGTCTTCGTGCAGGTGATGCGCTGATCGACGGACCGCGCAACCCGCACGACATCCTTGAGGTGCTCGGCGAGCGCGCACTGCAGCAGTACCTGGTGAACGAGATCCAGGAAGTCTATCGCTTGCAGGGTGTGGCTATCTCCGATAAGCACATCGAGGTCATCGTTCGGCAGATGCTCCGCTGGGTGAAGGTTGAAGAGGTGGGCGATACCACTTTCCTCATCGACCAGCAGACGGATCGCTTCCGCTTCAATGCAGAGAACCAGCGTGTGCTGATGAACGGTGGCAAGCCCGCGATCGGTCGCTCGCTGCTGCTCGGCATCACGAAGGCGTCGTTGTCGACCGACAGCTTCATCTCGGCCGCCAGCTTCCAGGAGACTACCCGCGTCCTTACCGAGGCTTCGATCAATGGCTCGGTGGATACGCTGAAGGGTCTCAAGGAGAACGTCATCGTCGGCCGCCTGATCCCTGCCGGCACGGGCATGGAGTATTATCGCAACGTCCAGCTCTCACCAGAGCTTGAGGAAGCGGCAGCTCAGGTCCAGGCCGAGGTCCAGGAAGCGCACGACGCCGAAGAGCGCGAGCTTGAGGCAATGCGCATGGAAGGCGAGCAGGAAGAGATGGCCGCCGAGTAAGGCTACACGTCCGGCGAAACTCGTTTCGCGCAAAACTGAGGGTGGACTCGAAAGAGTCCACCCTCTTTCTTTGAATGCGTTATCGAAACATGCATATTTCAAATCAGGTGAGCGCCATCACATCCCTAAAGTGATCCATGAACGATTGTTGCAGTCATGGGAGATGCCACGCACATTTAGCGTGGTTTATTGTGCTTATGACATTGCCATCTTCGCCGGATCGAAGTAAGGGACCAAGCTCCGCTCTCTTTGTTATTGCGGTAGCTTTTATTGTTGGAGCGATTCTCGTCTTTCTCGTCCTAAAGCCGAGCTCATCGAGCACTCTGCAGAAGAGTCCACCGGAACAACCCGCTCGTCAGCAATAAACCTTTATGCGTTTTCGACTTGAAACGCGACGCCTTCGTGTGTCTACAGCACTAAGCTGCATAAAGTAAAGGGCGGACTCGAATCGAGCCCGCCTCATGATTGTCCAGCTGAAAATTTTGTCTTAGCGATATGACGGCGGAACAAGGTTGATCGACAGGTTCAGCGGAATGGCGACCGGCTGATCGCTGACCGTGCCGGGCTTGAAGCGGTACTGGCTGACAGCAGCAAGTACGTCCTTGTCGACAAGCGGGCCGGCCGACTGAACGATCTTCAGGTCGGTGGGAACGCCATCGGTGCCGACGATCATGCCGACTACAACGATGCGAGGTCCTGCATAGTTGAAAGGGGAGGGGCTTTCTGTGGCTACGTCAATGACGTGGATGAGCTTGGGAGCAACGACGCCGGTGGAGACGCGACGAGGAGTGGTTGCCGTTGCGGCTCCACGGTCGACAGCGTCAGTAATCTCTTTCGGAGTGGCAAGGCGCGATTCAAGAGTGGTCTTCGGTTGGGTAAGCGAATTTGCTTGAGCGTGAAGCAGGACGGGGGACAGGGCGAGTGCAGCCAGAATTGCTTTACGCATAAAATTTCTCCTTAGACGTTAGTAGTAACCATCACCAATATATTTTTTCAAGCATACGATTGTCAATCAATTTATTTATTGAGATATAAGTAATTACTTTTCAGTGGTTTATTTGCAGGCTTGGGCGGGCAGTAAGGTGATTTTTACGACTCGATAAAAGATGGTAAGAAGTGGAACCCCGGCGTAATGGAGCGGCAGATGGGGTGATTTCCAAGGAAGTTCTATCGCCTGACAATGTCCGGGCATTGCATGGGAATAGGTGTTTTGCGGATACGAGTTCCATCCTTGTGGCGTGGCGCGATATGCTTTTCCGCATGAAAGAGGTTCTTGTAATTGATGTCGGAGGCACCAATGTGAAGGTGTCGTCCACGAGCCAGCGAGTCCCCTTGAAGATCCCTTCAGGGCCGACGTTGACGGCGAAGATGATGGTGGAGCAGGTGAAGCAGGCGACGCGCAGCTGGAAATATGATTGCGTTTCGATTGGCTATCCGGGGCCGGTTTCGCACGATCACCCACTGGCTGAACCGCACAATCTTGCGCCAGGCTGGATCGACTTCCAGTACAAAAAGTCCTTCAACAAGCCGCTGCGCTTTATCAATGACGCAGCGATGCAGGCACTCGGTGGTTATCGTGGCGGGCGTATGCTCTTTCTGGGAACAGGCACAGGGCTGGGGTCGGCGATGATCTACGAGGGCGTCGTGGTTCCGCTGGAGCTTGCGCATCTGCCTTACAGGAAGGGGCGCACGTATGAGGAATATCTCGGCAAAGAGGGCCTTGAGGAGCGTGGTAAGAAGGAGTGGCGTAAATCCGTGCTGGATGTCATTGCTCGCCTGCAGGCTGCACTGGTATGCGACTACGTCCTGTTAGGTGGCGGCAACGCCAAGCTGATGAAGGACCTTCCTGCGCATGTGATTCTCGGGGACAACAGCAATGCGGTGCTCGGCGGGATTCGGTTGTGGGATACGACGAATGAACGTAAGGTGCTGGTGGCGTTGCGGAAAGATGACGATATTCTGACTGCGCCGAAGGCGGTTGCAAACGGTGCCGGTCGCGGGGGAATTGTGAGGCGCAGCAGCTAGACGCGCATCTAAAGGTGTGAATCCCTCGGCGCTGGCATTTCTGGTTTAGTCTAAGTATCGCCACGCGCGAAAAGGAGCCCTGCAATCGCTACCGAGACGACATTCGATCTTCCCACTTCGCCGCAGGCTATCGGCCGCGTGCTTGCTGCTGCACCAGAGACGCCTACCTCGTTGGACAAGATCGTCGAGGCGTTGCGCACCGTGCCTGCTCTGGAGGGACTGGCCGACTCAGAGTATCGCTGGCTGGCAACGCACAGCACAGAGCGTGTCGGTGAAGACGGGGCATTGATCTTCTGCGAGAACGAGCTCGCGTTCCACATGAACATCATTCTGCGCGGCGACGTTATGGCGCACCGGCGAAAGTCTGGTCCGGTGGCCCGCTTCGTGGGGCGCACGTCGCGAGTTACGGGGAAGCTGCCGTTCTCGCGTATGAAGACATGGGGGGCGGATGGACGCAGCGTGGGACCAGTATGGGTTCTGGACGTCCACGAGGATCTCTTCGACGAGATGTTGTGTGTGATTCCGTCGATGGCGCAGCGCTGTGTAACGTTGCTGCTGGATCGTGTCCGCGACTTTACGCGTATGGATGAGCAGGCTGAGAAGCTGCTCGCATTAGGTAAGCTTGCTGCGAACCTGTCGCATGAGTTGAACAATCCCGCTTCCGCTGCACAGCGCTCCGCCTCGATGATCGCTGCTGGATTGGGCGAGGCAGACGAGGCGAAGTATCGTCTCGGCAGGCTATTCGCATCTGAGGAGGAGATGGAGCGTTACAACGCCTGGGCACGCGATGTGCGGAAGCAGGTGAAGAGCGCGCAAAGTTTTTCTCCGATTCCTAAGAGCCCGCTTGAGGCAAGCGACCAGGAAGAGGCCATGGTGCGCTGGCTGGAGCAACATCATGTGCCATCGCCGTGGGATATCGGTCCGGTACTTGCGGAGATGCGGGTATCGGTCGAGATGCTCGATCAGCTTGCATCGCAAATCAACGCGCAGGTATTGCCTGCCACGATCAGCACCTTTGCCAATTCGCTGCGCGTGGAGGCGATGGCGGATACGGTTGTGGATTCAAGCGAGCGTATCTTCGAATTGATCAGTGCAATTCGTGGCTACTCGTTTATGGATCAGGCGCCGATACAGGAGATCGATCTGGCGCAGTCGATCGAGAATACGCTGGCGATGTTCCGCTCGCGCATGAGCCGTGTGATAACGAAGCTGGAGTTTGAGCCGGACCTTTCGCGAGTAAGCGCATATGGCAGCGAATTGAATCAGGTGTGGTCGGCACTGATTGAGAATGCGCTGGATGCGATGCACGATCAGGGAGCGCTAACGATTGCGATTCGTCAAACCGGGCAGACGATGATCGTCGAGGTAAAAGATGACGGAACCGGGATTGATCCAGCTATCCAGTCCCGCATCTTCGAACCGTTCTTTACAACGAAGCCGTTAGGCACGGCGATGGGTCTTGGGCTAGATACGGTACAGCGCATCGTCAACAAGCATGCAGGTTCTGTCGCGATGGAATCGGTACCGCACAGCACGTGCTTCCAGGTGCGCATTCCGATCAATCTACTGCAGGCTTATTGAGCTTCTGCAAGCAGAGACTCAAGATGGAGCGGACGCGTGTACATGGCCAACTCGCCATGAGCATCTCGTGGCCATTCGTCTTTGGGCCGATCGCGATATAGCTCAACACCATTGCCGTCGGGATCGCGAAGGTAGAGTGCTTCGCTTACGCCGTGGTCCGCTGCTCCGTCGAGTTGAATACCGGCTTTGAGAAGGCGTTTCAAGGCATCGCCAAGCGCTGCGCGATCAGGGTAGAGAAGCGCGAGGTGATACAGCCCAGTGGTGCCGGGAGCAGGTGGCTCTCCATCACGGCTCTCCCATGTGTTCAGCCCGATGTGGTGATGATAGCCCCCAGCGGAGAGGAAGGCAGCAGAGTTGCCGATTCGCTGTGTGACTTTTAAACCAAGAACGTTCTGGTAGAAATTGAGGGCGCGCTCAAGGTTAGCTACCTTCAGGTGAACATGTCCTACCTGTACGCCGGGATGGATCTCGTGATGGTTCATAAACAGTTAGATGAATCTGTAGCGCGAAGGAATCGCAGCCTCGGCTTATAGGTAGGGGGCAAATATGCAAGCCGGGTGCGAATTTACTATTCCATTTTGCGCGTTCGCCGGTATGCTTATCTGCACTTGCGAATCGTCCGGAGAAATCCGGACACAATCTGAAGCATGGAGGACCTTTATGTTGAGTCTGTTGTGGACAGCCCTGATCGGTCTCGTTGTTGGTGCGCTCGCTAAATTGATCATGCCGGGTAAAGATCCTGGCGGCATTCTTATTACGATGGTCCTGGGCATTGCCGGATCCTTCGTCGGAACCTTCCTCGGCCGCCTGGTAGGACACTATCAGGAAGGACAATCAGCCGGGTTCATCATGTCGTTGCTGGGCGCAGTCATCCTGCTGGGTATCTATCACTTCATCAAACAGCGTCAGATGGTGTAACGTCCAGAATCGGAAGTTTGTAGAGCACCCACCACATTACAATCGCGGATCGAGTCGGTGAACTCGTAGGCAGGCACAGGGAGGCCAATATAGTTTCCCTGTGCTTCATCGCATTTACGGCGCATCAGGAAGCGCAGCTGCTCTTCGGTTTCGACTCCCTCAGCAACAACCCGGATCGCCAGGCCATGAGACATGGCAATGATGGTTCGAACAACGGCGGCAGCGTTCGGGTCGGTTCCAGCCTGCTTGACGAAGCTTTTATCAATCTTCAGTCGGTCGACCTGATATTGCAGCAGGTAGGAGAAGCTGCAGAAGCCGGTGCCAAAATCGTCGATGGAGATGCGTGCGCCGAGCTCACGAATCTTTTGCAGCTTCTCAAGATTGCCGTCGGAGTTCACCATCAGCATGTTCTCTGTGATCTCAATCTCAAGGTTGCGCGCAGCAAGTCCGCTGCTGGCGAGTGCGTGCGCGATCACATCCACTAAATTGCGTTGCTGCAGCTGACGTGGCGAGAGATTGACGGAGACAGTGAGATCGGATCCAGCTTCATCCTGTAGCGCCTTGCCTTCGCGGCATGCGGTCATAAAGGCCCATTCGCCGATGGGAACAATCAGGCCTGTCTCTTCTGCCAGGGGGATGAACTGTGCAGGAGGTACATTGCCCAGTCGCGGATGCTTCCAGCGAAGCAGCGCCTCCATGCCTGTAATCATGCCGGTCGTCAGCGAGAGCTGCGGCTGATAGTGAAGCGATAACTCACCGTTCGCAAGGGCATGGCGAAGAGCATGCTCCATCATCAGCCGGTCGGCTGTCTCTTTGAGCATGTCTTCGCTGAAGATCTGATGCTGGTTGCGTCCATTCTCTTTCGCCGCATACATCGCGGAGTCGGCACGCTTCAACAGATGCTTCGCGTCGGATGCAAAGTCTGGATAGACGCAGACGCCGATGCTGGCGGTGACGTTCACCAGGTGATTGTCGATGTCGATCTCCGGCGCAAACTTGCTCACCAGATTGACAGCGCACAAATCAACGTCGGCAAGGCTGGTGATGTCAGTCATCACCACGACGAACTCATCGCCTCCAACGCGGGCCACAATATCAGTACTGCGCACGGAACGCCGCAGGCGATTGGCTGCTTCAATGAGAATCTGATCGCCGGAAGTATGGCCGAGCGAGTCGTTGATGCGCTTGAACTGATCCAGATCGATGACAAAGAGCGCAACCTTGGTGCCGTATCTGCGTGCTCGCTCGACAGCTTCAACGGTCTTATCGCGCAACAGAGCACGGCCCAACAACCCGGTCAGCTGGTCGTGGGTTGCCAGATGTGTGACGTACTGCAGCATCTGCCTGCGTTCCGTAATGTCGAATGAGATGCCGACAAATCCGCTCACTTCGCCAGCTTCAGATCGTACAGCGCGCATTGCGAGATTGATGGGGATTTTGCTTCCATCGCGCTTGACCAGGGTCCACTCTTTTTCTTCGATCTCACCCGCTGCCGCACCGGCGGAAAGAACTTCAAAGCCGATGCGATCCATACTGTCGGCAATATCGAGAGCATCGCCGGCCTTCGCCGCCAGTTCTCGCTCGTCATGCAGAATTGTCAACGGCGCTTTGCCGATGAGCTCTTCACGTGTATAGCCGGTCAGTTTTTCGGCGGCGAGATTCATCTCGGTAATCGTGCCGCTCACGTCGGTAGCGATGATGCTGAAGGGGGCGTTCTGGATGACAGAATCGGTAAATTCGACCAGGTGCTCGTATCGCTGATGCGTTGCCTTGGATTCGCTGATGTCGCTTACAGTAACGGCGAGTCCATCCGACAGGCGAACTACCTGCACTCGAATCCACGGGGCTTTGAGTAGGTTTCCTTCCGGTACCTGAAGCTCTTTGCTGAAGGGAACTCCCGTCTCAACGACCTGACAGCAGCGGTCAAACATTGGCCCGGCCTTCAGGATGGGCATGGCGTCGCAGAGGCTATGCTGAAGCAGTTCCGCGCGCGGACGCCCGGTTAGTTTTTCCGCATTGGCGTTAACATATTGGAAGCGAAAGTCGGTGATGCGTCCGTTCGGATCGCGGACAGCTTCAAGGATGGAAAAAGTATCCAGGCTGGCTTCCGCGGCTGCCAGGAACTTCGATTCGGCATCTTCGACACCTTTATGAGCAGCCTTGCGCTCTCGCTCGCGTTCAATGGTCCAAAAAACGATTGCGGCGCCCGCGCAGATGGTCGCGGTGATGATGAGCGCATCCAGACGCGTTCCGCGGACGAGGCTCCAGGACGCTGTCAGCGCCAGACCCACAAGCGCCACTGACAGACCAGCCTTCCACATCCACGGTCGTGGGGAATCGAGCACCCAAGCCCTCAAAGAAGTTATCTCAACTGAAGAAGTGTACCGCTATCAGAACCCATTCCTTATCTTTTCTCTGATTCTGATGCTGCATTTGGTGTTTCTGTTTGCACCGTAGCATTCCGACTTTCGTTTTCAAAGAAATCTTCTTATCAAAATCGTTCTTCTGTATTTACCCGTTTGAGTCAACTGGCCTTTTATGAAGCACTTCTATCCTCCCACGAAACGCAAGGAGAGGCGTAAGAACGAAGGTCTATAGACTTATGGGTGCCTGTAGAAATTTTGGATGTTACAAAAGCAGGGTTTCGTTAACTTGAACCTTGGCGCAACGATCGTCGTCTATACCGATATGTTGCGAATCTGCGCTGCTCGATATGCGCCTTTTGGTCGTTACTTTGGAGTTCTCCTGGTCTTTGCTGGCCTGGCCGCAGCTCAAACCCCAGCGGCATCGCCCCCGGCCTCCGGCTCGCCTACACCAACCATCTCCGTCGATGCCCGACTTGTAAATATGCCCGTCGTCGTCAGGGATAAGAAAGGCGCACTTGTTCATAACCTGACCAAAGAAGACTTCGTGCTCCAGGTCGATGGACATCCGCAGACGATCCGTTACTTCGACATCGATGCGAACCTTCCTCTGACGCTGGGACTGCTGATCGATACCAGCTTCAGCCAGCGCGATGCGATTGACGAGGAACGTGCTGCCAGCGGAACCTTTCTCGACCAGATGCTGAAGACGGGCAAGGACCAGGCGTTCGTTATCCAGTTTGCCCGCCAGACGGAGTTGCTGCAGGATTTGACGAACTCCAGAGCCAAGCTGCAGGCTGCGTTGAAGGAAGTGGATACTCCCAGTCCGAACGCTCCCTCGGACAATTCATCGGATCAGACCAGCGATTCTGGCAGTGGAAGTGGCCGGAGAGGGCGTCGGGGCGGACATGGAGGCGGTACGGCCCTCTACGATGCGACCTTTCTTGCCTCCGACGAACTGATGAGCAAGCAGAAAGGCAGGAAGGCCCTCATCATTCTCTCGGATGGTGTGGATAGCGGCAGCAAGGAGACGCTGGTGAAGTCGATCGAGGCTGCGCAGCGTGCCGACACGATCCTCTACGCTATTTATTTCAAGGGGAAGGAGCAGAGCGGACAATGGGATGACCGCTCACGTGGTGGCGGCGGATTCCCGGGTGGTGGTGGACGATTCCCCGGCGGCGGAGGAGGCTATCCCGGAGGACATGGCGGCGGTTATCCCGGCGGCGGCGGGCAGGGTGGTGGCCGCGGTGGTGGCGGGGGTACCAGCCATGTCGATGGCAAGAAGATTCTGGAGCGCATGACGCAGGAGACCGGCGGACGGCTGTTCGAAGTCAGCAAAAAACAGACCGTGGCCCAGATTTACGACCAGATCGCCGAGGAGCTGCACGCTCAGTATCGGTTGGGATACACGCCCGATGCGAGACCGTGGCCCAGATTTACGACCAGATCGCCGAGGAGCTGCACGCTCAGTATCGGTTGGGATACACGCCCGATGCGACAACCTCGACGGACGGCTATCACCAGATCGATCTGAGCACCCGCCAGAAGGACCTGCGCGTGCAGACCCGCGACGGTTATTACGCCGGGCAGTAGGAGGCGGGTCTTTGTAAAGTGCTCTTGTGACCACCGCCGTGCTGATGCATCTTATTAGATGGATGTATTTTTAAGCGCGTAAAGGTGGATATCGCATGTACGCAATATCGCGGAATGTTTTGACGGCGGCGGTTCTTGCTCTGTTGATTGCACCGGCTGGCGCCGGCGCGCAGATGGCGCCTCCATTTGTGAAGAAGCACCTCTATTCAGCGGAGGCCGATCCGAAGGCAGATATCGCCGCCGCGCTCAAAAAGGCAAGAGCAGAGAAGAAGCGCGTCATCCTCGACTTTGGCGGCGATTGGTGCGGTGACTGCCAGGTGCTCGACATCTACATGCATCAGAGCCCGAATGCACAGCTGCTCGATAAGCACTTCGTTGTTGTGCATGTCGATATAGGCCGTTTCGACCACAACGTGGATATCGCGACGAAGTACAAGGTCCCCATTAAGAAGGGTGTACCTGCGCTTGCTGTGCTCGATGCTAATGGCAGGCTGCTCTATTCGCAGGAGAACAAAGAGTTCGAGAACATGCGAGAGATGAAGTCCAGTGATGTCACGGACTTTTTGAATCGTTGGAAGGCCTGATCGACCTCACGTCAACGTGTATGCTGTCGGACAGAACCCTTGGGAGAATCTGACTTCATCTGTGAGACGGCTGCTTCGCACACACGTGATTCTGCACCGCGCTGTCGTAAGCTCGGCAGACCACGACATTGTCAATCTGGCGCAGTCGGCAGCGTATTCAGCCATCATCGCTCTTTTTCCCGCATTAATCGTCGCCGCGGCCATTATTGCGCTGTTGCCTGATACCGCGCCCGTTCGCGGCCAGTTAGGCGCTTTTTTCGATAGAGTTCTTCCGCCGGATGTCGTGCCCATGCTTGAGGGGTACTTCGATAACCACCGATCCAAATCCACGCAGGCTCTGATCGTTGCCTTCCTGGTCTCTATTAGCGGGGCATCGACGGTCATCACAACGTATATGGAAGGCATACGACGCGCCCACGGTCTTCCAGATGATTGCTGGACTTTCTGGAGCCGCCGCTGCCGGGCCTTTGCTCTGGTTCCGCTCTCTCTGGTTCCGCTCAGTATTGCCAGCCTGATGGTTGTCTTTGGCCATGTCTTTACGACATGGCTCGTGCATCACGTCATTCCGACGATGCGCACGGAGGTCTACATCATTGCGTCGGTTGCGCGTTGGCTGGTGGCGTTGGCTGGATCAATAGGACTGATGGCGCTGATCTACCACATGGGTACGCCGATACGGCAGCCCTGGCGTCGAGTGCTCCCGGGAGCAGTTGCCGCGACCATCATGTGGTTTGTGACCACACTGATCTTTGGCTGGTACGTTACTCGATTTGCGAACTACTCCCAGGTCTACGGCTCGCTCGGAGCAGGCATAGCACTTCTTTTCTGGTTGTTTATTGTCTCCCTCAGCGTCTTCTTCGGAGCGGAATTCAACTCGCAGTTCCACCTGCACGGAACTTATCCGGATTCCCCGGAGAACTCTTCTGAAGCGATTTAGGTTCTTGTAGCCTTGCGCGGTTAGAATGACCAACGGACACAAAAATCAGTGGACAGAGCGGTGGAACATCTTCCCCTGTGATGCTTTGAAAGGGAACTCAGCAGCAATCGTATGGCGACCTCAGTGAAACCTGTTTTTCTTGACACCATCTCCGGCGCAAGTGGACGTCCACGCCGCGCTAAGATCGTTGGCACTCTTGGTCCGGCATCGAGCTCCGTGGATGTCTTTCGCCAGCTCGTACGAGCGGGACTCGATGTGGCCCGTCTGAACTTCTCGCATGGAACGCACGCACAGAAGGCCGAACTGATTCGTATGGTCCGTCAGGTCTCGAAAGAGGAAGGGAAGCCTATCTGCATCCTCGCCGACCTGCAAGGCCCCAAGATTCGTACCGGCAAGCTGAAGGATCACAAGCCTGTTCAACTGGTGGCGGGTAAGCAGCTCATTATCACTCCACGCGAGATCGCCGGTACCGCTTCCATGGTAGGCACTACTTTCACGACACTGGCTGAGAACCTTGAGCCCGGCTCGCGCATTCTGCTCTCCGACGGCCTCATCGAGCTAAGCGTCGAGCAGGTCAAGGGCGGCGATGTTGTCTGCAAGATCATCAATGGAGGCATGCTCGGGGAAAATAAAGGCATCAATCTTCCCGGTATTCCGGTCAAAGTACCGTCGCTGACCGCGAAGGACGAAGATCAATCTTCCCGGTATTCCGGTCAAAGTACCGTCGCTGACCGCGAAGGACGAAGAAGACCGGACTGCCGATGATATTCGCCACGTCAAGAACCGTCTGGCGGCGCTTAACTCGGACGCATGGATCGTCGCCAAGCTCGAGAAGCCGCAGGCAGTCGAGCATCTCGACTCCATCCTTGAGATCACCGATGCCATTATGGTTGCCCGTGGCGACCTTGGCGTCGAGGTGCCGCCGGAAAAAGTGCCTGCAATCCAGAAACACATCATTCGCCGTGCTTCGGAGTACCGCAAGCCGGTGATCACTGCGACCCAGATGCTTGAGTCGATGATTGAAAATCCGCGGCCGACGCGCGCTGAGGCCTCCGACGTTGCCAACGCCGTCTACGACGGAACGGATGCCGTCATGCTCTCTGCCGAAAGCGCCGCAGGCAAGTATCCCGTCGAAGCCGTCGCCATGATGGCAAAGATCGTTGCCGAGACAGAGGAGCAGATTCGCATCGATCCTCCGTCCATTCGCCATCCGCGCGGCATCCAGCTTTCCGTGGCCGAGACCATCTGCGAGTGCATGGCGCACTCGGCAGAAGATCTCGATCTTGCAGCCATCGCCATCTTTACCGAGAGCGGTGCTACCGCGCGCCTACTGTCGAAGTACCGCCCCGACCCGCCGATCTACGCGCTCTCGCCCTTCCCGCATGTCATCAATCGCTGCATGTTGTTGTGGGGCACGTATCCTCTGCTCTGCGGCCGCTTCCACGATACGGACTCGCTCGTGAACATGGCCGAGGACATGCTGGAAACGCATGGTCGCGTGCAGGACAGGCAGATCGTCGGCATCGTCGCCGGAACCCGTACTCGCTCTGGCGCCACCAACTTCATGCGCCTGCATATGATCGGTGATCGCGATGCCGACATTCCGGGCAAGGCTGCGAAGACCAACGGTGCAAAGAAACCGGCAAAGAAGAAGGCTGCAAAGAAGCCCTAGCTGTGATCGTCTCACCCAACAAAAAGCCGCCTCAGGAGATCGAGGCGGCTTTCCTGTCAGCTGCGGATTTGCGTGTGAATACGGTTACTTCGCCTGTGCTTCAAATGCGGCGGATGCTTTATTCATCTCATCGGCTGTGACGTCATGCGACGAGATGACGACGCGATAGTGGAAGGTGACCGACTTACCTTTCTCCACCGTGTAATCCAGCTGCGGCTGCTTTGAATCGAAGATCTTCTGCCCCAGCGGGTTCGCCGCAAACAATCCATAGCCACGCGCATGCCAGTACGTCGGATAGTTCGGATTCTCCGTATGGTCGAGGATGGCAATCGTCTCCGTGTGCCCATCTGGCGTGGTGCCGGTCAGCTTGCACCACTTGCCGCGTGTGGACCACACTGCATCGCCCTGCACGCCTTGGCTGGTCAGGTAGACACCCGTCGCTCCAGCCGTATTGCCTTCCACCTTCGTTGGGCGTCCACTGGCATCGGCGAAGGTGCCACCCTTCTCCGTCGGTGATTCGAGGAAGTGTGCCACACGAATGCCCAGTACGCCTTCCTTGTCATCGTGAAAGACAACCTTGTCGAGAGCAGTCAGTGTCACGGTCATATCGATCGTGCGCGCATCGCCCATCTGCCAGAAGACATACTTCGTCCGCTGGTTCAGAATCTTCTGTCCTGCGCCCGTCTCCCACACCGAGTCCGTCACCAGCTCGCCTTTGGCTCCGCTCTTTGCGGAGACGATCTTTTCCTGGTGGATCGTCCCCATCTTCGGTCGCTGGTCTTCCTTGATCGCGTCCGAGTTGTTCCAGAAGTCGAAGCCGTTTGCGTTGCCATAGTTAAACCACAGCCCCGCATGATGCGGATGATCGACGCGTTCGGTATCGCGCGGAGCCAGGGGATATCCGCGCGTCACCGTAACGCCATCGGCTGCAACCAACGGAAACAATACCGGCTTCTTGAGCGTGTTCGGCCACACATAAGCGGTGAAAAGCTTGCCGTCGATCGTGACATCGACGCGCTGCTTCGCCTCGTCTGTTTTGACCTCTACTCTCGAAGCCGCCGTTGCCATCTGCAAGCCGCTCATCACCAGCACAGAGCCCAGAAGCAGCTTATGCATACACCTTGCCTCCGGCCAGAATCTGCTGCGTCTTCTGGTTGAACGTGATCTTCTGCCCGCTTTGCATCGCAGCAATGCACATGCATAGCGCGACCGAGTGGCTATAGCCCGCATCGACGTTTGCATTCGGCTGCTTGCGCGACCGCACGCATTCCATCCAGTTCCGCATATTGGCCGAGGTCTGGTTATCTGCACCAGTATTGGCTGCGGTCGAAACCTCCTCCGCCTGCCCGAGTGAGAACGAGCCCAGCAGATTTGCCTTCATGCCCATCTCAGCCGCCGCCTTCGCCGTCAATCCGCCGGTGGAGTTCACCACCTGCTTATCCATATCCAGCGAGCCGCCGTTCGAGTAGTAGATCTCCTTCACGCCGCCTGCCGAATTCGTCTGCCGCGACGAGTACAGCACCTGGAAACCTTTGCTCAAATCATCCTCTGGGCCATAGTCGAAGACCGCCGTCAGCGTGTCCCAGTTCTTGCGTCCATCATGCCACTGGTAGATGCCACCGTTGGCAACGACGCTGCGCGGATTCGGATAGCCCGAGAACCAGTGAACCGTGTCGATCTGGTGCACCAGCCACTGATCGGGAATGCCCGACGAATATGGCCAGAAGAGGCGGAACTCAAGATACTTCCTGGCATCGAACGGCTCATATGGCTGGTCCATCAGATAACGCTTCCAATCCGTGTCCTGTTCTTTCAGCAGAGGCACCACATCCGGCCTGCGCCAGCGTCCGGGCTGGTTTACGTTCCACGTCATCTCCACCATATTGATGTCGCCGAACTGGCCGCTCTTGATGTAGTCGTACGCCTTCATGTAGCTCGGCGTCGAACGGCGCTGCGTGCCGATCTGCACAATCTGCTTGTTCGCATGCACCGTATTGCGAATCGCCAGCGCATCCTTCATCGTATGCGCCAGCGGCTTCTCCACATACGCATCACGTCCGGCCTTCACCGCCTCCACTCCATGCTTGGCATGCTGGAAGTCAGCGGTTGCGATCAACACGGCATCGACATCCTTGCGCGCATAGAGCTCGTCGTTATTGCGTACCGTATCGACCTTCGGGCCGCCGTGCTTCTGAATATAGGCAACGCCGTCTTCGCGACGCTTGCTCCAAAGATCTGAGATGGCGACAAACTCGAAGTTCATCTCCTTCGAGTGCTGCAGAAAGGAGGGAATCAGCGCGCCCTTCATGCGGTCGCCGCAACCCACCACGGCCGTACGAACGCGATCGTTCGCGCCCACGATTTTTGCATAGCTGGTGGCGCTCCACGTCGCGACAGTGCCTGCAACCGCGGCTCCCATCTTCACGAACTCACGCCGGCTCGTCTGCTCCAATGCCATCTTCCTGCTCCTTTAGGACAAAACGTATGCGCTCAGGAAGACAGTCCATCGCCTCTGTCGGGCACCAAAGCACGCATAACAGCACCAGAACGCGGACGCTTCACTTAGCGTCGAAAGTGTACAGAATCCGAGAGAGGTTTGACCACTAAAGAATGAAGATCACGGAAAACATTCATTCTTATGTATCAATAGAGAGAGGCAACAGGCGTGGTTATGACACGTGGAGAGGAAGTGGTATAGCCATTTCCCCGCGCGCAGACTTAGTGACGCTTGAAGTACTGGATCTGCCTCTCATGCTGAACGGCCTGCTCCCGAGTCGCAAATGTCCCAAGATTTCTTCGCTTTCCCGTCCTTGGGTCGACATGCCGGGAATAAATCCTGAACTCGCCTGTCTTCAGTTTGCGGATCACTGGATCTGCCTCTCATGCTGAACGGCCTGCTCCCGAGTCGCAAATGTCCCAAGATTTCTTCGCTTTCCCGTCCTTGGGTCGACATGCCGGGAATAAATCCTGAACTCGCCTGTCTTCAGTTTGCGGATCATCGATGGATACCTCTCACACAGAGTTGGATGCATAAATTCGGCAGCCTTGCCGTTCCTGTTATCGATGACATTCATTTTCTTATGCAAAATGAAATTTTCATTGACAGTTGATCGCCATCTCTGCAATGGTGCTTCAGTCCGAGAATGCACCAACAGATAGAGATCAAACCTGATAGGAGACTTTTGTTGTTATCCGTTCAGGCGAAGGTCCCAACACGTCGTTAGAAGCACAGCCACTGCGGTGGCTCAATTCAGGAGGCTTGATGAAGCTCAAACGCTTTTTTGCCGCCCACACCGTGGGCTTATCTCTTCTTGTCTTTGGAGCGGCCGTTTTTGCTCCTCACGCATCGGCTCAGGCAACCAGCCTTGTCGTCGACTCATTCACCGGCGAGGTCACCCAGAACGAAGTCGACACGTATATCAGCTTCCTGAACAGCGGGACGGGCAATGCAGCTCTGCCGACCGTTGCGACTTCCATTGGCAACGACAATCTCTCCTACGGCTCGCCCGGCCTCACGCTTGAAGGGCTCAATTACATGTACCGCATCACCGGTGACATCCCCAGCATGGCAACGGAGCATATGCAGCTTCTGAACTTTGCCATCACCTGGTCGGATCGTGTCATCCTCCTTCGTAACGATCAGGCCATGGGCTCAAAACAGGTCATGTGGACCGGTAACGTCGATCCCGTATGGCTCACCAAGACCGGCACCGGCGTCGGCTATGCAGGTTCCGAGAACGGCGACATCGCAGGACATGTCGTCTACACCGCGCTCAACATTCTGCAGACACCTTCTATCTGGAATCAGATTGTCCCCGACGGCGACCCCAACGGCTTTGGTGCGACCTACCAGCAGCGCGCCATGACCTACATCAGCATGATGGAGTACACCACGCAGAACTACTTCACCAAGTACTTCGTCAACCCCACGACCTATAAGATTCTTCCGCCGAACTCCGCCGCCTGGGCCGTCTATGGCGAAAACATGGACGCATGGAACCGGCAGTTTCTGTTCACCAACGTCTACCTCCGTCTCGCGCAGTGCCATGCCATCCTCGGCGATAACCCCACGCTGCAGGCCTTCTATACCAACGTCGTCAAAACCGTCGCCGATGCCTTCGTCGCCAACGTCGTACCGGTAACCGGGCTCGCAGGCGAGGCTGCTTACGACTGGGGATACGGCAATGAAGGCGATCTGATGGGCCAGATCACCGGTGAAAGCCCCAGCCATGCCTCCTACGATATGCAGGGCCTCGCACGCGTCTTCGAAGCTGGCCCGCAGTTCACCTCTACTACGCTCGAGAACATGGAGCGCTACGCCAACACCATCGAGTACGTTCTCTTCGACTTCCAGTCCAACCAGTCCAATCCCAAGACGACCAACTACTACAAGAACAACATCGACAACGGACTCCCACCGGTCACGCCAGGACAAGCGACGCAGGACTACCTCTATCCGCAGTTCTATTTCATCTCTCCATACAACACCCTCTTCTGGGCACCGGCCGCCTATGGAGCCAGCCCCTCCGATCACAACAATTACTGGAACAATCCCTACATGGTCGCGGGCATTCTGTACTCCAAGCACTGGGTGTACATGCATCCGCAGACCATCGTTGCCGTTGCGTCCAACTCGCAGACCGTTGCGCAGGGAGGAACCGCAACCTACTCCATCACCACGCAGTCACCCATCCCTGTGACGCTGAGTGTGAACGGCCTGCCTGCCGGTTCGACTTCGTCCTTCAGTTCAACGACGATCAGCAATGGCAGCGGCGCAACACTCTCCGTCACGCTTCCCGCCAACACCGTCAACGGCAGCACGTTGTTCACGCTCTCCGGTACCGATGGAACCAATGTGCAGAACTTGGGTATCTCGCTCGTTACCACAGCGCCTGATTTTGCCATCAAGGTCTCTGGCACAAGCACGGTGAACGCGGGCGCGACCGGCAGCTACACCATCACCATTACTCCATCGAATGGCTTTACTGGCCCCGTCTCGCTCAGCGCGGACAGCTTCCTCGCTCCTGCGGGCACCGGCTACAATTTCACGCCCCAGGTCATCAACATCACATCAGCCACCGCAGGAACCGCGACCGTAGCTGCAACCACCAGTGCCACCACAACTCCCGGTGGACAGTGGCCTATCGGCTACATTGCAACCAGCGGAGCCACCACGCACGAAGGTTACTCGCGGCTCACCGTCAAGGCCGCCGCGCAGTCCATTACCTTCCCGCCGGTGCAAAACGTAGTCTACGGAACGGCTCCGATTGAATTGCAGGCGACCGCAGGATCGAACCTGCCGGTCACCTATACCGTCACCGGCCCGGCAACGCTCGTTGGATCGCCGACGCTGCAGGGACAGGCGCTGGCCATCACCGGAGCAGGAACCGTTACGGTTACGGCTTCACTTGCAGCCAGCACCTACTACAGCGCAGCGCAGCCGGTCACGCAGAGCTTCACCGTCGCGCCTGCCGTGCTCACCGTCACCGCACAAAACGCCAGCATGGCTAAGGGAGCAGCCGTACCGCCGCTCTCCGCCGCCATCACCGGCTTCGTCAACGGAGACACGGCAAGCGTCGTCTCCGGCTCAGCGGCTCTCAGCACCACGGCCACCAGCAGCTCGCCTGCGGGAGCCTACGCCATCACTGCGGCTCAGGGAACACTCGCCGCGACCAACTACACCTTCAATTTCGTTAACGGAGTGCTCGTCGTCTCCGGGCGACGCTAAGCCCAACCCTGGCACATGAATCAAACCATGTGCCGGGTGATTTCTATAACAAGATCAAGCTGAAAAGGACCCTATCCATGCGAATCCATCTGAAGAAACTTCTCTCTGTCGCGGCTGTTGCCATCGTTGCGCTCGCCGCACCATTTGCCAGCGCCGACTCAATCGTCACTGGCAGCGGAACCTGGGACACCAGCGCACCCATCACCTCCTATAGCGCACCTGGAGCAACATGGCAGTTCGTCTTCAGAGTGGCCGATCCCGTCCCCGACAACAACATCTCCACCCCCGTCTCCTACTATCAATTCATCCTCAACGGCACCGTGGTTTCCACAACTCTGCCCGGTGGAGCAGCCTTCTACATCGATTCCGATCCCACACTCGGCGGCTTCGATCTCTACACCGATCTCAATAACTCCTCGCCCGATGGAGTCAACGTCGTTAGCCTCTATCTGCCGGTTCCCAGCCTCAACCTCGTCAACGGAACTTTCAATGCAACTATCGGCCTTAACGATGGCGATCTGCCCGGCTCAGGCTCCGGTACCGTTGTCGTCGCTTCAACACCGGAACCTTCGAGCTTCATCCTGCTCAGCACGGCAGTGCTGTTGGGTGGCAGCCTGCTCTATGTTCGCCGCTCCAAGCTTGCAACGCAGCCCGTCCGCCGCGTTCTCTAACTGCAACAACGCGGCGGAGACACCTGTCGTCTCCGCCGCGTAGCTCTGCCTGCTCTTCAACCCGTACAATCTCTTCATGGGCCGCATTCGTATCCTCTCCGATCTGGTCGCCAACCAGATCGCCGCTGGCGAGGTCGTCGAGCGTCCCGCCTCCGTCGTCAAAGAGCTGCTCGAAAACTCCCTCGATGCCGGAGCCACCCGCATCCGCATCGAAGTTGAAGCCGGGGGCCGCAAGCTCATCCGCATCGCCGACAACGGCCACGGCATGATGGCCGACGATGCGCTGCTTGCCTTCGAGCGCCACGCCACCTCCAAGCTGCGCACCTCCGACGATCTCCTCTCCATCGCCACCCTCGGCTTTCGTGGGGAAGCGCTGCCCTCCATCGCCTCCGTCTCGCGCCTCACGTTGGAGACTCGTGCAGCCGAGGAAGACGCTGGAACCATCGTCGAGATTAACGGCGGCAACATCCAGCGCGTCGAGCCTGCGGGCCTGCCTGTCGGAACGACGATCACCATTCGCGACCTCTTCTACAACACACCCGCGCGCCGCAAATTTCTGCGCTCCGAGCAGACCGAGCTCTCCCACATCGCCGCGCTCGTCACGCACTACGCGCTCGCCAATCCCGACCGGCACTTCGAGCTGCATTCGGCAACGCAGGCATTACTCACCGCGCCCATCACCGCTAACGCAGGCGACCGCCTCTTCCAGATCTTCGGACGCGACACCACCACGCACATGATTCCCGTCGCGGCAGAGATCGACTTCGCCCGCGCCGGACTCCCCGAGCCTCCACCCTGGAAGCGCGAGCCCGACTACGAGCCACCCGCGCCGGGCTTCCTTCGCATCTCCGGCTTCGTCTCCAAGCCCGAGCTGCAGAAGCTCAACCGTAATTCGATCTACATCTTCGTCAACGGACGCCTCATCCGCGACCGCCTCATCCTGCACGCACTCACCGAGGCCTACCGCAACATCATTCCGCCGACGTCGTATCCCGTCGTGCTCCTCTTCCTCGAGATGCCGCCACAGGAGGTCGACGTCAACGTGCATCCTGCCAAAACGGAGGTGCGCTTCCGCCAGTCAGCCTTCATTCACGACTTCGTGCGCGACACCGTGCGCAACGCGCTGATGCATGCGCGCCCGGCGGCGGACTTCCTGCATGCCCTCAACAACAACTCACCGATGGCCAGCGCGTCTCTACTCGTCGATGTCAGTCCGCTGCCGAACGGCCCGGATCAGCCCGTCTTCGATCCGCAGATGCCTGCGGCAACCTTCGGCGACGCACAAGCTGCATCGGGCGAGGCCTTCGCCTTACAACCAGAGCGCCAACTCCTAACTGCCGAGCGCCTCGCCTTCAACGGAGCCACGATCCCAGTCGGCTACTCGGATAACTCCACGCTCACCCCGGACGGGGAAGCACAGACACTCAACGAGCTCGCCAACCTTCGCCCACTCGGCCAGCTCCGCGACTCTTTCATCCTCGCCGTTAATGATGAAGGTCTCTGGATCGTCGATCAGCACGTCGCCCACGAGCGCGTCCTCTTCGAAAAAATCCTCCGTGACCGCGAAGTAGAGAAGGTCCAGCGCCAGCGCCTCCTCATGCCGCTGCTCATCGACCTGCAGCCCGCACAGATGATCACCTTCGCGAGCCTCGCCGGCGAGCTTGAACGTAACGGCTTCGAGGCCGAACCCTTCGGCCCGCGGACCATCGCCATCAAAGCCGCGCCTGTCGGCCTCGAAGGTCGCGAGCTCGAACGCATGCTCGAAGAAGTTCTCGCCGTGCCCGACCGCGAACAGCAGGCCGAAAACGCCGAGGCTCGCCGTCACCGCATCGCCGCCTCCATTGCCTGTCACGCGGCCATCAAAATCAACACGCCACTCGAGCCCTCCAAGATCGACTGGCTCCTTGCCGAGCTTGCCAAAACCGAACATCCCACCAGCTGCCCCCACGGCCGCCCCATCGCGCTGCGTTACTCGCTCAAAGACATTCAAAAAGCCTTCCAGCGCATCTGAGTTTTTCTTCTCTGTAAGCCCTTGATAAATAGATCCTTATGGTTAATTAAAAATAGCGACGCTGATTCAAATGAACTCAGCGAGTAACGTCATCGCACCACACCTCCCGCAGGCAATCCTCACTGCTGATATCCTTGAAAAGACATGTTGTGTGCGTTCACTTTCATCTTGCACACAGCCCCCATCGAAGTTTTAGAAACGTCCATCCTCGGCCCAGGCTGGGGATCGCCGTGCGCGTATGCCGCACCGCAGGAAAGGCAACACCTTGAGTAACTCAGGCACTCCCACTGTCGGCCAGCTCGCCGCCACGCGTTTGAAGCACTGGCATCACGACGCACAGCCCATCCTCACCACCAACATGCTGCGCGACTGGCTCAACACCTGCGGCCTCGTCCTCTATACGCCGCGCCCGCAACAGATTCCCGCGTCCGCACCATCCTTCGCCGAAGCTGTCCTCGGAGCCGCAACACCCGCACCGACACTCCCCGAACTCGAGCAGCCGCGCACCCTCCTCGCGCGCCTCATCGCCGACGCCGGAGTCATCCCGCTCCACCTCCTCGGCTCGCCCACCGGCGCAGGCACCGAGACGCCCGACTTCATCGTCTCCCCGCTCTCCTTCTCCTACATCTTCACCCTGCGCGGCGACAAGCTGTGGAAGCAGCCGCCGACCACCAGCGGCTCCGCTAAAGTCTCTCCACTCGCGCTCGCCACCTACAACCTCATCGCTGCCAAAGGCCAGCTCAGCGCAGCCGAACTCGCCTCCGAGCTCGGCAACGAGGTCACCGAGTCTGCCACTCTTCGCGCGCTCACCGAACTCTGGCAGCACCTCCGTGTCCTGCCCATCCTGCAATCCGACGGCTCGCCCACGCTCTGGGAGCTTACCGCCACGCGTTACACCAAGCAGATCAAGGCCGGAGCCAACGCAGGCCAGCCCTCCGCTCTCTCCGCACTCATCTCCCTCTACCTTGCGCAGTCCGTCCTTCCCACCGAAGAAGAGATCGAGACCTTTCTCTCGCCGCTCGCCTCGCGTTCGCGCATCCGCGAAGTCGTTCGCGCCCTCATCGCCGCACGCCAGCTTGAAAGCGTTGTCATCGACGGCAAGTCGCACCTCTATGTCACAGGCGAGCTCCCCGAGCTCGTCGCCGAACCACAGCCTGTCATAGAAGAAAATGCCTCCGGCGAAGAAGTCGCCGCAAGCGCAGAGCCGGCCCAGGAACAGGAGCGCATCAAAAAGTTCGCGCCTGCCGCACGCGAATTCAAAAAGCCGCGCCGCGACTTCGCAGCAGGCGAGTCCTCTGACCGCCGCCCCCGTTTCTCCGACAAAGAACGTCGCCCCTTCCAGCGCGACCGCCGTACCGACTTCACCAAGCCATGGGATGAAGACCGCCGCGACCGCAGTCGTAGCGAAGAGTCTGCCGAGCGCACCGGGAGACCTGATTCTGATCGCGAAGCGCGCCGTCCTCCTTTCCGTTCCGATCGTGGCGCCGGCAAACCGCGCAGCTTCGCCGAGAAAGCACGCGGCGGCTTCGACCGCGGCCAGCGCAGCGGGCCGCCGTTCCGCAAGTTCGACTCACCGCGTCGCCCTCCACGCACCGAAGTTCCTGGTCAGGATCAAGCCGCTGAATCTGCAACGGGCTCCAGCGAAGAGCGTCCGCGCCGCAGCTTCGATCGCAATAAGCCCTTCGGTGCCAGGAAGCCGTTTGGAGAGAAGAAGCCCTTCGGTGAGAAGAGGTCGTTCGGCGAACGCAAATCCTTCGGTGACAGAAAACCCGCAGGCGACCGCAAGCCATTTGGCGAGCGCAAGGCGTTCGGCGACCGCAAGCGTACAGAAGATCGCGAGTCCTCTGGAGAGCGGAGATCGTTTGAAGGCCGCAAGCCTTTCGGTGACCGCAAACCGTCGGGCGACCGTAAACCTTTTGGCGACCGCAAATCTTTTGGTGATCGCAAGCCCTTCGGCGAGCGAAAGTCCTTCGGTGATCGCAAACCATCCGGCGACCGCAGACCCTTTGGCGAGAGAAAGCCCTTCGGCGACCGTAAGCCATTCAAGCGGGATGACGCCTCCGGAGATTCGCCTCGCCGAGAGTTTTCCGATAAGCCAAGACGTACCGCATCCTCTGGTTCCAGCTTCGCAGGCAAGAAATCCTTTGGCGAGAAGAAGTCCTTCGGCGAAAAGAAGCCGTTTGGCGACCGCAAGCCTGCGGGTGATCGCAAGCCGTTCGGCGAAAGAAAGTTTGCAGGCAAGGGAACTGGTCGCAGTGACCGGCCAACCGGTAAGCCGCCCCGCAAAGCTTCGGGTTCATTCGATAAATTCAAAGGTGGCGCCAAGCCCTTCGGCAAGCGTGGAGCACCGCCCAAAAAGCGGCGGGACGAATAGAACCAGGTACCCCTCACGAAAAACCTGCAACGCTCTACTAACCAGACGAGTAAGATTAGCCGCGCATGAGCCAGAGCCAGGACGCACCGCACAACAACACGCCCTCATCCAACACCTCCAGCCGCCAGCGTCCCGTCATCGCCATCGACGGACCTGCCGGCGCAGGGAAAAGCACGCTGGCGGCCCATCTCGCACGCCGCTTCGGTTTCCTCAACCTCGAGACCGGAGCCATGTATCGCGCACTCGCGCTCAAGGCCATCGAAAGCGATCTCTCCTTCGACGAAGAGGCGCCGCTTCTCGATATTGCCGCCTACACCACCATCCGGCTCGAGCCGCAGCTTGAGGGCAATCGTGTCCTGCTCGATAATCGCGACGTCTCCCGCCGTGTACGCGACGCCGATGTTACCGCCGCCGCTTCGCGCATCTCCGTCCATCCCAAACTCCGTGCCTGGATGGTGAAGCAGCAGCGCGCCCTCGGCGCATCCGGCGGAGTCGTCATGGAAGGCCGCGACATCGGTACCGCCGTCTTCCCCGACGCCGAGGTCAAGATCTTCCTCGACGCCTCGCCTGAGGTTCGCGGTGACCGGCGCTACCGGCAGGTCTCCCTCCCTCCCCAGCCCAACGAAGGTGGTCAGGCCACTCTCTCCGCTGAGGAACAGGCTGCGCGCGCCGCAGCGCAGGAAAAACTTCTGCGCGAGATGAAGGAGCGCGACGAGCGCGATCGCAATCGTGCCGAGTCTCCCCTCAAACCCGCTGCCGATGCCATTGTTCTCGACTCCACCGCGCTCACGCTGGATCAGGTGCTGGCCAGGGCGGAAGAGGTCGTCCGCTCCCATCTCCCACACACTTCCTCGTAACCACAAAACGGCCAGTTAGAGTGCACCGAAATCAGTGCAATCAAAAGATTTCTCAAAAAAACTTACTGAATATGCTAACCTTCACACATCGTTTGAAACAGATTGGTTTTCTGAGACGTTCGTCTGCACGGAACACCGTTTGGATCTAGCGGCAATTCATTTAGTTGGAAACAAGGAAGAAACATGGAACAGGGAACAGTTAAGTGGTTCAATGATGCGAAAGGCTTTGGCTTTATCAGCCGTCAGAACGGCGAGGATGTGTTCGTGCACTACTCGGCGATCAACTCCAGCGGCTTTAAGAGCCTTCAGGAGGGCCAGGCAGTTCAGTTCAACGTGGTGAAGGGACCGAAGGGGTGGCAGGCCTCTGACGTTCAGCCGCTGTAAAAACGTTCTACCGGCTTCGAGCATACAAGGTTCGACCAGCATTGCGAGGGGATAGCTTCGGCTGTCCCCTCGCGTGTTTAAATCCACAAAAACCTTGTCAAGAGGTAAATCGTGTAAAGCCATTATTTTCAATGGCTTGAATGTGCGCATTAACCCCCTGCATTTTGCTACACTTAAATCAGGTTCTAAAAAAGGATGGCCGCCGATAGATTGTCGGCGGCCATCTCTTTTGGAATCAATATTTTGATGGTTAAACCCTTACCCTTCAATATTTTACAGTTTTGATTGAAAGGTAAGACTTTATATATCAATATTTTGCAGAAAAAGGGTAGGGGGGACTAGCGCTCCCCCGCGGTTCCCAGCGCCAGATCGATCAGGGTCTTCTCTTCGATATCGTGCGCCTTTGCCGAACCGGTCGCTGGTGTTGCGCTCGCGCTGCGCGTTACTCGCAGTACAGCGCGATCACGAGCCACACGCCGCAGCAGAGGCATCACGTAGAACTGAGCGCCCATGTTCGCCGGCTCTTCCTGCACCCAGACGATCTCCTCCGCTCCCGGATGCTGATCGAGAGCGGCCTGCAGCTCTGCTTCCGGCCACGGATACATCTGCTCCAGGAAGATGATGCCGACGCTCTTGTCCTTGCGCTTTTCGCGCTCCACGCGCAGATTGTGGCCGATTTTGCCGCTGCAAACCAGCAGGCGGCGAGGATTGACCACATCGTTGTCTGGAAGCACATTCAGGAAGTGATCGCGTCCGAACTCCGCAACCGGCGATGAAGCATCCGGATGACGCAGCATGCTCTTCGGCGTAAAGACGACCAGCGGCTTGCGCCAGCTGCGCATCACCTGACGCCGCAGCAGATGGAAATACTGCGCCGCGGTCGAAGGCTGGCAGATCTGCATATTGTCATTTGCAGCCAGTTGCAGGTAGCGCTCGATACGTGCGCTCGAGTGCTCAGGTCCCTGTCCTTCGTAACCATGAGGAAGCAGCATCACAACGCCCGACAGCAGACCCCATTTCGCCTCGCTCGCTGAGATGAACTGATCAATGATGATCTGCGCGCCGTTCGCGAAGTCGCCAAACTGAGCCTCCCACAGCACTAGAGCCTCAGGATAATCGCGCGCAAAGCCGTACTCGAAGCCCAGAACCGCAGCTTCCGACAGCGGCGAGTTGTAAACCTCCCAGCGTCCTTGCTTCTTCGCCAGGTGCGACAGCGGAGAGTAGCGAACCTCCGTCTCTGTATCCACCATCACCGAGTGGCGCTGATTGAATGTGCCGCGCTGCGAGTCCTGCCCGGTGAGGCGCACAAGCGTGCCGTCCTCGAGCAGCGAAGCAAACGCAACCAGCTCTGCCGTGCCGTAGTCGAACGGCTTCGCGCCCGAGCCCATCTCCTGCCGTTGCTCGAAGAGTTTCTTCACCTTGGGGTGAATATGAAAGTCCTTTGGATACGAGGTGATCTGCTGCACTAACTCGTTAATGCGCTCGGCCGAAAGGCCGGTCGTCACCTCATCCGCAGGATCGAACTCGCAGCCCTTGTACGGATCCCAGTAGTCGGGCAGCTCGGAGAGCTTCGGCTTGTGCTCGGCCTTGGTCGCGGCCTTCTGATCGTCGAGCAGCTCCTTCTGGATCTGATCGGCCTCTTTCGCAGGATTCACACCAATCTGCTCCGCGTAGAGCTGATACAGCGGCTTGCGGTCTTTGATAATCGCGTAGCGGCGAGGCTGCGTGACCGTTGGATCGTCCACCTCGCTGTGGCCATGCTTGCGATAGCCGATCAGGTCAACCACGATGTCGGAGCTGAACTTCTGGCGATACTCCATAGCAATCGCCGCAACGCGCACAACCGCGTCCGGGTCCTCGGCATTTACGTGGAAGATCGGAATCGGAAGCCGCTTCGCAAGATCGGTCGAGAACCGCGTTGAGTTCGACTCCTCAGGAATTGCGGTAAAGCCGAGCAGGTTGTTGACGATCACATGAATCGTTCCGCCGATATCGTAGCCCTCGAGCGTTGCCATATTCAGACACTCAGCAACGATGCCTTGTCCAGAGAATGCTGCGTCGCCATGAACGATGATCGGCAGTACCTGCTTCTTGCCGCCTTCGCCGATACGTTCCTGCTTGGCGCGTGTGCGGCCCATCACAACTGGATTGACTGCCTCGAGATGGCTTGGGTTTGAAGCCAGATGAAGGTTGATCACCTTGCCGTCCGGAGATGTGTACTCGCCCGTTGCGCCCATGTGATACTTCACGTCGCCGCCGCCCATGGTGCTGCGCGGATCGACGTCTTCAAACTTGGTGAAGATCTCCGAAGGGTCGCGACCGATGGTGTTCGTCATCACGTTCAGGCGGCCGCGATGGCTCATGGCCAGCATCGCGGTCTTTACGTTGAGGCCAGCGCCAACTTCGAAGATGCGATCGAGGAAGGGAATGAGCGCGGTCAGTCCTTCGAGCGAGAAACGCTTCGTGCCGAGATAGCGGGACTGAATGACCTGCTCGAAGAGATCGGCCTTGATGAGCTGGGTGAGGATATGCGCCTGGTTCTGCTTCGCAGGCTTCTGCTCCATCTTCTCTTCCAGCCATTGACGCTGCTCGGGGCTGGGGATATGCATGAACTCTGCGGCGACGGTTCCACAGTAGTAGCCACGGGCCTCTGCGGCGAACTCGCCTTCAGGCGCGGGGGTAGGAAATGGCTCCGGTGGAAGATACTGGCCGAGCGGATCGAGCGAGGCCTGCAGGTAACCCCACCGGCGAAAGATGTCGAATACAACGTCGCGTTCCTGTTGATCAGTGCCTGTGGGTGATTGTGTCAGTGCCCCTGCCTTCGTGGCCATTGCTTCCTCGATTTCAAAAAGATCAATTGGGCGCGCGACCAGCGTTCTCCTACGCCGGAGACGGCCTGCTTCTATGCTAGTCCTTTCCACGCGCTCTCGCACGGCAGTTCATGGAACTTCCGCGAGGAATGACTACAAAGTGGCACCCAGAATCCAGGGTTGAAACTCCTCTTCGCCGAACCCGTGGACCTCGCTACGTGTCTGCTTGCCGGAAGCAGTAGCCAGAATCTCAGCAAATATCGCTTCTCCAAGAGCTTCCACTGTCTCCGCGCCGTCGATGATGGTTCCGCAGTTGATGTCCATATCGTCAGACATCCTTCGAAACAGTGCGGTATTCGAAGCCAGCTTGAGCGATGGTGTGGGCTTGCAGCCGAATACCGAACCTCGCCCGGTCGTAAAGCAGATCAGGTTCGCTCCCGCGGCCACCTGGCCCGTTGCTGAAACGGGATCGAAGCCGGGCGAATCCATAAAGACCAGTCCGCGCTCACGTACCTGCTCAGCGTAGAGATACACCTCGTTGAGGTTTGTTGTGCCGCCCTTCGAAACGGCGCCGAGCGATTTCTCGAGAATCGTCGTCAAACCTCCGGTTTTGTTGCCCGGCTGGGGATTGTTATCGATCGAGCCATTATGTCGCGCCGTGTACTGTTCCCACCAGCGAATGCGCTCGATCAATCGCTGGCCAACCTCAGGCCGTGCAGCGCGGCGCGTCAGCAGATGTTCTGCGCCATAGATCTCCGGAGTCTCCGAGAGAATTGCTGTTCCGCCATGACGGACGAGCAGGTCGACGGCTGCTCCAAGCGCAGGATTTGCGCCAATGCCTGAGTACGCATCCGATCCTCCGCATTGCAGACCGACGACGAGATTTGCGGCAGATGCAGGAGTGCGTACGCACTGGTTTGCTTGCTCCAGCATGCGATAGACCGTCTCGATGCCGGAACGAATAGTCGCAGTCGTTCCGCCTTCATCCTGAATTGTGGATCTGTAGATGGTGTTCGATTGCCCGGTCAGCGAGACGAGTTGATCGACCTGGTTGGTCTCGCAACCAAGCCCCAGCAGAAGGACTGAAGCAAAGTTCGGATGCGTAGCGTAGCCAGCAAACACACGGCGCAGAAGATCGGCTGGCTCACCATGCTCGGCCATGCCACAGCCTGTGCCGTGTGTGATGGCTACGACGCCGTCTACGTTTGGAAATGCGCTGAGCACCTGAGGGGTAAAATGGGCAGCCACTCGACGAGCAACCGAAGCGGAGCAATTGACCGTGGTCAGAATGCCAACGTAGTTGCGCGTGCCTATGCGGCCGTCCGCGCGAAGAAACCCCTGAAACACAGCCTGCTGATCGGTTTCCAGAAGTTTGAGCGGGTGGGTATCGGAGCCGATGGCGTAGTCCCGCTCAAAGCTGGCAGCGACCAGGTTGTGCGTATGGATGTGTTCACCCGTCTGTATCGGTTGTGTCGCAAAACCGATGATCTGGTTGAATTTACGAATCGGATCGCCAGCTGAGACAGTTCGGAGTGCCACCTTGTGCCCGGCCTGAATGTCGGAGAGCAGAGCCAGATCGAGATCGTCGAGGTATTCGCCCGCACTTACAGACTCCAATGCAACCGCGACATCATCGGCGCTACCAAGTTTGAGGATACGGGGCATCGATTCTCGATCGTTCGCTGTCCGATAAGGAACAGTGGTATGACCAAATTTACTCCTAAGTCGGATGCAACGGGGAACTTATTGTGGAGCTGGCCGTGTAGGCTGGCTGTCCGGGTTTGAGGCTTCCGGTGAAGATTCGTTGACTGTGGCAACGCCGGGAAGGATCGTAGCGGTCGCCTTGAACTTCCGATAGTTCGAGTAGTCGGCGTGGACAGAGCCATTGAAGTTGATGAGTAGCAGGGCGCGTATGGAGCCCTGACCCTCAACCTGTGAAGGAAGCCATACCTCGTTGTTGATCTTCTTCTGCTGCATCGAAAACGTTGAGCCCTGTTTGACGTTGATCACGAGGCCCGCGCCGATCTTGAAGTTATTCACGAAGCGCCCTTCGGCACGTGTGATGACGCGGTCCTGCTCATCCAGCCAGACAGTGCCTGCCATCTGGCGGATGGCGTCTTCGGCCCGATTTTGCGTCTTGGCTTTCGGATCGCCAGTGAAGTCGACAGCGATGGTGTCGCGGCCATCGATCTGTACGCGACGTGGATTGGTGAAGTTGCCCAGCGCGAAGAAACGCGAGACGGTGATTTCTTCGTGTCCGTTGGCGTCTGTCTCTTTGCCTTTTGCATCGGCTTTACTTTTGCGCTCTTTGGCTTTGGCGACTTCCTTATCAATATGTTCGTCTTCTTTCCTCTGCTCATCGGCCGTGAGATCGCGGCCGTCTTTGCGAGTCAGCTTTTGTACCTCCACTCCATTCAGCCAGAAGATGTCGTACTCTCGGACTTCGGTTTTGCCGTTGTTCTGCCGTTGGGTCGCGATCTCGTGATAGAGGTAGTTCTTCTGAATTGCTTCGGAGTCACGTTGGTGATGTTCGACATCAAGCAAAAACTGATGGATGTCGGGAAGCGGACGCTCGGAACTATCGGGAGCGTTAGCGTTGACCTGGCCCAGCGCAAGTGGCGATATTGCCAGGCAAAGCGCAAAAGAGCGAAGTTCCCTCGTGCTCATAAAGAAGAGGCGCATCATCTACGCCTACTATAGACGTACACGTGTAAGAACCGTTTTCTACATCCTCTGCGCTTGCCTTTGGGCGGGCGCGGTGCAGGTCGGGTTATGAATCTGAATAGAGTTTTTCGTATCTGGTGCGTACTAGCACTGATCCTTGTTGCAACATCTTCTCAAGGTGTTGCGCAGACGGCGCAACAGGCTGAGGTGGATGAGCTTCGCCAGATGGTTCGCGAGTTGTCGGCGCGCGTCGCTGCGCTTGAAGCAGAGCGTCGTCAGCATCAGCACGGCGTGGAAACAGCAACGCCAACAACTGCTCCTCAGGCTGTGGTCGCGTCTGCCGCACCAGAGACAACGGTGGTCGCCTCGTCTTCTGTAGCACCATCTACGGAGCCAAAACCCGTTGCAGAGGCGCGAGTCGCCTCGACTCTGCCGAATCCGCCAACGCAGTCGGTCGCGTCGCAGCCTGACAAAGTCAATGTGGTTCCAGCGACTCTGCCAGGAGGAACTACATTAAATTACTTCTTCGATGGCTACTACGGTTATGATTTCAATCATCCGATAGGAAGAGTGCAGTATCTTCGCGCCTATGATGTGTTGAGCAACGCCTTCAGCGTTAACCAGACAGGCATCATTCTTGCGCTCGATCCAAGTGTGGAGGAAGGCCGCCGTTATGGTGTGCGTCTGGATCTGCAGTTTGGGCAGGCGACTGAAACGACACAGGGCAACCCGGCAAATGAGCCCAGACCCGATATCTATCGGAATATTTTTCAAGCGTATGGAACATATGTCTTTCCGTTGGGCAAAGGGCTGACAGTGGATGTCGGCAAGTGGTCGAGCTCGATCGGTATTGAAGGAACATATGCGAAGGACCAGATGAACTACTCGCGTTCATTCCTCTTCGGTTTTCTGCCGTTCTACCACGCAGGAGTGCGAGCCAACTATAAAGTCAACGACAAGCTAGGGCTGAACTACTGGCTGGTGAATGGAACGCAGCAGTCGGAGCCTACGAACTCGTACAAAGATGAAATGTTTGGTCTGGCATTGCAGCCCAGATCGAACCTCTCCTGGACGGTGAACTACTACAACGGACAGGACCATCCGGATTCAGCTCCAGCGACGGACTGCGCTACAGCGCCGATTCAGAACGGCCTGTGCCTCAAGGCCATCTCTCCAGCTCCTGATGGCAAGCAGCATATCTTCGACACGTATGCGACATGGAATGTGACGCGGAAGACGACACTTGCAATCGAAGGAGACTATGTCATCTCGCGGCAGTGGGCGAAGGCGGCTTCGGGGCAGTCCTCCGCTCCATCGCACGTGGTTGGTGGAGCAGCTTATGCTCGCTACCAGTGGACGAAGCAGTCGGCGTTCGCAGGCCGAACGGAATATTTGGCTGATAGAGATGGTTTGTTCAGCGGTACCAGCCAGGCACTGAAAGAGTTCACTGGAACCTACGAGTACAAGGTTGCCGACGGCCTGCTGACGCGATTGGAATACAGGCGAGACTGGTCGAATCTGCCGTTCTTCCTGACGAACAAGCCCGGCGTACTCTCACCCCATCAGGACACATTTACGGTTGGCATGGTGTGGTGGTACGGAGGCAAACGAGGGGCCTGGTAGAGCTAGTCTTCCACTGCGTCGTGCGGTGTAATCTCCCGGGCGTAGATCTGGTAGGAGATCTTCGGCGCATCGTTGCCCTTGTGCAGCGCGCGTACACGGGCGCGGATCGCCTCGTCGGCTGCGGTAATGCGTTCACGCGAACGCAGATAGTCAAGCCACGATTCCATGAGGAAGGTTTCGTTCAGCCGTTCGGGGTCGATGACATCGCGATAGATGCCCCAGCGGATGGCTCCATCCCGCAAGCGCACACCACGCAGTTGATGAATTGCATGCGTAAACTCCGCGTAATTTTCTGCTGGGACACGATATTCGATGGAGACCCGTACTGGACCGGAATGGACTGGATCGTCAGCCTGTGAATCGACGATCGGGAAGGGAGCAGGTTGTGGCGCAGGACGTGGCGAGAGATGCGGTGTCAGGTCGGGAATCGGGCCGCGAAGAATATGGAAGCGTCGGATGAATGGATAGGTGACGGCGAGTCCGCAGGCCGAGGCCGCCAGAGCTGTTGGTGTGGATGTGTGCTCGGCAACGAAGCCCCAGAGTATGGAGCCGAAGGCCATGCCTCCCTGGAAGGTCATCAGATACGTACCGAGCGCACGTGCTTGTACCCAGGCCGGTACAGCAAGCTGTACCGAGGTATTGAGCGTCGACATCGTACTGGTCCATACAAAGCCTGAGCCAATCAGAATAGGAATGATGATCCACGGACGATGGACATAGGCCAGCACCAGAAGCGTGATGGCTTCAAATGCAGTGCTTACGGCAATGATCTGGTCGGCTGTGAGGCGACGCCGTACTTTGGGGAGCTGCGTGGCGCCAAGGACGGCCCCGAGACCCAGCGAGCCGTTCAGGATGCCGTATCCGATAGCGCCTTCGTTGAGGTCGCGTTTGGCCACCAGAGCGAGCAGAGACCATATTGCCGAAATGAAGAATGGAAAGGTGAAGGCCCGCGCAAGCGATGCTTGCAGTTCTGGCGCATGGCGGACATAGCGCAGCCCCGTCATGATGGATCCGGCGATGCGCTCTGATGGCAGAGCCGACTTGAAGAGCGGCGTGCGCTTCCAGTTGTAGAGCACCCAGATCACGCCGGCGAATGACAACGCATTCAAGAGGAAAACGGAGCCAGCACCGATAAAAACGTTGGCAAAACCTGCCACCATCAGTCCGCCGAGCGCAGGTCCGAGCGCGCGGGCAAGATTGTTGGATGCGGCGTTGAGCGAGACACTGTCGGGGATCAGCTCGCGCGGGACAAGCTCCGGTACGATGGCCTGCCACGCAGGATTGTTCATCGCCGAGCCGATGTTCAGCAGAAACGTAAACGCCAGCAGCGCCCACGGAGAGATGTGTCCAAGCAACGTGAGCACGGCAAGAATCGCGACCGATCCGAGCATCCACGCCTGCCAGAAGATGAGCAGCTTGCGGCGATCGAAGATGTCGGCCGTTGCTCCGGCAAGCAAGCCGAGAAGAAGAACAGGAAGCGATGCGGCCGTTTGCATCAGCGCAATCAACAGAGGGGACGCGGTAAGCGAGGTCATCAGCCAGGTTCCGGCTGTGTCCTGCATCCACGTACCGACAGAGGAGACCGTCGAGGCGATCCAGCGGTCGCGGAAGAGCGGGATGCGGAGCGGGGTGAATCCGCTTGGTGTCGGGTTGGCGACGGCGACGACTGGGCCAGTGTTGGGCGTCTCAAGAGGCATTGCTCCTCGTAGTTTACGAGACTGAGGAAAGCGATGGTGTTGTGAAAAGAAAGGGCGCTTTCCGAGGCAGATGCATTTTTGAGTTGACATAGTTATTTTATAACTAGTATTTGTTTAACTATGAAGATCAAGAGTTCAAAACGCTCTCCGGTTGGCCTGGCCGTTCTGACGATGTTGTATGAGGCTCCGATGCACCCTTACCGCATGCAGCAGCTGATCAAGGAGCGCGGCAAGGACGAGGTAATCAACGTAGGACAGCGGGCGAGTTTGTATCAGACGATCAATCGTCTGGAGCGCGATGGGCTGATCGTGGCGCGGAGGGTTACGCGAGAGGAGAACCGTCCGGAGCGGACGGTCTATGAGCTGACAGCGATGGGGGAGCAGGCGATGTTCGAGTGGATGCGGCAGATTCTTTCAACGCCATCGAAGGACTTTCCAGAGTTTCCAGCGGCCCTGTCGTTCCTGCCGGTGCTGACTCCGAGTGATGCGCAGCGCCAGTTGGTGCAGCGGGTTGTGGCGCTTGAGGCTGAACTGAAACGGATTGATGACGAACTGGCAAAAGTTACCTTCCTGCCGCGGTTGTTTCTGCTGGAGATAGAGCTATTGAGGGAGTCGCTGGTAACTGAGCTGAAGTGGGTTCGTTCGGTTGTGAGTGATTTGCGATCGGGCAAGCTGACGTGGAGCAAGGCGTGGTTGCACAAGATGGCGGCTGAGTTCGGCAGCCAGCACGGAGAGACGGAGTAACGGAGAGGTGTGATGGAGATGGAGAAGAAACTGCGTGTATTGATTATTGGTGCGGGCACAGGTGGGCTGTGCCTGGCACATGGACTGAAGCGGGCAGGGATTGCTGTCCGCGTCTTCGAGCGTGACCGCACACGCCAGGACGGACTTCACGGATATCGCGTGGGCATCAGCCCTGCAGGAAGTTATGCGATGAAGCAGTGTCTGCCGCCGGAGCTGTTTGACCTGTTCGTGGCAACCTGCGCGCGGGCTCCACGGTACTTCAACATGCTGACGGAGCAGTTGAGCGAGGTGCTGTCCTTTGATGCTCCTGAAGGCGATGATCCGATCGACAGCGAGAAGTCGGTGAGCCGGATGACGCTGCGGCAAGTATTGCTGACGGGGCTTGAGGATGTGGTTGAGTTCGACAAGAAGTTTGAGCGTTTCGACTACAACACCGATGGAACCGTGACGGCGTTCTTCGAAGACGGCAGCAACGCAACGGGCGATGTGCTGGTGGGGGCCGATGGTGCAGGTTCACGCGTGCGGAAACAGCGGTTGCCGAACGCCCGTATGGAAGAGACGGGCATACTCTCAGTTGGTGGGAAAGTTGCTATGACGGCTGAGGCGAAGGGTCTGCTGTCAGACAAGGTATTCAATGGGATATCACTGGTGATGGCTCCAAGGGGGTATGGAGCCATTCTGCATGTGATGGAGTTCAAGTGGGATCGCCACGGCGTAAAGACTGGAGTTGGAGGCAACGATGCCGAGCTCATCTCGCAGTGGCCGGGGATGCTCTACGACAATACGCGCGACTACATCATGTGGGGTGTCTGGGGAGCGCGGCAGCGGCTACCGCAGGACCCCACGAAGCTGGCGCAGGTGCAACAGTTGGAAATGGTGAAAGAGATGGTGAAAGGATGGCACCCGAATATGCGGCGGCTGATCGAGCTGACCGATCCATCGACTGTTTTCTCGATCAATATCCGTACATCGGTGCCGCCGGAGCCGTGGTCCAGCTCGTGCGTAACCCTGTTAGGCGATGCGGTTCATACGATGACGCCGGGGCGTGGAGTAGGAGCAAATACGGCACTGCGCGATGCCGAGCTATTGTGCCGCAGATTGATTGAGGTGCGTGATGCTAAAGCGGAGTTGGTGGCTGCGTTACATGCCTATGAGGCGGAGATGCTGGAGTACAGCAGGGATGCTGTGATCGATTCGCGTAAACAGATGGATGCGAAGGATCCAATCCATAAGCCGGTGCTTGGCAGTGTGCTGCTTGTCGGGATGCGTACGGGGATGAGGCTGGTGAATGCCGTCCCTGCCTTGAAAAAGAAGATGGCTGAGAAGCAGATGCGCCTGCGCAAGATCAAAGAAGAGAGTGGTCTGCAGAAGCAGGCAAGCATGGCATGACGAAGAGAGGGCGCTGCTTTGGCAGCGTTCTATAAGTAGCGCCCCCCTCATTTTTAGAAGAGTAATTTAAGGCCGAACTGAAGCTGTCGCGAGGTAGTTGAGGTTGCTGTGATGACTCCTGCTGTTGGACTGGCGACAACCGCAGCGGCCTGATTTGCCGGTGTGCCCTGGGTTGGGCCAGACGTAAAGACGACAGGGTTGGGTGTTGTGAAGTTTGTGTGGTTGAAAACGTTGAAGAATTCGGCGCGGAACTGTGCGCGAACCCGCTCGGAGATCTGCGTCACCTTGAGTAGAGACAGGTCGGTGTTAGTGAGCCCAGGTCCGGTGAGCGTATCGCGGCCAAGGTTGCCCACCGTTCCGTAAGCAGGGGCGAGAAATGCTGCGGGATTGAAGTACTGCTGCGGTGTGCGCGGATAGAGATTGCCGCGGAAGTTCGGGTTGATATCGGGGCGTACCGGGTTACGCGTATCGCCCGACCCCGTGGGGTTGTAGCCAAGCTGTGGCGAGAAGGGAAAGCCGGATTGGATGGCGATGATGGTGCTCAGCGTCCAGCCGCTGACGGCACGGTTGGTGAATCCGCTTAGGTTCGACCCGATCAGGTGGCCGCTGCCGAAAGGAAGATCGTAGGTTCCATTGATCGATGCCAAGTGGCGAATATCAGTAGCTGCGGGACCATAGTCGATGTCTGGATTCGTCGGGTAGGAGACGAAGGCGGGGGTGTTTGCACTAACGCTGGTGTTCCATGCCGAGCCGTTGTCGAGATTCTTCGAGAAGGTGTAGTTGCCGCGAATCTGCAGACCGCGTGTGAAGCTGCGTCGCACATCGACGACGAGGCCGTTATAGTTGCTGTAACCCTTCGAGAACCACGAAGTGGTGTTGGCAACGTTCGGGTTCACCTTGACGGTGGTGGGGTAGTAGATTCTCCCATTGACGATGGTCGCCTCGGGTTCGTTAAGGTCGCCTGAGAGGATCTGGTTATAGCCATGCGAGCCGATGTAACCGAGTGTCAGCGATGTACTGGGAGCAAGCTGTTGCTCGATATGCAGGCTCCATGAAAGTACGGTTGGCGTGGCGATATCGGTTTGCACATTGGAGGGGGAAATGAGAGTACCCGGTGAAGGCTTCGTGGAAGAGGTGATATTGAGGCTCGATACTGGTACATTCGCGAGCGAAAGCGTTGTGTTGTAGGGTGCGGTCTGATCGAGACGGTAGTTCAGGTTGTCGAGCAAGGAATAGTGAATGCCGAAGCCAGCGCGCACACTGGTCTTGCCATCTCCATGTACATCCCATGCGATTCCTGCGCGTGGAGCAGGGAGGAATTTGGCGCGATTGTCGGTGAAGGGAGACGAGCCGATGGTTGGATTTGTGTTGATGATGCCGTTGGTGAAGCCATAGTTGGAGGCACGCCCCTGGGCTTCGTTGAAGCCGTTGGTGGCTTCAATGCGCAGGCCAGCGCGGAGTTCGATGCGCGGAGTCAGGCGGATGGTGTCTTCGAGGTATCCGGCTCCCATCCACGAGCGCCAGTTCAGACGAGTGGGTGATGGAACGACGGTGAAGGTCTTCACGGTGCCTTGCAGAAATGTTGTGAGCGATGCAAATGACGCCTGACCGAACTGGTTCTGCGCCAGGTTGTCGTTCGATTGCAACCGCTGCAGCCAGCCGCCTGCTTCGATCTGATGGCGTCCGATGGTCCAGAAGATGTGATCGTCGAACGTGAATAGATTGCGCGTGGTGGCATTGTTGGAGCCAACGTTTGCGCCGGCTCCAGTGATCTGCGAAGAGCCGTTGGAGGCAGTCGAACCGGCGATAACGATGGCGCCGACAGGCTTGCCGGCAACCCAGCCATTTACAGTGGCTCCGCCGAGTGGAGAGGACGAGCCGAGGAAGAAGAAGGATGCGCGTGAGAAGCCGAAGCGTGCGGTGTTGAGCAGGTGCGGGGAGAAGACGTGCTGCTCCTGCAGGCTGGCGACTTGTTCACGCAGGTCTTCGTTGATGGAGGCGAGCGGGTTTTGCGTTGGGGTGTCGGCAGTCGAGTCGTCGACGGTGTAAACCCCAAAGAAGAGATCGCTTGGCGTCACGTTGTAATCGAAGCGCGCCGTGGCGAAGTCTTCGCGGATGCGCTGCATGGGGTTGGAATACGCAAGTCCGATGCCGGTCTGGTTGCCGGTTGCATCGAGCAGGGCAGGGCCGTTTTGTGTAGGCCAGAGATTGAAAAGTGGAGCGACGCCTGATGCGACTCCGTAGTTTTTGCGCGGGCCCGAGGGGTTGGACGGATCGGGGAGGAAGCCCTGGCGTGCCTGTGTGTCGGGGACGAAGGTGACATTCGAGAGGCCGAGGTTCTGGCGGTAGCCTTCGTAGTTGGCAAAGAGGAAGAGCTTGTCTTTGCGGATAGGGCCCCCGAGGGAGCCACCGAAGTTGTTGCGCTGAAAGGCAGGAATGTGTGCCTGATCGAAGTAGTTGCGTGCATCGAGTGCGGAATTGCGCAGGTATTCGTAAACTGCACCGTGCAGATGGTTTGTCCCCGAAGCCGTCACGATGGAGATCTGTGCGCCCTGACGTTTGCCGTAGCTGGCGGAGTAAGTGTCGGTGACGACGTTGAACTCGCGCACGGCATCGACGCCGAGCAACTGGCCGCTGGTTCCGCCGGGCGTAACGTTGATCAGTGAAGCACCGGTATACTCCACGCCGTTCAGCAGGAAGAGATTGTCCTGTGGGCGGCGGCCGGAGATTGCAAACATATTGCCGACGGAAGAGTTCGATGTGCCGATCGAGCCAGAGCGCTGGTTGGTGTAATTGACGACGCCGGGATTGAGCGTGATCAGCTGATCGTAGCTTCGTCCGTTGAGGGGAAGCTGCTTGATCTGCCGCTCATCGACGAGGCCTGCTGTCTGTTGTGTCGATAGATTGACGACGGCAGGCGTATCTTCGACACTGACCTGCTGCTGTACGGCATCGACGGTGAGCTGGATATCGATCTGCTTGCTTTGGCCGACAGTCAGCGGGATGTCGGTGCGATGCTGAACGGAGAAGCCTTCGTGCTCAACGGTGATGGTGTAGGTGCCGATGGGGATCGAGGGTGCGGAGAAGCGGCCGTCGGGGCCGGTGGTGAGGCGACGCTCGTTGCCGGTTTCATCGTTGTGGACGGTGACGTTGCTGTCGGAGAGCGCGGCTCCGGTCGGGTCGGTGACAATGCCAGAGAGTGTGCCTCCGACAACCTGGGCGTGGCTGATGCGTGGTGCGACAGCAGTGAGGACAAACAGTGCGGTCAGTAGAGTCTTTGCAGATGCGAGTCTGCGAATGGGGGCGTGCATAAACGGTCTCCAGTGAGAAAGGAGCGTTCGCCTGCCAATGAGGCGAATCGCAAGGATGAATGTTGTTAGAGGGGAGAGACGGTGCGGCTTTCGCGCTTTAGAGGCGACAACAACAGATCGGCATGAAGCTAAACCGGGTCATCGAGCGACTCCGTGGTTATAGCTCCAGTAGACGAGGCCGAGTGTAATGAGGGCGATGACGATTTCACCGAGGATGCCGACGACGAGTGGCCGCCAGCCCTGTCCAGTAAGGTCGCGCAGATTGGTGCGGAGGCCGACTCCTGCGAATGCGGGAAGGAAGGCCCACTTCGACAGGTTGGCGAGACTGGCGAGTTGTCCGCGGCTGAAGAAACCCAGCGTTGCCAGAATGGCCAACGCGATGAAGCCGAGAATGAACTTCGGAAACTTGCGCCAGAGGAAGAGGCCCTTATGTTCAACATCAGGTGCGAGTCCTCGCGACGACCAGTAGATGGCGTAGGCCAGCACGATAAAGCCGATAAAGCCGGAGCGTGCCGTCTTCGCAAGTACGGTCCAGCGTCCGGCCTCTTCGCCGTAGAGCGAGCCGGTGACGAGTGATTCGGCCGTGTTGTCGACGGCGAGGCCTGCCCACATACCATAGCCCTGCTGGCTCATATGGAGTGCGTGGCCAATCGCAGGAAAAGTAAAGAGAGCAATAGCGCCGAGAGTGAGGATGGCGGCGATAGCGGTTGAGGTGTCCTCTTCTTCAGGCTCGATAGCTCCGCGTGCGGCCATGATGGCAGTAACGCCGCAGATGCTGGAGCCGATGGCAAGCAGGCTGGTCAGTTTGGGAGGCAGACGAAAGATACGCCCCATCAGGTGCATGAACGAGAGCGAGAGGATGAGTTCGACGGCGACGAGCAGCAAAGAGAGCCCGCCGATATGAAGGATGTCCTGAAGTAGAAAACGCGTACCGACGAGGACGATGCCGAGCTTGAGCCAAAGTTCATAGGTGGCGACGCCGGGACGAAAGATCGACGCGACTCCCAGTGTGTTGCCAATGGCCAATCCCAGCAGGATCGCCCAGAGGACATATTCCAGATGCGGGAAGGGAATGCTGGGATACGTCGCGCGAAGATGCGTGAAGGTGTGTTCCAGTAACTTGCCCAGGAGGCCGATTCCGAAGAGCAACACAATGCCCGGCAACACTCGCAAAAAGCGAGCGGCCAGAGATGACGCAGGTGCTTCGATCGGAGCCGGAATGGTGTGGGCGGACATGCTCGAGCTTAGAAGGAAATGGGCGGAATGATATTGAAGCGGATCAGCCCGGCAAGGGTGAGAGCGATAACGACGGCGATCAGGTCGATATTGATGCGGCTCTTGATGGTGGTATCTGGAGTTGCCATCCGGTTCCTCAGTTCTGTCGGTTCAGGTTTTATGGGTATGCGTGGAGGCAAAAAATAAAACCCACGCAGGCTTCGAGCGCTGTACGTGGGTTCCTGAGATTCTCTAAGCGATGTTTTCTAGCTTAGGAGAGGGAGAGTCCAACGCAGCAGCAACAGGTGCCCATACAACAGAGGCAACAGGTGCTGGTCGCGATGTTCTTCGATCCCATATCTAATTAGAAGAGTAGAGGGTTCCTTAGGATGCGTCAAGTTACGAAGTTTTTGCGGGGTAAAAAGGAAACCCACGCAGCGCGGTGGGGGCTGTTGCGTGGGTTTTCCATTTGTAGCAACGAAGTGGGTGGACTTCGTTATGGCCGACTCAACCCGAAGGGAGTCCTGCCACCTGAATAAGATAGCGGGAAGCTGTTCGGGAGTCAAGAGTTACACAGGCATGAATGCAATACGATTTTCCTGATTTCTCTTAGCTCGTTTGGAGTCGCTTTCTCTTTTTAGATCAGCATTTTGCATGATTTGTAGCAGGTAGCAGTTTAGAGATTCATTAAGCGAAGCCTGATCTGCCCCGTTACAGGCGGCAGATCAGTAGCTCGCGCTCATAAATCATTTCGGGCGGCAGGTGATCGTGGAGAGCAAGAAAGAGCTCTTCGTGGTCCATGACCTCCTTACGCCATGCCGCGCGATCGACGGTTTGGAGCTCGTCAAAGATCTCACGCAGCCGCTCGCGTGGAAGCGTGATGCCTTCCCAACGGATGTCCTCGAAGTGCGGCGTCCAGCCGATGGGGGTCTCCTTGCCCTGGGCGCGGCCACGGACGCGGTCGACGATCCACTTCAGCACACGCATGTTTTCGGAGAAGCCGGGCCAGAGGAAGCGGCCGCTCTCATCTTTGCGGAACCAGTTGACATGGAAGACGCGGGGAGTTGAAGAGAGGGCGCGCTGCATCTTGATCCAATGCCGGAAATAGTCACCCATGTGATAGCCGCAGAAGGGCAGCATGGCCATAGGGTCACGGCGTACCTTGCCGAGTGCTCCACCGGCAGCGGCTGTGGTCTCCGAGCCCATGGTTGCTCCGGCGTATACTCCACCAGACCAGTTGAAAGCCTGGAAGACGAGCGGCATGGTGGTGGAGCGGCGGCCGCCGAAGATGATGGCGGAGATGGGCACACCCTCCGGGGCCTCCCAGTGTGGATCGATGGTGGGGCACTGGCTGGCCGGGGCGGTGAAGCGTCCATTGGGATGCGCGGCGGGTTTGCCGGTGTTCTTGCCGATCTCGGGCGTCCATAGATTGCCCTGCCAGTCGAGACACTCGGCGGGAGGCGTATCGGTCATGCCCTCCCACCAGACTCCGCCGTCTGGGGTAAGTGCGACGTTGGTGAAGATGGTGTTCTTCGCCAGCGTGGCCATCGCGTTCGGGTTCGTCTTTGCAGAGGTGCCAGGAGCGACGCCGAAGAAGCCGGACTCGGGGTTGATAGCGCGAAGCTGTCCGGTAGAGTCGGGCTTGATCCATGCAATGTCGTCGCCAACGGTCCATACCTTCCATCCTTCGAAACCTGCGGGCGGGATCATCATGGCAAAGTTCGTCTTGCCGCAGGCGGAGGGGAAGGCAGCGGCGACGTAGGTCTTCTCGTGCGTAGGGGACTCGACGCCGAGGATGAGCATGTGCTCGGCCATCCAGCCCTCGTCGCGGGCTATGTTGGAGGCGATGCGCAGGGCGAAGCACTTCTTGCCGAGCAGAGCATTGCCGCCGTAGCCGGAGCCATAGCTCCAGATCTCACGGGTTTCGGGGAAGTGGACGATGTACTTCTCGTCGTTGCAGGGCCAGGGAACGTCCTGCTGGCTAGGCTCGAGCGGGGCGCCGACGGAGTGCATGCACGGGACGACGCGCTTGATGTCTTTATCGATCTCGGCGAAGACCGGGGCGCCAATACGAGCCATGATGCGCATATTGACGACGGCATAGGCGGAGTCGGTAAGCTGCACACCGATCTGCGACATCGGCGAACCGATCGGGCCCATGGAGAAGGGGAGGACGTACATCGTGCGTCCGCGCATGCAGCCGCGGAAGAGTTGCTTGAGCTTGCGCCGCATGACGAAGGGGTCTTCCCAGTTGTTGGTGGGACCGGCGTTGTCTTTGGAGAGGGAGCAGATGAAGGTCCGGTCTTCAACGCGGGCGACATCGTTGGGTGTTGAGCGGGCATAGTAGCAGCCGGGCCAGAGCTTCTGATTGAGGCGGATAAAGGTGCCAGCGTCGATCAAGCCCTGGCAGAGAGCGTCATATTCGGCCTGCGAGCCGTCGACCCAGTGGATGGAGTCGGGCTGCGTGAGGTCGGCCATCTTTTCGACCCAGCGAATGAGGTGCTTGTTTGTGGTGGGAGGGGCCGAGATCAGAGTGGCTTCGGATTTTTCGTTCTTCATAGAGAAAGCTTTCCTTCGCTAATCAGTGTTCGCTTCTGCAAACGGGCTGTCAAACAGGAAGGATTCGATAACCGTACAGGGTTAGGAAGCCGTTGTAGCTGTTCTATCTTTCCAGATATCGAGGAGCGTGGATGCGACCGTAAAGGCTACAGGGCCAAGGACGATACCGGTAATTCCGAACAGAGCGATGCCCCCGAGGATAGAGATCAGGACGGCAACGGTGTGCTGCTGGAGCCTTGGCCCGATGAGGACGGGGTAGAGGAAGTTGTCGATGAGGCTGACAACTCCACCGCCCCAGGCTGCGAGCAGGGCGGCCTTGCCCCAATGTCCGTTGAAGCCAAGATAGAGTGCAATGGGTACCCAGACGAGGAAGGCTCCAAAGGCTGGAACCATCGCCATGACCGCAGTGAGGATCGCCCAGAAGAGGTGGTTTGGAACGCCGAGGACCCAGTAGGAGAGTCCGGCGAGCGCACCTTGTACGCCAGCAATGGCGAGGCGTCCGAGTGCGGTTGCGTAGATGGTGTCTCCGACACGCGAGACGAGGCGGTCGGAGTCGTCAGATTGTAGCGGCAGTAGAGAACGAACGAAAGAGACGGCGAGTTCTCGGTCTCGGAAAAGGAAGAAGAGGATAAAGAGCATCACAACGATCTGCGTGATGGCGGAGAAGGAGCGTCCAATGAAGCCGGCGAGTTTGCTCCCGATGAAGGTTGCTACTGAGCGAGCCGTGTTGCCAAGGTCAAGCGAGTCCGTTACGGCGTTGATGCGAGTTGCTAGCGTGGGGTGGTGGTCGAAGTAGTTGCTGATCTTCTGTTGTGTCGAGTCGCTGCGCAGGGCGGCGACGACATCGATGGCCTGGCCGGTAAGGCTTTGCGCGAGAAGGTAAATCGGAGTAACGATGACAAGAATGATAAGAAGGAGTGCGACGGCGGCACATACGCTGCGGTTCGAGATCTTCGACCTGAGCCATTGGTAGGGACGCTGCGTAATAACCGCAAGAACGGTTGCGCCGACAATGGCAGATAGAAATGGCTGCAGAATGAGTGCGCAGACGACGAGGGCCGCAAGCGTGAGCAGGAAGAGGGTGACTTGCTTCCAGTGAGTGTCATTGCTGGTTTGCATCGGTTTGCTCTCCTGTTGCCATTACGGGCTTCAACGGACTCTTCCAGAGTACTTTGCATCAAAGAATTCAAAAGACTTTACAGGCACTCGATAGATTTGAACAGAGGTACGACAGGGAATGGCGCGGAAACATGTTCGACGTTTGTTGCATGTAGTGATGAATCGCGGCGTCTGGGGATTTGTTGCGCTGGCTGGGCAGAAGGTTGGACAGCGGCTGCATCTGGTGAAGGTGGACAAAGAGCAGGCTGCGCTGTCGAAGGGGCAGGGCGGGCCGGAGATTCATCCCTTCGATCTAGAACATGGAACAGATACGAGCGGGCTGGTGTGGGGTGAATTTCTATCTTCAGGCAAGGGGAACGATCTATGGAGCACGGCGTATTACGGCATTTCGCCTTCGCTGTTGACGCGAGCTATTGAAGCGCTGGAGATTCAAGCAGAAAGGTTCACGTTTGTCGATCTGGGATCCGGGAAAGGGCGGGCACTGCTGGTGGCCTCGCGGTTTCCGTTCAGGAAGATTGTCGGTGTCGAATTTATTCCTGAGCTGAGTGCTGCCGCAGCGCAGAATATCGCAGAGTTTGCAGCGCCATGGCGGGCGTGCAAAGACATTGAAACCGTAAACGGAGACGCCACGGAGTATGCCTATCCAAAGGGACCGCTGGTGATCTATCTCTACAATCCGTTTCTGCCGCCGGTGTTGAAGCGTTGCCTGAAGCATATCGCCAGGTCTCTGGAGAATGAGCCGCGCGAGGTCTATCTGATGTATGTGAACCCTGCGTTTATGAAGCTGGTGACAAGGTGCGTCCCAAAGTTGGAGAAACAGTGGGAGACGGTATTCGCATTTACGCCGGAGGAGGCGGAGGCGGACAAGTTCGGAACACACGAGGAGCGGGTAGCTGTGTGGCGATTTGTCGGGTAGCTAAAGCTCCATGGCGAACTGGAGGGATGGATCAAATAGCGATGGCTTCGGCTCGGCGCACAGGTCGAGGACAAGGCGTTCGAGGACGAGGAGCTTGTTTGCAGGGGAGCTACGCAACTCGAGGTCGGCGCGGGCGACAAGGCGCAGGGCACGGGTAAGTTCGCGGCGTGATTTATAACGACGAGCTTGCCGGATGAGGTCGTCGGCGGCGAAGGGCGGCATGCGGAAGCCCTGCCAGAGTGCCTGCCATATGGCGCGTGAATCGCGTACGTTCTTCTCAAGAATAATCAGCATCTGCCGGAAGGTCCGGGCAAGCATATAGAGATGACCGATGGCAGCGTCCTCGCCACCGTCAGAGGCGTTGAGCAGCCCGTGGAGCAGGGCAAGAGCGCGGGGCCGATCCTTGGCGGAGATCGCGTCGGTGAGTTCGTAGAGGGAGCGTTGTTTGGCGGCCAGCACCATGGTTTCGACATCGCCCAGAGTGACGCGGTTCTTTGCTTCTACATAGAGAAGAAGTTTTTCGAATTCGCTGGAGATGAGCATCATGTCGGCTCCGAGAGAGTCGACGAGCTCGCGAGCAGCGTCGGGATCGAAGCGAACGTTACGAGCCTCGGCAGCGGAAACCACCCAGCGGGTGGCATCATTTTCGTCGACACGGGCCAGCTCAACCATGCCGCACCATTCGCCGAGGGTCTCACGGATGCGATCAAATCGCTCCTTGTCCTGGTAGTCCATCTTGCGGATGTCGGTAGGGATGCGGATATGGTCGGCGACGAAGAGGAGAAGCGCCTGCGGGTTTGGCGAACGAAAATATGCGTCGATGGCGGCAAACTCTTCTTTTTTCGAGCCGCGGCCGTAGAGGTTTTTGATGTTGCGGATAAAGAGAACCTGAAAGGGAGCCATCAGCGATGGCGTCTGCGCGCGGTCGAGTGCCTCGAAGATGTTGGTTTCGGAGAGATCGATGTCGTGGAGCGAGAAGTCGCGTGCGCCTTCGGGGACGAGTGTGGAGAGAACGGCGCGGCGGCAGCGATCGTAGAGGAAAATCTCGTCACCGACGAGGACATAGCCGGGGCGGGGGGATGGCGACGCGATCTCGGTGATGAACCGATCAGTGGAGGCAAAGCTGCGTAAGGACGTAGCCATTAGAACGACTCCAGCATATCGCTGACGACGGCCAGGGCGAAGTCCTTTGACATGCGATTGATGGCGGGGGAACCTTCCTGGATAAAGCCGCTGAGGTCCTGCGTGGATTGGTACTGCTCGCGGAAGGTGATGGCGCTGTTGCGATAAAGTACATGGCCGTCTCGCGCAGTGAGGATGACACGGGCGGTAACGGATACGAGATAGCTGGAGGTCTGACCGGAGGTGGCGTCGTAGGTGAGCGGAGTGATCGTCTCGGAGAGGATGGTGCCATTCAGCGTAGCATCCGTGTCGGCAGAGTCGTTGCTGACAATGCGGTATTTGGTGCGTGTATTCAGCTCGCGGACGATGGCCTGCGTGAAGGCGACCTCGGTGCGGTAGGCCTGTACGTTGGTGGCGAAGATGGGGACGGAGAGGGTACGAACATTTGCGGGGATATGCGTCGCCGAGCCGGCAGTGTGATAACCGCATCCGGCGAGGAATGTCGTAAGAGCGAGCAGGATAACGGCGCGAAGGTTCATGCGATCTGAGTTCTATTGTCGCATTGAGTCGAGATGTTGAAGATGCGTGTCTTTAAAGTGGGTTGGATATTTGAGGCCGTAGCCGAGAACTCGGTCGAAAGCGATGTGGCTTGCCCAGATGAGCGCGATAGTGAGCAGGAGCGATGTGCTGCGATAAAAACCTATGGCTGCGAGCAGGATGGGCAGGAAGTAGGTATGGGCGAGATTGTAGATAGCCGATCCGGTGCGCGGGCCACTGAGGTAGCCAAGCATGAAGAGGTCTGGCGCGAGGAAGAGAATAGCGAAGAGCAGCCACGAGAGATGCAGGTGAAAGTAGACAAACAGGATGGCCAGAAATAGCAGCGCGTCTTCTAGCTTGAGCAGGTGGGAGGGGCGCGTAAGCATCTTGTCTCCAAACATACACCGTGGAAATCGCATAAGTACAAAAAGAAGAGGTAGCCCCGGAGCTCTCCTTTGATGCCGATACCGGAAAAGGTTGAGGCTCTGTCAAGAGTGAGCAGGATGGCAGCGGGAGGTTCATGCGATCCGAGCTCTATTGTCGCATTTGGGATAGATGAGTTGCTTCTGCTCCGCATAGAATGCAGCCATGCGTTTTGAGAGATCGAGCAAACAGTTTGTTGTGTTGACCTGGATGATATTTTTGTTGCTTATTGTCATAGCTGTATTTATTTGTTACGGGAACGATTGGGTACAGACAACTCGTGAGCCTTATCCCTTTGGAGTTCGACTTAAATTAATCGGATTGGTTCTTATTCTTGCGGTTCTAGCAAACCTGTTCCTACGATTGATTCCCCGCCTGTCTGATCTTCGTGCTCTTCTTGCCGGAATACTGGTTGGAGCAGGCGTTTATTGGGTGAGTATTTCCCATGCACATAGTTATCTGGGTTGGAATGGGATATGGAAGGCCGATTACCGTGGTTTCTATCTGTTGATGTATGAGGGATGGGGAATGATATTTCCTCTTTTGTGTATGGGCTTCGGCGTCCTGGCTGCGCTTCGTGAAGGTATGGAAAAGCGGACAGAATAAAAAGAAGAGGCAGCCACGTGGGCTGCCTCCGCTTTGATGCTGGGTTAGAAGTTATGCCGGTGAAGGCTGGCCCTCGCCGAAGCCGGGCTTGCGGCCTGACTCGGGCTTGAGGATCTTCTGCGCCTCGCCTCCCGAACCGGGATCGACAGCGGCCAGAGCGGACTTCATGGGCGGAAGCTCCTTGCCTTCGATGATCAGCTTGATCTCGTTAGCGTCGAGTGTTTCGCGCTCCAGCAGGGCGGCGGCGAGCCGGTGCATGATGTCCTGGTTGGTGTTGAGCAGGTTGTAGGCCGACTGATACGCCGTATCGACGAAGCTGCGAACCTCAGCGTCGATCTGCTTGGCTGTCTCGTCGGAATAGTCGCGGTGCTGGGCGATCTCACGGCCGAGGAAGATCTGCTCTTCCTTCTTGCCGTAGGTCATCGGCCCAAGCTTCGACATGCCGAACTCGCAGACCATCTTGCGGGCGAGCTCGGTGATGCGCTCGATGTCGTTGCCGGCACCGGTAGTCATCTTGCCAAGGAAGATCTCTTCTGCGCATCGGCCGCCCATCAGGGTGGCGAGGCGTGTCTCGAGGTACTCCTTGGTCACGGTGTGCTGGTCTTCTTCAGGAAGATAGACTGTGACACCCAGAGCCATTCCACGCGGAATGATCGTGACCTTGTGCAGAGGATCGGAGTGATCGCGCAACGCAGAGACAAGCGTGTGGCCAGCCTCGTGGTAGGCGGTGACGCGCTTCTCTTCATCGGTCAGAAGCATCGACTTGCGCTCTGCACCCATCATCACCTTGTCTTTAGCAACCTCAAAGTCATACATATGTACGGCCTTGCGGTTATAGCGAGCAGCGGTGAGGGCAGCCTCGTTGACCATGTTGGCCAGGTCGGCACCAGAGAAGCCCGGGGTCCCACGAGCCAGCACGTTCAGATCAACGTCCTCAGCCATGGGAACTTTCTTCGAGTGGACCTTCAAGACCTCTTCGCGGCCGCGAATATCCGGGCGATCGACGACGACGCGGCGGTCGAAACGGCCGGGACGGAGAAGCGCGGGATCGAGAACGTCAGGCCGATTGGTTGCGGCAACGAGGATAACGCCGTCATTGGACTCGAAACCGTCCATTTCAACCAGAAGCTGATTCAGGGTTTGCTCCCGCTCGTCGTGTCCGCCACCCAGGCCAGCACCACGGTGACGGCCAACAGCGTCGATTTCGTCGATGAAGATGATGCAGGGAGCGTTCTTTTTGCCTTGCTCAAACAGGTCACGGACGCGGCTTGCGCCGACGCCGACGAACATCTCGACGAAGTCTGAACCGGAGATCGAGAAGAAGGGAACGTTGGCTTCGCCGGCAACAGCGCGGGCGAGCAGGGTCTTACCGGTTCCTGGAGGTCCGACGAGCAGAACACCCTTGGGAATACGTCCGCCGAGGCGCTGGAACTTCTGGGCCTCGCGAAGGAACTCAATGATCTCCTTGAGCTCTTCCTTAGCCTCATCTACACCAGCGACGTCCTTGAAGGTGATCTTCTTCTGCTGCATCGAGAGCAGGCGGGCTCGCGACTTACCAAAACTCATCGCCTTGTTGCCGCCGGACTGCATCTGGCGAATCAGGAAGAACCAGACGCCGAGGATCAAAGCGAAAGGTGCGAGCTGGATCAGGAAGCCGATCCATGCATTCGAGTTCTGGTCCTTGATGGTGATATTGACGCCGTGATCGCGCAGCGTCTTGTACATGTCCGGATAGTTGGCCGGAATGGTGGTGTGAAACTGGGCGTTGCCGTCACGATACTTGCCTGTGACCTCGGAGCCGTTGACTGTGACCTCGGAGATCTTGCCCTGATCGGCGTCATTCAGCAGTGTGGTGAGGCTGATGTCCTTGGTCTGGCCGGCGCCCGTTCCCTTGACGACGAACTGCCACAGGAACACCACGCAGGTGATCATGAAGACCCAGATCAGAATTTGCTTTACGGTCGAGTTCAAAGCGTGTTCCTCATTTTCCGGTCTGTCGGGCCACAGAAATGGCTGATAAGACCCGGTCTCCTCTATGGGCAAAGCCCGGCAAAGGAGCCTTCTTCGTTAGACGATTGGGATAAAGGAAGGTTCCGCGGAGAGGCAGACATAAACGACGCCGCGGGAGCAGTCCTGCCCCCATACACCTACTTAAGATTCTACTCTCACATGTGAAGATTCAAGGGGCGAAAAGCGAAGGCTGCTGCAACTTAGGGGTGACGGTGATCGGACATGCGCGAAAGCTGGAGTCTCGGTTGCGTGCAGACGGCTTGATAGCTGGTTCTACAGGACTTGTGGTTCTCGGGAGAGCCGCACCTCACGGAGCGACCGCTTAGCGCGCAGGCCGTTGGCCAGATGGACAGCTGAGCCAGTTCTGGCAGCCACGGTCGGCAGAGAGGCAAATCCGGCAAGAGCAAGCAGGCGGGTCGTGTCGTCGAAGGAAAGGCGAGAGCCAAGCTGACGTGCGGCGGCGCGGAGGACGCGGCGACGGAGGGCGGGGTCAAGTGTGCGAAGCCGCTCGATCTCAATCGCGACTGCGGATGAGTCGGTAGAGGTGGATACGGTGCGGCCGCCTCCGCGGACAGGTTTGCCAGGCAATAAGAGTTGGGGGAGGATGCGGGTGAGCTCGGCTTGCCAGCGTACCTCTTCCTCGCGGGCGATTTCGGCGAGGTTCGCAAGCGTCTGGTTGATGGAAGGGTTGAACGTTCGTAGCAGGGGAAGAAGCTCATGCCGGATGCGGTTGCGGGTGTATGTAGTGTCGGCGTTGGTAGAGTCGGTGCACCATGACTGAGCGCGTTCGCGAAGGAAGGACTCAATTTCGGAGCGGCGTGTAGCGAGCAGAGGGCGGAGGATCTTGCCGCTGCGCGAGGCTGAATCGCCGGGACGCGAGGCCGTGGCACTGACTTCGACAACGGGATGGATAGCGGAGAGGCCTTCCGTCCAGGCTCCGCGGAGGAGCTTCATCAGGACGGTTTCAGCCTGATCGTCGAGGGTATGAGCTGTGAGTATGGAGTCGGCATGACCAGAGGCAATCAGCGAATGAAAGTAGCTATAGCGGACCTCGCGTGCAGCCTCTTCCAGAGTCTCGCGGTTTTCTGATGCGCGAGCAGGGACATCGGCATGGTGGATGTGCAGCGGAACGTCGAGCTGAATGCAGAGGTTCCGGACGAAAGCGAGATCTGCATCGGATTCGGCAGCCGACCGGATACCGTGGTGGACGTGAGCTGCGGAGAGCCCGACACCCAGTGCGTTGCGGGGTGCTGCATTGGCTTCATGAAGTGCGAGGAGAAGGGCGACAGAGTCGGCCCCGCCGGAAACAGCTACGCAGAGGCGGTCGCCTGGGGAGATGTGTTCGCGATTGAAGGGAAGAGATGTAGATTGAGCCATTGCTTCTTCATGTTAACGGTGCGATGTGTGGATCCCTATCCGTTCCTATACTAGGAAGATGTTTGAGATACGAATGGCGACGGAGGCCGATGCCGAACTGATTGGCGTGCATAGGCGCAAGATGTTTATCGAGATGGGCCAGCCAGATGACTCTGCGATGCAGGCGATGGTGAGCTCCTTCGTCCCCTGGGTTAGGCAGAAGCTTACTGACCGACACTATCTGGGATGGTTAGCGGTAAAAAATGGCGAGGTGGTGGGCGGCGGAGGCATGTTGTTACTGGATTTTGTTCCACATTGGCGTGATCCGAAGCCGTTGCGGGCGTATCTGCTGAACTTTTACGTCTCGCCCGAAGCGCGAGGGCAGGGGCTGGCGAAACGCCTGCTGCAGACAGCGGTTGAGGAGGCTCGCCGTCGGGACATTGGCGTTGTAGCCCTGCATGCATCGTCGGCGGGAAGGCCAATCTATGAAGCTGCGGGCTTTGAAGCCAGCAACGAGATGATGCTGATGGTGGAGAACCAGAAGCCAGACTGAGAGTTTGCCTCAACAATCTTGTATACTTCGCTGGTTATGCGAGTTTTTGTCATTATCCCGGCAGCGGGTATCGGTACGCGGATGGCTGCGGGTTCTCATGCAGCGGCCCCGAAGCAATTTTTGAGTGTTGGTGGGGTTCCGGTGCTGGTGCGGTCGGTAAGAGCCTTTCTTGAGGTACCTAGAGTCGATGCTGTTTGTCTGGCGGTGCGCGGTACAGAGCGCGAGCGAGTCGAATCGCAGATTCATGAGTACAAGCTGGGGCCGCGCGTTCATTTAGTAGAGGGCGGCGAGAACCGGCAAGGGTCGGTCAACAATGCCTTACTGGCGCTGGAGTGCGACGACGATGATGCCGTGCTGGTGCATGACGCGGTGCGGCCGCTGATTGACGAAGCGACAATTGAAAGGACGATCGACGCGATCGAGCGGCATGGAGCGGCAATCGTTGGTCTTCCTGCGGTGGATACGATCAAGCAGGTAGAACGCACGGCCGATGGCGCGATTATTACAGCAACGGTGCCGCGGGAGCGGGTGGTCCTGGCGCAGACGCCGCAGGGAGCGCGATTCGGATTGTTGCAGCGCGCATTTTCCGAGGCGGAAGCCGACGGTTTTGCTGGGACGGATGAAGCGAGTCTGCTGGAGCGAGCAGGGATTGAGGTTGCGGTGGTGGCGGGTTCGGCGAAGAACTTCAAAATCACACAGCCGGGAGATATTGAACTGGCCGAGTTTTATCTTAATCAGGCAGCAGGGGCAGGTGCGCGATGAGTATGAGGATCGGATACGGCTTCGACTCGCATGCGTTCAAGCCAGGTGTACCACTGGTGATTGGCGGATTGAAGATCGAGCATCCTGAGGGGCTTGCGGGCCACTCCGATGGCGACGTGTTACTGCATGCGATTACGGATGCACTTCTGGGCGCGGTCTCAGCTGGTGATATCGGAACGTTCTTCCCGCCGAGCGATCCTCGGTGGAAGGGCGCGGCTTCGCACGTCTTTCTGGAGACGGCGCTGGAAGAGGTGGCAACCGCCGGATACAAGATCGTCAATGTGGACACCGTGCTAGTGATGGCGCAGCCGAAGATTGTGCCGATCGCAGGTGAGCTGCGCGAGCGTGTTGCCGAGCTGCTTGGAGTTAAGCCCGGTGAGGTTGGCATCAAAGCCAAGACGCCGGAGGGGCTGAACCAGGATCATGTGGCCGTGGCTCATGCGACGGTGCTGCTGGAGAGTGTGAAGTTGGCCGACCCACCGGCTCGGATGGTTGCTTCTGCCGATGTCGATGATGAGATCGATGAAGTAGTGAAGGGGTTGGTTGGCGGCGCGCACGATGTTTCGGCACTTGGCCGCAAGCGGCCGCCATTTGATACCGACGATCTGACTTAGTTGAGGAGATTAGGGTTTTACGACGGCAAGTGCGAAGCCGTCGTAGCCTTTGCTGCCCACGGTCTGGATGGCGGTGGCGTCGAGGCGCGGGTGTGTGCCGAGCTTTTCAAGGAAGGTCCGTGTCCCTGCAACGCGCTCGTCGGTGCTGTTCTTGTCGACAATCTCGCCTTCGCGGACCACATTGTCTCCGATGATGACGGTGCCGGGGCGGGAGAAGCGAAGCGCCCAGTCAAGATAGTTCGGATTGTTTGGCTTGTCGGCATCGAGGAAGATGAAGTCAAACGGCGCTGGGTTCTCAGCCGCAAGCTTTTCGAGGGATTCGAGCGCGGGGCCGACGCGGATATCGACCAGCGAACTGAGTCCGGCTCGCCGAATATTGTTGGCGGCGACGGCAGCATGTTTGGGATCGAGCTCAAGGGTGATGAGCTGCCCGTCAGATGGAAGCGCACGGGCAAGCCAGATAGACGAGTAGCCGCCAAGGGTTCCAATCTCGAGGATGCGTTTTGCCCCCTGAACGCGGGCGATCAGATGCAGTAGTTTGCCTTGGTTAGGGGCTACATCAATGGCAGGAAGACCCGCGCAAGCATTGGCGTCCAGCGCCTCGGCCATGTTGTGATCGGCGGGGATAAGCGTGTCGGCGAGATAACGATCGACGGTGACCCAGAGACCTTGATCCATAACCTCAAGATAGATTCATCCGGCGCGGTGAGCAAGTGACTCCGGGATGCTAGCGTGGTGTGAAGAGCTTTCTGTGAGGAACATGATGCGGATCGGATTCGGTTTGCTGGTTGCAACAGTATTGGGTTCGGCGATGTATGGGCAGACCGTGGCTTCGCCGCAGTTGATAGATGCTCCAAAGGTAGCGCGAGACTGCGCCACAGGCGGAGAGTGGGCGACTCCGGCGGAGAGGGAGTGTTATGCCATCACGCCAGACTATACGGCTACGATGAGCTATCTCCAGCGTGTAGAGGCTGCGACCCCGGGGCAGGTGAAGATTGAGTCATTCGGGAAGACAGGCGAAGGACGCGATCTGGATATCGTGATTGTCTCGCGAGATGGCGTCTTCGACCCGGTAGCGATTCATGCTGCGAAGCGTCCGGTCGTGCTGGTGCAGAACTCCATCCACGCAGGCGAAATGGATGGCAAGGATGCGTGTCTGGCCCTGCTGCGCGATATGGTGATTACGAAGTCGAAAGCGGCCTTACTGGAGCGGGCGGTGTTCATCTTCATCCCCATGTACAACGCCGATGGGCACGAGCGTCGCAGTCGGTATAACCGTATCAATCAGGATGGTCCAGCGGAGATGGGGTTCCGCGGCAATGGGACGAATCTGAATCTGAACCGCGATTATCTGAAGGACGATGCTCCCGAGACGAGGGCGTTCATGGCGATGTTTCACCGCTGGCTACCGGACTTCTTTGTCGACGATCATGTGACGGACGGTGCGGACTATCAGTACGACGTAACGTTCACGATCGACGATGGGCCGAACATGCCATCGGCGACAGCAAAATGGGTGGACGATGTCGTAACGCCGGGGCTGGAGAAGTATGTCGATGCGCACGGGCATCTGGCTGCACCGACTTATATCAATCTTGTGAACGACAACGATCCGGCGCAAGGGCTTGGCTTCAACGACGATCCACCGCGCTTTTCGACGGGGTACATGATTCTTGAAGGGCGTCCGTCAATGCTGGTGGAGCTGCACATGCTGAAGGATTACAAGACGCGTGTGATAGGGAACTACGAGATTCTTGCGGGTCTGCTGGATCTGGTAAATCGTGATGCTGACAAGCTGATTGCGATGAACGCGGCTGCGGATAAAGAAGCCGAAGCGATGGGCGCGCATCCGCTGAGTAATGTGAAGTATCCGCTGGCGCTCGGCTGGGGCGGGCAGACGACTCCGTTTTTGTTTCGCGGATATAAGTACACGCGTGAGCTGAGTGCGGTTTCCGGCGCGATGTGGGTGAAGTACACGCATGAACCGTGGAATGTTTCGCTGCCATTCCAGACCGGGTTTAAGGTGACGGCGGAAGCAACGCTTCCGGCGGCCTACATCATTCCGGCGCAGTGGACGAAGGTGATCGATGTGCTGTCTGCGCATCAGGTGGAGATGGCGCGCACGACGGCTGCGTGGTCTGGCGATGTGGAGACGTATCGCTGCGCGGGAATGATGTGGCAGGAGCCTCCGTTTGAAGGGAGGCATCCGACGTTTAACGGTGAGGCACTTCACGATCCGGGTAAGTTCGGAAGCTGTGCTCTGGTGCGTGAGCGGATGAGTTTTCCGGCTGGCTCGGCGGTGGTGCGCCTGAATCAGCGATTGTCGAAGGTTGCGGTTGAGTGGCTGGAGCCTGCGGCTCCTGATTCGGCGATGCAGTGGGGCTTCTTCGACGCAATTTTCGAGCAGAAGGAGTATGGCGAAGCCTACGTACTGGAGGATCTGGCGCGGGAGATGATGGCCAGGGACCCAAAGCTGAAGGCTGAGTTTGAGAAGAAGGTGGCCAGCGATCCGGTGTTTGCCGGTAGCCCTTCCGCGAGGCTGGAGTTCTTCTACGAGCGATCGCCTTGGTATGCGGCGAATCGCGTGGGGTTGTATCCAGTGGGACGGCTTGGAAGCCTGGATGGGATTCCAGTAGGACGATGAAAATTTTTTGAGGAGAAAGTGCTGTAGACTTCGGTTCATCCCGAATCTCGGTGTACAAGGATGAATCAATGAAGGCAGTACTTTCTTTTGCGATAGCTTTACTTGTCTCCTCCTGCGTCGGCTGGTCGCAGGCTCCGGCTGCTCCGTCTGATGATTTTGTCAGGACGCATTATACGAAATATGAGTATCGGATTCCGATGCGCGATGGGGCGAAGATGTTTGTTGCGGTGTATGTGCCGAAGCTGGGCGCGTTCAAGGATGCGGGGCCGTATCCGTTCCTGGTGACGAAGACGCCGTATAGCTGCGGGCCGTATGGCGTGGACAAATATCCGGCTCGCGTGGGGCCTAGCCAGCTGTTGATGGAGTCGGGCTACATCTTCGTGTGTGAAGATGCTCGTGGGCGCTATGGAAGCGAAGGCGTCTTTCAGGAGATGAATCCGCATATCGACGACAAGAAATCGTCGAAGGATGTGGATGAGTCGAGCGATATGTACGACACGGTGGAGTTTCTGCTGAAGACGGTGGCGAATAACAATGGCAAGGTGGGCATTACCGGCATCAGCTATCCGGGTTTCTACACCTCGGCGAGCATCATCGATTCGCATCCGGCGATCAAGGCTGCAAGTCCGCAGGCTCCGATGACGGACCTGTTCTTCAACGACGATGGCTATCACGGCGGCGCGTTTATGCTGGGCGCGAACTATGGGTTCTATCGCTTCTTCCTGCCTCAGAAGAATCCGCTGATTCCGACGGGTGGTGGCGCAGGGCGCGGCGGCGCTTCGAGTACGGAGAATCCAGATACCTACGCGACGCTGCTGGAAGCGGGGCCGACGGGAAATCTGGATACAGGCAAGGTGTATCTGGACGGCAAGAACTGGCTGTTTCGCGACCAGCTGATGCATACAACCTACGACGACTACTGGCAGAAGCGCGATCTTTCGCGGCATATGAAGAATGTTCATGCGGCGACGATGGAGGTCGGCGGCTGGTTTGATGCTGAGGACCTGTCGGGGCCGTTCAAGACATTTCATGCGATCGATCAGTTCAATCCAGGCAATACGAACACGCTGGTGGTCGGGCCGTGGACGCATGGTGGTTGGTCGCGCGGGGATGGCGATCATCTGGGCGATGTGGAGTTCAATGCAAAGACGTCGCTGTTCTATCGCGAGAAGATCGAGCTGCCTTTCTTCGAGCATTATTTAAAGGACAAGCCTGAGCCTGCGCTGCCGAAGGCTTATGTGTTTGAGACGGGCACGAATGTGTGGAAGACATACGATGCGTGGCCTCCGAAGCCTGCGGTTGTGAAGACGCTCTACTTCCGCGCGAATGGAGGGTTGAGCTTCGATCCTCCGGCGGAGAAGGCGGGCGTTGATGAATACGTCAGCGACCCGGCGCATCCGGTGCCATTTGTCGGGTATCCGACGGATACGGTGCCGCAGCGATATATGGCGGACGATCAGCGGTTCGCGACGACGCGATCGGATGTGCTGGTGTATATGTCGGAGCCGTTGACGCAGGATGTGACGATCGTCGGGCCGGTGAAGCCGAAGCTGAAGATTGCTTCGACGAGCACGGATGCGGATTTTGTGGTGAAGCTGATTGATGTGTATCCATATGACGCCGCGAATCCTCCGGGGATGGAGTCGGGGAACAAGCGCATTCTTGGAGCGGCTCCGCTGGTGATGGGTGGCTATCAACAGCTTGTGCGCGGCGAGCCGATGCGGGCGAAGTTCCGCGACAGCTGGGAGAAGCCGACGCCTCTCACTCCGGGGAAGGTAACTGCCGTCAACGGCGAGATGCCGGATGTGAACCACACCTTCCGCGCTGGGCACCGGATCATGGTGCAGGTGCAGAGCTCGTGGTTCCCGCTGGTGGATCGCAATCCGCAGACGTTTGTCGATATTCCGCAGGCGAAGCCGGAACAGTTTGTGAAGGCTACTGAGAGTGTGTATCGGAATGCTGGCGCTGCCAGTGGAGTCGAGGTGCTGGTGCTGCCGTGACCCCCTCCCCCCTTATTTTCGCAAAATATTCATGAATAAGGACTTGCGGTCGTACTATTTCGGCAAAATATTCAAAACAGTAGACTTATGCGTAAAATATAGATAATAAAAGAGAAATCCAGGATCAACGCCTGGATTTCTCTTTTTGTCTACTGGTTTTATTGTAGCTACCTGGATGGAATTAATCGGCACTTTGGGTTGTGGCTGGAAGTGATTGTTTTTGATTGGGTTGTGCAAATTTTTCAATGCGTGGGGGCTTGACAGGTGTTTTGCTCAAGCTGGCGGTTGGTCGTTCCGCCCTTCGGGCTTCACTCCGGCCTTCGGCAGAGCGGTTGCCGCTTCGCGGCGACTTGTTTTCGGCACGGCTGAAGCCGTGGCCCTTTTATTAAGGCAGAGAGAGCCAAGCCTGAAGGCTTGGCGTACCTATAGGTAATTCGAGTATTCGCTCGAATGGCCCACCCATGTCGCGATAAGGTCGCGCCATGAATGGGGCACCCGGCTGAACCAACTCTCGTGGGGAGGCAATACTCGCCGAGGACCCGATTTCGAAATGCGGGGGTTCCTCGGCTTCGCTCGGAATGACACCTTGTTGGACAGCGGGTGCTGCTGTGGTCACCAGATGCGGACTCGGTCGTTGGGGGCGAGGTAGAGTTTTTCGTTGGGTTTGACGTCGAAGGAGGTGTACCAGCCGTCGATGTTGCGGACGGTGGCGGCGCGGTACATGCCTGGCGCGTGCGGGTCGGTGAGGATCTGTTGGCGGAGTGCGTTGTCGCGGATCTTGAGGCCCCAGTTCTGTCCGAAGGCGATGAAGAACTGCTGGTCGCCGTTGTAGGAGCCTGCGGCCGGTGGTGCCGAGCCTTTGAGGGATGTGTGGTAGGCGTCGTAGGCGGCGGCGAGTCCCGCTACGTCGGCGATGTTTTCGCCGAGGGTCTGGTGGCCGTTGACGGAGACATCGGGGAAGGGTTTGTAAGCGTCGTACTGGGCGGCGAGAGCTTCGGTCGCGGTTTTGAAGTGCGCGAAGTCTTCGGGGGTCCACCAGTTGCGGACGCGTCCCTGGGAGTCGAAGGCAGCTCCTTCGGAGTCGAAGGTGTGGGAGATCTCGTGGCCGATGACGGTGCCGATGGCTCCGTAGTTAGCGGCGGCGGGAGCCTTGGGATCGAAGAACGGCGGCTCGAGGATGGCGGCAGGGAAGTTGAGGGCGTTGTGGAGTGGCAGATTGACGGCGTTGACGGTCTGCGGTTCCATGGTCCACTCTTTGCGGTCGACGGGTTGACCGATGCGGGAGATCTCGTAGCGTGTTTCAAAGATATTGCTACGCCAGAGGTTGCCGAAGATGTCGTCGGGTTTGACTTCGTAGCCTGCGTAGCTGCGCCAGTGGTCGGGGTAGCCGACGGAGACCTGGAGGGTGCCGAGTTTTTTGATGGCTTCGGCTTTGGTGGCGGGCGCCATCCAAGAGAGGTTTTCGAGGCGCTGGTGGAAGGCTACGAGTAGATTGGCGACGAGTGCCTGGGCCTGGGCTTTAGCTTCGGGGCTGAAGTACTGCTTGGCGTAGAGCTGGCCGACGGCGTCGCCGAGGAGTCCGTTGACAAAGGTGATGCCGCGGATGTCGCGCGGGCGCTGCTGAGAGACGCCGGTGAGTGTGGTGCCGACGAAGGCGAAGCGCTCGTCGGCGATGGCTTTGGGCAGGGTGGTGCCGTAGGCCTCGAGCATGTGGAAGGTGAGGAGGTCTTTCCATGCATCAATGGATTCAGACTGAACGAGCGCAGCTTCGGCGGTAAAGGCGGAGGGCTGCCAGACGATGAAGCTAGTCTGCTTGTCGAGCGAGGCGGCGCGGAAGAATTCGGGCCAGTCGAGGCCGGGGGCTTTGGCGGAGAAGTCGGCGACGGTCCAGACGTTATTGGCTTTGTGGATGTCTTCGGATTCAGCGAGGGAGACGTGCTTTTCGGCGATGGCGTGCTCGAGGGCGAGGACGCGGGTGGCGCGGGCTTCGGGCTCGGAGAGTCCGGCGAGCGAGAACATCTTTGCGATGTGGGCCTGGTACTTCGCGCGGACTTCCTTCATGTGTGGGGTGTCGGCGAGGTAGTAGTCGCGGTTCGGGAGCTGGAGTCCGCCCTGGAGGAGATATGGGGCGTAGTGGTCGGGGTCGTTGAAGCCGGGTGCGACCCAGAGGCCGAAGATGTTTGCAGTATGGAAGTTGGTGTTGTTGAGCGCGTCGACGTCGGCGCGGAGAGAGAGGCCGAGGGCGTGGGCGAGCTGCTGCGGTGTCTTGATCGCAGCGATGGCGTCGAGGTGAGGCTTGATGGGAGCGAGTCCGTGGGCCTCGATGGTGGCCTCGTCCATGTAGGAGTGGTAGAGGTCGGCGATGCGGCGGGTGTCGGTGCCGGGTGCGGCGTTGGATTTGGCGGCCTGCTCGATGAGGGCGGCGACGCGCTTGTTGCTGCGGTCAGCGAGGATGTTGAAGGTACTGAGGGCGGCACGGTCGGCGGGGAGCTCGGTGTGCGCGATCCAATTGCCGTTGGCGAAGAGGTAGAAGTCGTCGCCGGGACGGACGGCGGAGTCGATGCGGGAGAGATCGATGCCGCGAGAGGTGGTTTGTGCGGAGGCGGAGAGGGGAAGTGCGAGAGTGAGAGCGAGGAGGGTTTTAGTGGTGAGGTGCATGCGTGCTCCGATGAAGATTGTGCGATGCGCTGGCAGTGATGATGCGCACAATCCATGAGAGTACATGAAATGAAGGGTTAGAGGGGAGGAGTTGGGACGATTGAGCGCCGAGGTGTGACCGATCGCGCGCAATTTGAGTTATGAAGCTATGCAGGTTTTACCTTTTGCCACATTTGCCATACCTGACGTGCCAGTTCATCATCGTGCTTATTGCCGCTCATCAAAGCCCAGTCGGCAAAGGTGCGGACGGCCCACGTGTAGTTCACGCCTTTTGGCGTTCCATCACGGTTCTTTTCTTCACCGCCGCTGCGCGTATTGCCTGCAGACGATATGGTGCCGTCCGGTTGGACACGGCTGGATAGCCAACGCACTCCGTTCTCGAGATGCGGTTTCATCTCTGACTGGAGCTCGGGAGTTGCTACGAGCCGGTAATAGCGCAGGGCATAGCTAAGGCCAACTGCCTGGTAGTTGCTGTCGAAGCCGTCCTTTTCGGGGTTGACTCCATTGGGCAACTGGAGAGCGAGACCCTCGCGGATATATTCTTCGGACTTTTGTTGAAGCTGTCTGTCTTTCAGGACGACGGATGCTTCACCCAGTGCCGCGCCTACGAGAAACCGGCGATGCGTGAAGGGGCGATTGCGGGCCTTACCTGCGGCTTCTATGTCGGGGCGCGTCATCCACTGTGCGGTGAGGGCAAGCTTCTTTTGGATTGCGTTCAGACGTGGAGCGAACGGCTCTCCCATGGGATCTGTGCGGAGAAGGATGAGGCTATGCGCGGCGGCTTCAAGAAAAAATGAAGTGCTGTGGAAGGCATCCTGGCAGGAGAAGGAGCCATCGGGGTTTTGCTGGCGGAATCCCCACTCAAGCACTCGGATTCCGCGGTCGACCACAGTGGTGTCGTGGAAGGCGAGACCGATGGCGATGATATCGAATGCATCCCGTTGCTGCTCGATGAACCAGCTTCCGGTGTGGTTTTTATCCCACTCGATATTCACGCTGGAGTGCGCGCCGTTGGCTGCGGTGTCTCGTTCGCCCCAGGAACGATTGGCGTGGATGGTCTCGCGCAGGGTGCCCGTTGTTTCAAAGAACAGGTCTTTCTGTTCCCGATTTGAAGAGAGTTGAGCGAACGCAGGTGAAAGGAGTGACGCGAGAAGAACAAGGCCGATACATGGATGGCAAAGGATGAATTTTAGCCGCAAGAAAACCACCGATCGATTGCGATATGTGTCTGCACCATAACGAACACAGGCCTGCGCGCAATGTTGCGGCTGCGGTACGTTACCGGTTTATGAAAAATGTGTTCGGTTAGCAGGATGAAAGGGTGGTCAGGATTTGGCGAAGGGGTCTTCGAGCGAGTGGCTTTGCGGAGTGAACATGTCGCCTCCGTCGGGGGTGACGACCCAGTCGTCTTCGAGGCGGATGCCGAACTCGCCAGGGATGTAGATGCCGGGCTCGTCGGAGAAGGTCATGCCGGATTCGAGGAGAGTGTTGTTGCCACGGACGAGATAGGGCCACTCGTGGCCGTCCATGCCGATGCCGTGACCGAGGCGGTGGGTGAAGTGCTTGTAGTCGGGGCCGTAGCCGGCGTCGGTGATGACTTTGCGTGCGGCGTCGTCGACGGCATGGCAGGGGGCTCCTGCGCGGCCTGCGGCGAGTGCGGCGGACTGGGCGCGATGGACGATATCGAAGACTTGCTTCTGCTTGTCGGTGGCTTTGCCGAGGACGAAGGAGCGTGTGATATCGGACTGATAGCCTTCGACGGTGCAGCCGTCGTCGAGCATGATGATCTGGCTTTCTTTAATGACCTGTGGCTGGAGCGAGCCGTGAGGGAGAGCGGAGTATTCGCCGACCTGGCAGGAGGCTTCGCCGGGGAAGCTGGTGCGGGCGTAGGCGGCAGAGATGAGCTCGGAGACCTGGCGGTTGGTCATGCCGGGTTCGATGGACTTGAAGGTGGCCTCGTAGACCTTGAGCGTGTTGTCGTTGGCGAGACGCATGAGGGCGAGCTCGGCTGCGGATTTGACGGCGCGGCAGCCTGCGGTGATGGTGGTTCCGCTGACGGCGGTGATGGTGGGACTGGCGTGGGCGATGCCGTCGGAGAAGGCGAACTGCGTGCGTTCTTCCACACCGACGCGGCCGGTGGAGATACCAGCGTCTTTGAGTGCGCGGGCTAGCAAAGCGTAGGGATTCTCGTCTTCGTTCCAGGTGTAGATCTTTGTCGTGGAGGCTTGCGGAAGTGTGGCTGGTCGGGCGTCGATGCGCTCGCGAACACGGCCTTCTTCGAAGACGGGGCAGACGATGAAGGGGTTCCCTTTGGCGGGGAGGACCCAGGCGAAGAAGCGTTCGGACTGGCCCCAGCGGAGGCCGGTGAAGTAGTTGAGCGAGGTGCCGGTGCAGATGACGAGCGCGTCGATTTTATTTTTGGTGAGAAGCTGGCGGGCGCGTTCGATGCGCTGTTCGCGTTCTTCGAGCGTGATGGGGATGGCTTCTTTGCGTCTGCTGGCGAGGGCAGCGATGGCGGGAGGAAGTTTGATATCGGAGGGAGGTGTGGCGGTGGGGCGTTGTGCCTGAAGTTCGATGGACGGGGCTACAGCTGCTGCGGAGGCGGCGAGTAGGAAACTTCTTCTAGAGGGCATGAGGGGATTGTAATGAATCGCCGCGGGATGCGCGGATGGTGTTTCAACTTGTTTTCGGAGGGCTGCGATAGGCTACGTACATGGTGAGATGGCTTGTTGCGGTAATGATTGCCGGCTTAGTGGCGACGACCGGGCTTCGTGCGCAGGAAGAGGTGCTGCGGCCGAAGGTGGTTGTAGTGAGCTACTTTGAGGTGGGAGCAGACACGGGGGATCGTCCGGGAGAAGCGCAGTTCTGGATCGAACGTGATCATCTGGATCGAGTGATTGAAGTGCCGGGAATGACGCACGTGGTGCGAGCGAACGCGGATGGATCGGAGATTGCCGTGGTTGTGGGGCCGGGACAGATTCGGCCAGCAGTAAATTTGATGGCGCTTGGTTTCGACAACCGATTCGATCTGAGAAAAAGCTATTGGCTGATCAATGGAATCGCAGGAGTTTCGCCGGAGGATGGCTCGCTCGGCATGGCTTTCTGGACAGACTATGTGGTGAATGGAGATTTGCTGCACTTTATTGATCCGCGCGAGATGCCGAAGGAATGGGAAGACGGGTACTATGCGATCGACAAGAGCAGGCCGGAGGAGCAGCCGCGCGTGGATGCGGGGTCCGCAGAGGATGTGAGGACGTGGTCGAAGGATGCGGCGCAGATCAACTGGCGCGGCACGGTGGTGCAGATGAATCCACAGTTGCTGGATTGGGCCTATGGCCTGACGCGAGAGATGAAGCTACCGCAGACAGAGCCGATGCGGGCATTGGGTGCGCGCTATAAGGGGTTTCCGAAGGCGCAGGCGGTGCCTGGAGTAAGTGTTGGCGCGAACATTGCAACGGAGACCTTCTGGCATGGCGCGAAGATGGATGCGTGGGCTCACCGGTGGGTGAGCTATGCGACGGATGGGCGTGCGCGTATGGGAACGACATCGATGAATGACTCGGGCGCCATGGTCGCGTTGTATTCGCTGACGAAGGCGGGCCGCGCGAATTGGAACCGCGCTCTGCTGTTGAGGACAGCGAGTAACTTTGACAGGCAGCCGGATGGCATGACGGCGGAGCAGAGCGCGAACGGCGAAAAGCATGCCGCGTTTACAGGGTATGCGATGTCGTTGGAGGCCGCATATCGCGTGGGCAGTAAAGTCACGAAGGCAATTCTGGCTGGAAATGAACCTGCGTTGAATCCATAGGAGATGCGCGGTTATCGCCGGAGTGGTGAGAATCGCCTATGTTCTGATAGGTTCAAGGTCTGGATTGGCTTTAGAAAGAATTTCAGGCGGATACGACCCATGGCAATGATTACGACCGTTCAGCAGCATATTCTGCAGCAGCAACAGGCGCTTTTGAAGTCGACCGGACGCGAGGCGACGGGAACGTTCAGTTGGCTGCTGAGCGGTATTACGCTTGCGACGAAGATGATTGAGGCAAAGATTCGTTCGGCTGCGCTAAGCGATGTGCTGGGTGCTGCCGGCGCGGAGAATGTGCAGGGAGAGCAGCAGCAGAAGCTGGACGTATATGCCAATCAGGCTATGCTGCACTGTCTCGGTCTGCGCGATAGTGTTGCGGCCCTGGTGAGCGAAGAAGATGAGCAGCCGGTGACGTTCAACCGCGATGCGGAGACAGGGAAGTACATCCTTGTTTTTGATCCGCTGGATGGGTCCAGCAATATTGACGTGAATGTGAATGTAGGGACGATTTTCAGTGTGTTGCGGCGATTGCCCGCTGAGCTGGGAACACTGGAGGAGTCGATTCTGCAACCGGGGTTCAGGCAGGTTGCCGCGGGATACGTCGTATACGGACCTTCGACGGTCTTGGTTTATACGACGGGCAATGGCGTGCACGGATTCACGCTTGATCCTACGATTGGCGCGTTTGTACTGAGCAACGAGCGGATGATGATGCCGGAGCAGGGAAGCTACTATTCGGTGAACGAGGCGAATGCTGCGGGATGGCCGGAGGAGTACCGGCGCTATGTCACGATGTTGCGTGAAGGTGGTTTGGGGAAGACGTATAGCTCGCGCTATATCGGTAGTCTGGTGGCGGACTTTCATCGAACGCTTTTGAAGGGTGGCGTGTTTTTGTATCCTCCGACGGAGAAGCAGGCGAAGGGCAAGTTGAGACTGCTGTATGAGGCGAATCCGTTGGCATTTATCGCTGAGCAGGCAGGAGGCGCGGCGACGAATGGCGCGGGGAGAATTCTGGAGATCAAGCCAGAAGGAATACATCAGCGCACGCCCTTCTGTGTAGGCAGCAAGCGCGAGATGGAAGCTTTGACGGGGATGTTGACAGGGGCATTGGCAAATTGAGCTTTTCAGCGGTAGTTGTCGACATACTGGAAGAGAGCCGTGTCGCTGGACTTCAGCGATGGCAGATTCTGTTGGACCATACGGAGTTTGGTGTTGGCGATACGGGCGAGCTTGAGGCTGTGGCGAAGAGTGGTGCCCGGTTGGTGATTCCTGTACTTGAGGTCGTGCGCGATGGGAGCCAGATGTGGCATCTGGTAGAGAAGCCGATTACCGTGGGTACGGTGATCCGTGCAGAGGTCTCAGGCGCGGGAGAAGAATAGGCAGCAGAGGTTTGAGGCGAAACAGTCTTCCTGATACACTCGCTAGAGTGATTTCGATGCGATGTGCCGGGGTGGCGGTCGCGAGTTCGAAGCATGTTTGGGGCTGTAGCTCAGTTGGGAGAGCGCCTCGTTCGCAACGAGGAGGTCAGCGGTTCGATCCCGCTCAGCTCCACCAAAGAATTCATCTCTTACAGTAAAATCCGAGGTCAATTTAGAGGCCAGAAAGTGATTGGGTCCAATCACGGTCGGTTTCTCCCTGCACCTACATCTCGCGGCTTGGCCTTCGCTCGTCGGCTGCGCTCGACTGGCGACTATGGTGTTTATCGGGCGACTCGAATGCAACCATTGACGATGCGCTGACTTTCTCATGATTCATCAAATGAGATCAATGATCGGCATCAACTTACACTCATCGAGCCAAATCGGCATCGTTAAGTCCGGTTCGCCGCGTCAGAACATATATCGCAACCAGGGCAGCGGCAAACCCCGATGACGCGCCTACCCCCAGTGCCCACCGGGGACCGAAACGGTTTGCCACCCACCCCACGATCGGAGCTCCTATCGGCGTACCTCCTAGCGCGACGGCGAGCCGAAGGGCCATGACCCGGCCTCGCATGGCAGGCTCCGTCGTGAGCTGCATCATGCTGTTGGTTGCGTTGGTGAGTGTCAGGGCCGCAACACCAATGACCATCAGAGCCGCGGCGAACCACCAGTAACCGGGGGCCAGCGCAGCGAGAGTGCATCCAATCCCGAAGACTGTTGAGCCGACAAATAACGACCCGAACTTCGGCTTGTCGCGACCTGCGGCAAGCAGCGCTCCGGAGATGGTGCCAATCGCCATGATGGAGGATAGAAGTCCGAAGCCGCGCGCATCGGTATGGAAGACGTTGACAGCCATTGTCGAAGTAAAGATCGGGAAGTTAAGCCCGAAGGTCCCAATTAGAAACAGCATGACCAGGATGGCCCGGAGATCCTGGCGGCTCCAGACATAGCGGAATCCTTCCAGAAATCCTCCGGCGGTATGGCGAGCTCTCATGTTCGGATACAGTTCGGACACGCGGAACAGCGACATCGAAATCAAAACTGCAGCGAATGATATGCCGTTGATCGCAAACGCCCAACCAGTTCCCACCTTCGCAATGACCAGACCAGCAATTGCGGGGCCGACCATACGGCCGGCATTGAATGATGTCGAATTGAGCGCGACTGCATTATGCAGATGGTCGTCACCCACCAGCTCGGCCACGAACGTCTGGCGCACGGGAGCATCCAATGCAGCCGCCGAGCCAAACAACAATGCAAATACGTAGACCTGCCAAAGACGGATGTTCCCCATGATCGTAAGGATTCCCAAAGCCAGCGCCAACACTCCCATCGTCGCTTGGGTCACCATCAGGAGCTTGCGTTGGTTGAGATGATCTGCAGCAAATCCGGTCCAGGGCAACAAAAGAAGCTGTGGTGCAAACTGCAGCGCCATGACGATTCCCATAGCGGAGGCATCATGATGAGTGAGCTGCGTAAGGACGAGCCAGTCCTGAGCAACACGTTGCATCCATGTACCGATATTGGAAACCAGAGCACCCGCTGACCACACCCGAAAATTAAAGATGCTCAAAGCGCGGAAAGCACCCGCCACCGGATTCTTCATGAACGCTCCGGCGCGTTGCCCCCATGAAACTGGCCGAAATGCCGCGCTGAGAACAAGCTGATCAGTAGTACGCCAGCCGCTAGAGCAAGGACGTCTCTTGTCGATCTGATATCAAAGTTGCCAACGCGTACTACGAGAAGGTAGGCGGCCACGGTGTTGAAGAAGCTCCATACAACGTTCACCGTAGATGAGGAGAGTCCCTGGCCTGGAGGCTTCGCGAAAGGGCTCTGAAAAGGCCGTCCCATGATGCCGCTGACAAGATGGGGAACGGCGTTGGCCAGGAACATTCCTCCGAAAAAATACGATGCAAGATAAAGCCAGTTCATGGTTATGCGCTCCTAGTCGCCAGTAGGTTAAGGATGTCCTGGGTTGAGCCCGTTTCCCCGAGACGGGGAAAGACGCTCGCAAGGCTGTATTCGTGCGCTTCGGGACGCGCATCGGTCATGGCGTCGAGGGCAAGCGTGACGTTGAAGCCTGCTTCATACGCTTGGCGAGCCGTTGCTTCGACGCCAGTACCAGTGGCCACTCCTGTGATAACAACCTGCGTTACCCCGATGGCCTTCAGTTGCGCCTCTAGATCCGTACTCGCTAACGCGCCCCATGTGCGCTTCGTTACTACGATATCGCTGGCTTGGCGATCCAGCTCCGGAATCAGATCACTGAACCCTTCGGTGAGCGTCGAGAAACGGCGCGGCTGCTCCGTCCGGCCAGTTGCGCCTCCAGCAACATTGACCAGAACGACCGGGAGATCACGTTGACGAAAAGCATCAAGCAAAGCGCAGGTTCGCTCAATGACTCCGGCGATCGGATGGATAAACGGTGCATTGATAAGGCCTTTCTGAAGATCAACGACAATAAGAGCGGTCTTCGGATCAAGCGTTGTAAGGGGCATTCGGTTCTTCTCCTCGACAGGATTGAATGAGAGTTGAGTGGCCATACTTGAAGGCATCAATCTTCGATGAGGCGTGCGAGCAGATTGACGGCAACAGCAAGCTTTTCCTGTTCCTGGGTGGAAAGCTTCTTTTGGATTGTTGTTGTGAGCCAATCCTGTCTTGCGGCACGGCCGTCACGGAGCAATTTCTGGCATTTCCGGGAGAGCGACATCAAGGTCTGCCGTCTATCGTTCGGGTCTGGCGAGCCGCTCACCAATCCGGCTTCCAGCAACGATGTGATGATGGCGCTCATCGACTGAGGACGCATGCCCTCAGCTCGGGCGAGTGTCGATACGGCTGCAGGACCGTCATTCTCAATGCGAAGCAGAACGGAGACTTGCGAAGGCGTCAAATCGTTCTGTCCACCCTGTTCGCGCAGCTTCCTCTTGAGTTTGCCAAAGACTGCCCGAAGCTCTGCCGCAAGTGCGGAGGACCGTTCGACTTGAGAAGAACTTACCCGATCATTCATGAAACAAGTATGGCATATATGCAGTTTATCTGTACAGGTAAACTGCATACAATAAACATGCCTGCTGTCTGATACTACGAATCAGTCGGTCACCACGAAGGGGTATCTCAAAGAGGAATGCGGTCCTGTGCGTCACCGTTTTTCGATGAGCGCGAAATCGCCAATGTACTCATCTACACCGATTCCTAACGATAGATCGGCTTATCGTCTGCAACGGCCAACCGACGAGAAGTGCGTTTTACAGGGACCGATCGAGGCCTGCCTCTCTACGCTTGAGGTATTCCCCAGGATTTGCTCCAACCACTCGCTTGAACGCCTTACTGAAGGCGGCATCAGATTCGTAACCGACAGCCCGAGCCACGTCGATGAGCTTCTTGTCACGCTTCTCGAGTAAGTGCATCGCCTTTTGCATACGCCACTCGGTCACATATTCCAGCGGTGTCTGTCCGAGCAGTTCCTTGAATCGCACTGCAAACAGGGAGCGGGACACGCCCGCCGCTTCCGATAGGGATTCGACCGTCCATGGCGCACCGACATGATCGTGAAACGCAGTCAATGCAGTGCCGATTTGAGGATCGAAAACAGCACGAAGCCAACCACGGTTGCGTTCCGGTTCTGATGCGATGTATGCCCGGAGTATCTGGATAAACAGAACCTCCGCCAGTCGACTGGCGACGACCCCAGATCCCGGCGCCTGTTCTGCCATCTCCGAGGCCAGCGCCTGCATGGTTGTGTGAAGTGCAAGCGTGCGTGCCTGATCGGCCTTGATCAGAATGAACTTCGGCAAGAACTGAGTGATCGGCTTAAGACCGCCGCGATCAAAGCTCAAGGACCCACAGACGATGGTCGTCGGCGCGCCACCTTCTCCACAATGAGTGATATTGCCGTTGGCGCCGGCACCGATCTCGCGGAAAGTCCACCGCGGACGTGTTCGAGGGCTATCGCGCATGACGATTGAAGTACCCGGAGCAAGCAGGAAACAGTCGCCACCAGTGAGGGGAATTGGCTCTGAAATCCCTTCCACGCTGAGCCAGCAGTTGCCACGCGAAAGCATGGCGAAGTGCGCCGCATCTATGGTGGTCTTTTTGCCGGAAAGCGTGACGGTTTCTTCGGTCTGATTTTCCTGCCTTACACCCCAAGGAGCCGTTGCTTCGAGCCTGTGGAGGCCGAAGGCATTGACGTGCATTGTACGGAATATGTCTGTTATCGGATCCAACATTGCCTCTCTGTTCTGGACGAATAGACAAAATTCTTGGACGTCCGAGCAGTTCTCATCCACCGCGACGGCTATCTACTCTCCTGTAATGGATGCTACACACATTCGGAAGGAGTCATTTATGGGAAAGCTGGAAGGTAAAGTTGCGGTCATCACGGGCGGATCGAGCGGCCTCGCGCTGGCTAGCGCCAAACGGTTCGTCGAAGAGGGCGCCTATGTCTTCATCACGGGCCGCAGACAAGATGCGCTCGATGATGCCGTCAAACTGATCGGCCGGAACGTAACCGGCGTGCGGGGCGACGCGGCGAATCTCGACGACCTCGATCATCTGTTCGACACGGTCAAGCGCGAAAAAGGCAAGATCGACATCCTGTTCGCGAGCGCAGGCAAGGGCAAACCCGCCGTGTTAGGCGAGATCACGGAACAGCATTTCGATAGTGAGTTCGGCCTTATCGTGCGAGGAACGCTCTTCACAGCTCAGAAGGCGCTGCCGCTGATCAACGATGGCGGGTCGGTCATCATGACCGGATCCGTAGCTTCATTGAAAGGCTTCCCTGGCTTTGGTGTGTATGCGGCGAGCAAGGCCGCATTGCGCTCGTTTGCACGCACGTGGCTTAACGAATTGAAGGGCAGAAATATTCGGGTGAATGTGCTGAGCCCGGGTCAGGTCGACACGCCGGACTCCCAGCGACTCGACAAGGCAACGAGGGAGATGTTCGAGTCGCTGATTCCTCGCGGAAAGATGGGCCGTCCTGAGGAGATTGCAGCGGCAGCACTATTTCTTGCTTCCGATGATTCGAGCTACGTGAATGGAATGGATTTCGCTGTCGACGGCGGCTTCTCGGCTATCTGAGTTTGCCTGTTCGACAGAGGAGGCTGATCTCCGGCCATCACCAATGCCTTTTTGCACTGAAGATCACACATCGATCAAAGGAAAAATCATGGGAAAGCTTGAAGGAAAAGTTGCAGTCATCACGGGCGGATCGAGCGGCATGGCGTTGGCGAGCGCCAAGCGGTTCGTGGAAGAAGGGGCTTATGCGTTCATCACAGGTCGCCGGCAAGAGCAGCTCGATGAAGCCGTCAAGGCGATAGGGCGGAACGTAACCGGCGTGCGCGGAGACGCAGCCAAACTTGACGATCTGGACCGCCTATTCGAGACGGTGAAGCGCGAGAAAGGCAAGATCGACATCCTCTTTGCGAGCGCCGGCAAGGGGGAGCCGCTGCCGCTAGGCCAGATCACCGAGGCGCACTTCGATGCGGCATTCGACCTGAACGTGCGTGGCACACTGTTCACCGTTCAGAAAGCGTTGCCGCTGCTCAGCGATGGTGGATCGATCATCATGACCGGATCCAATGCTTCGGCGAAGGGCTTCCCGGGTTTCGGCGTGTACGCCGCGAGCAAGCTGGCGTTGCGCTCCTTCGCACGCACCTGGGTCAACGAACTGAAAGGTAGAAATATTCGAGTGAACCTGCTGGTGCCGGGGGCTGTCACCTCGCCGATGCAGGAAGAAGTTCTCACCAAGGAAGCGCGGGAGTTCTTCGAGTCGCTCATTCCGCGCGGCAAGATGGGCCAACCTGACGAAATCGCCACGGTTGCATTGTTCCTTGCTTCCGACGACTCCAGTTACGTGAACGGGGTGGAGTTGTTCGTCGATGGCGGCATGACGACCGTCTGATCCGGCGCCCGTTGAGTGAGGTCACTACGCACTCAACGGGCGCCGGATCAGCGCAGTGCAACTGCAATAGATATTGGAGAACTTATGAGCTACGCAATTGTTGGATTCGGCAAGATAGGTCAGGCCCTCGCCCACGCGTTCGCCCGTAAAAACATCAACGTGACCGTCGCGAGTCGTAGGCGACCCGAAGAGCTGGCCCCGCAGGCTCGGGCGATCGGTCCCACTGTCGTTGCTGGGTCGCTGCAGGAGGCACTCAAGGCCGACACCATCTTTCTGGCAGTCCCGTTCGGCGAACATCGGAGTGTTGCGCAGGTGCTGCCGAGCTGGAATGGTAAAACGATCATCGACGCGATGAACTCGTCTCCTATCCCGCCTGAGGAACTCGACGGTCTTCCGTCGTCCGCCTTCTTGGCGAAGTCATTTACTGCTGCCAAGCTGGTAAAGGGCTTCAACCACCTGGGCGCGGCCAAGCTGGCTACCGACCCGATCGTAGAAGGTGGCCATCGCGTCGTCTTTCTTTCGAGCGACGACGAAGACGCAGTCGCTCCCGTGGCAGACCTGGCCAAACAACTCGGGTTCGCACCCGTCAATCTGGGAAAGCTGAACGAGGGTGGATGGCTGGTGCACGCACGCGGGCGCTCTTGGGGCCATCTCATATTCCAGGATGTGTTTAAGAAGCAGCAATAATTGGTTTGTAGCCGTGTAATTCAGGCCGAGAAGGATGGGACCGAAACGTTCCATGCAATCGGACGCACTTGACAAGAAAAGGAAAGATGCGAGGTTCTCATTGGGAACGTTCGGTGTATTATAAGCCCTTCAACCATTCGGATTTGCGTAGATACTGCGTTAGGGAGAAGCGGAACCAAGAAACGGCGGTGATCTACCAATAGACGGCGGCCACAACTTGCGGCGCATAATCCACCGATAGTGCGTGATGGAATCGGATCACGAGTTGCAAATTTTTCTGTGGCCAATCATTTGGCGCTTCTTTGAGAAGATTGTTGAGCGATTCAGATGATAACAGTGCAACTCCACTAGCTCCTTTAAGGAGTCTTCATTCCCTCGATAAAACGCTTCGACGATGTGACGTAAAAATGCCTGAGAGCATTGGCTTCTCCAAACTCCTCGCTGGACAGAATTGCCTCAATTTCTTCGAGTACGTCAGTTGGAACGAGCGTTTCCTCTGAATAAACTTTAGGTAGATTCCGTACTACAGTCGACATGCCAACCTCTGGCTGCTTTTACCCATTACCGTAATAAAACTAGCATTCTCCGAAACCGGCTAAGTTTGCGGCCAGCAGAGTCAAGGAGAAGCTGCCTGATGAGCTTATTCCTACATTATGAAAACTGTCGCTACCGGAATTCATGAGCAAGAGACGAAATGAGCGGAATGCCTTTGATGAAAATTCGGTGACAAGCCGACGTTAGAGGTGTTCCCAATACGGTATTTGACCGTGCGAGTATTGGCTCTAGTACATCTTTTCTACTAGTCCGTCCACTTCTTTGGGCAATGCTGCCACTCTGCTGCAGTATCCCGCCATTCAGGTTACAGGCTGCAATAAGATATCGGCCACCTTTGCCTATCTGTTCACCCCTAGCCACACCGCACAGTTCCAGTGGACAGAGAGTAATCAGCGCTCTCGGTTTACGGTTTTTGTGTCACGAGATCCTCGGCTCATCCAATTGACCAGTAGAGCGATCTTTGAGAAGGGCTGGCATCGCTCATTCTTTCGACATTCATACCTGGAACATTCCAAGTGTCTTAGAAGTTCGCTCATAACTCAAAAGAAGAACACACGACCAATACGGGACCGCCGAAGTGGCGAAACGCCTTCCGTTCAAATGTTGATTTGAAGTCGCGCCAGAAACGCTGTCTAGCCACTAATAATGTCTATGATCGAACCCCCTTCTAGCTGAGGAGAGAGGGTTTTACCTAGAGGGCGTTCCATGTAGCGTTCGGGCTGCAGAAGGGGAGCGAAGCCAAGGGGCTTGTAGAATGTTTGGGCATCGTGGGTAAGCAGCGATATTCGACGCAGACCTTGCAACTCGGGGTGTTCAAGAACGCATTGGATTAGCCATGAGCCGAGTCCCTGTCCTCGAAACTCCTCGAGGATGTAAACGTCGCAAAGATAGGCGTACGTAGTGTAATCGGTAATCACTCGAGCAAGCCCAATCTGGACGTGATTCTCTAACAAGCTGAAGCACAGGGAGTGGCGCAGGGCTTTTTTTAGTTTGCTCAGGGGAAGGCCGTAGGACCAGGGAGCATTGTTGAGAAAGCTTTGAATTGCAGTAAGGTCCAATGCATTTTGGTCGGTAAGGATGTGAAAAGTCCCTCGGCTCCATTGCATAGCTTCTCGCACGGTGATCAACCCAGCTCCTTCCAATTGCGAGTTGATTCTAGCGTCGCGCCATGATTGCTGTGTGAAAAAATCACAGAATGTGAGGCTGCACCTAGACCGCATAGTCGTTGCGGAGGACGACGCACATTCCGAGGAGGACTACTCCGAAACCAAGGAAGGCTTGTGAGGAGATTCGCTCTCCGAGCATGACCACAGCTAAAAAGACGCCAAAGATGGGGACCAGATAGAGAGAGGCGGAAGCCACGACAATATTGACGTAGCGAAGGGCATGAAGGAATAACAGCATGGAGATGCCGTACATAAAGATGGCCAGAAAGGTAAAAGCAGCCCATTGACGAGGCATGAGAGTGCTGAAGTCGTGGAGACAGTGGGGATCGAGCGTGATAAGCAGAGGGATGCTGAAGATGGCTGCGGCGAGGTAGCTGAAGAAGAGGATGTCTACCTCGGAGAAATCGGTGAGGAGGCGTTTGGAATAAACGTTATAGAAGGCCGACCCCAGACAGCCGCAGGTAATGAGAAGGTTGCCGGTAAGGCCTCGTACGAGGCTGATACCGGTGGTGGACCAGTGCATGGGGGAGAGAAGGACGACGCCGGAGAGACCGAGGAGGAGCGCACCGATGCGTAGGAGAGTCAATCGCTCGCGCAGGAAAAGAGAGGCAAAGAGAACGCTCAAGATGGGGATGAGGAGGTTGAGGATCGCTCCGTTAGCTGCAAGTGAACGCGAGATTCCAAGCGTCATTCCAGCCTGAGCGACGAGTTGGCCTCCCACTCCGGTGATAAGGAACTGATTGCGATGACGCCACGCGGCACTGAGTTTGCCGCGATGGCTTTGACGTCTTATCAGGACGAAGGGGACGAGGAGAAGCGTGACGAGATAGAGCGGGAGAAGAGCAATCGCGATGGGAGTCATCTCGCCGTTGAGTATTTTGATCGCCACTCCCTGTCCCGCCCAAAGCAGATTGGCAAGGATGAGAAGAGCGACGGCGCGGATCGACTGAAGACGCGAATTGGCTCCCTGCATGTCAGCTTGCCTGTACGACGGATCGATGGAGGTTCGTGGGGCAAAATATATCTGCTCCGGCGGAGCTGCCTTCAAAGACGTGTGGTGTCGCACCGTGGCGGCGAGTAAACTCCCCGACGATTGATCTCAGGGCATAGGCGCCGTCTGGAGTGCCAAAGACTGCGACGGTTCCACCGGCTCCTCCCCCAGTCATCTTGGCTCCATGAAGTCCGCTGCCAGGGCCGCCCTGACGGACCATCTCGACAAGCTCGTCACAACGATCAGAGCCAAGCCCGCACTCCCGATAGGCATGATGGGACTGGTAGAGGAGCTCGCCGAGCCGGGGTAGTTCTGTTGGGCGTTCTCGAATGATAGAGGCGAACTGACGAATGCGCTCGTTTTCTTCGATGGCATATCTCGCAGCGGCTCGGACTGGGTAGTCGAGATTTTCTTTGACGGTAGTGAAAGGGTCAGCGTGATGGGTGTGGGCCTGGAGGAAGGCCGCTCCGGAGAGTGTTTCGGGAAGATATGCGGCGTATTCCGCGCGGAAGATAGAGGGCTCGATATTGGAAAGGTATCCGTTCCAGAGAGAGTCTTTCCAGCGGGGTATACCACTGGAGGTATCGAGAGCAAACGGGAGTTTGAGCTGATCGCAGAGCAAGGTGTATGCGATGAAGGCTGCGGCACGGGCCCGCTCGTATTCGGTGCCGATGGTTGAGCGGGGCGCCATCGAGTCGACCCCCCAGATACGAACTCCTGGCGGCAGGGGGAGGGGAGGATAGATCTGGAGCGGCTGGCAGAGGATAGGGAGCAAGGTATCCTGCTGGCCAAACACAATGGCTGCCTGATCCATAATTCCGCAGGCAGCTTGAGCGATCTCGTTTTCGACCCATTGGCCGGCCACGGCTAATTCGGCTCCTGTGAGAGGTGTTCCGCAGGCGATGGAGGCGGCCTTGAGGACGGCGATTTCGAGTGCTGCGGAGGAGCTGACACCTTTGTTGGGAGGGAGGTTGGAGTGAATAAAGATATCCGCTCCATGATGGGTGAATCCAAGCCCTCTTTGCTGGAGGAGATGAAGTCCGCCGACCACGTAAGCAGTCCATCGCGTGGCTTCGGAGCGATGACAAAGTTCACGGAGAGAGCTGGCGTGGTTGAGATCGTCGGGGCTTAACTCAAACTCCGGCTGCCAGCCGAACAGGGCTGCCTGGGGGTTATGGAGGCGGATGCGATGGTCCTGCCGGAGTTGGACTGCGACCCAGGTAGCCTCACGGATAGTGCTTTGAAGAACGAAGCCACCGGTATAGTCGACATTGCCTCCCATGAGATCGAGGCGCCCAGGGGCCCGCGCGACGATCAACTTGCGCGCGCAATCAAAGAAAGTCTGCTCGGCCAGATGGTCGGCGAACTCGAGCTCGTTTGGAGTCATGGGCAAGGAAAGATGGTGGTTTGCCGATAACTCTACATACCGGATTGAAAGAGAAGATGAATTTCAGGGGGCATTAACGATCTGGACGGTGGTTTTCTGGCGGAGCCTGGTGAGATCGTCAGGTTTGATGCCGTTATCGGTGAGGATGAGGTCACACTCTTCGATGCCGCAGAGGCGATAGGTGGCCTCGATACCAATTTTGCTGCTGTCGACTACGAGGACACGTTGTTTGCCGGAGTGCAGGAGCTCGCGCTGAGCGTCGGGATCGTGGACCATGACACCACGGGTAAGAGAGACAGCGGCGGCTCCGAAGATGACATGATCGGCACAGATGGAGGAGAGATATTCTCCGACGGCGTGGCCGACTAGGTCATGACTGCTGGCGCGATAGACCCCGCCGGTCAACTCGACGCGAACCGAGTCGGCGGAGGCGAGCTCTTCAAGCGCGGCGAGAGAGAAGGTGAAGACTGTGATGTTCTGGCGGGCGCGCAACTGGCGGGCGACGTAGAGGGTTGTGGTGCCGGAGTCGAGTACGACGGATTCTCCATCGCGAACAAGAGCAGCCGCGGCTTCTCCAATGTTGCTTTTGGTGGGAGACATCTTCTGGAGGCGTTCTACAAATGTGCGCTCCATGCCGCGCCAGCGTTCGATGCGAACGCCTCCTGGGATACGGATCACCTGTCCGGTTTCGGCTAATTTCTGGATGTCACGCCGGATCGTCATCTCGGATACGGCGAATTTTTCAGCGATCTCCCCGATGGAGGCAGTCGTGTGCTCCTTGAGGAGTTGCAGGATCTCATTTATTCGAGAGTGCTCGGTTGTATCGGGCATGAAAGTGATCTTTAACGTTACGAAATAACATCGGCTACTTCAGGGAAATATTAGCAAAACATTTGTTTTCCTCGCTAAATAGTTATTTATCTATGGAGTGTGGTCGTTAGAAGTCCAAGTCATCACTCTTATTTGTTAAAAATGAACTATTTGGCGTGATATTTTTGTTCCTTATTAACATTGCTTAGCTATGGTGAATTTCGTGGCTCATTTATGAGGTTCGATTCGGAGTTCATCCATGTGTAAAAAGATTTACCCCCTTTTCTCTCTGATCCTGATTTTGTTGCTTGCAACAACCACACAAGGTTTTGCGCAAACTTACAGCGGCTCGATTCGCGGGCGTGTTACCGACACGACAGGAGGCGCCGTGGTCGGAGCCGACGTTATGGCCAGCAGCCTCACTACGAACTCTGTGGAGAGAACGAAGACGAACCAGTCCGGTGATTACACACTTTCTTTCCTAAACGAAGGAAGGTACAGGATCGAAGTATCCTTTGCCGGTTTCAAATCGCACATGGAAGACAACATCAAGCTGGACCTGAATCAGCATGCGACGATCGACATCGTGCTCCAGACCGGGGCGATCTCTGAGTTGATAAGCGTCAATTCAGAATCGTCTCAGTTGAACGAGGTTTCGTCCGAGATTGGGGACGTGATCGATAAGGAAAGACTCTCCGAGCTTCCAGTGCAGACCGGATCGAATGGGCGCTCGCCATTGCTATTAGCGAAGCTCTCGCCGGGTGTAAGTTCGACCAGCAGCAACAACAGCAATATTAATGCTTTCAGCCTGGGCGGAGGGCGAGCTGTCACAAACGAGATTCTCGTAGATGGCCTGCCTACGACCAATCCTTCGGACGAGACCTATACTTTGACGCCTGCCCCAGAGGCGTTGAGTGAGATGAAGGTGATTACCACACCCTTTTCGGCGCAGTATGGGCACACAGGCGGGGGGGTGCTGCTGCTTACGACAAATGCAGGAACCTCGCAGATGCATGGTTCCATCTTCAATTTCAACCGTAACCGCGTGTTGAATGGGCGTAACTACTTTGTTCCGACACAGAGCACGGTGAAATATATTCTCAATGATCCGGGCGGCACGTTTGGTGCACCGATTTCATTACCGTGGGAGCGGAACAATCCAAGGACATTCTTCTTTGGCGCTTACAATATTACGTTGCTCTCGCAGGGCAATACATATAGCACTCTGGTTCCTACCGACGCGCAGAAGACTGGAAACTTCTCTTCGTCACTGAACACGGCGGTGAGCTATGGAACGAATCCTTGCGACGGCAGCCAAATCTACCAGGGGCAAATCTTCGATCCCTCTACGGCAACGACGATCGGCAAAGTAACCTGCCGCAAGGCGTTTCCCGGAAACATCATTCCCGCCAGCAGTATTGACAAAGTGGGAACGAAGATGATGGGCTACTTTCCCTCGCCGAATGGATCGTTCGCGAGCGGCAATAACTACCAGGTGTATCCCAGCAAGTTTCACTCAACCGGACAGTGGATTGCGCGTATCGATCACAACTTCAGTGATCGCGATAAAGGATTCTTTCGCGTGGGAGGCTTTCACCCTGCGGGAAACGCGCCACAGAATATTCCAAATGCAGCGAACAATACGACTGCCGGTGGATGGGTGGATACGCAGGCGGTCGTAACCGAGACGCATGTGTTCGCTTCAAATCTTTTCAATGACTTCCGGGTGGGCTTCGTGCAGGAACATAACTTCAGCAATGAAGGAGACGGATCGGGCACGGAGCTGGGATTGCAGGGCGTTCCGCTTACATATTTTCCGGTGATTACAACAACGAACTACGCGAACCTTGGATCATCCGCTCTCTCCCGTGATCGTGACCGGAGCTGGATCTTCTCGGATGCATTGAATTGGCAGCTCGGCAAGCATGCGCTGACGATCGGTGGCGAGTATCGCAGACAGATGTACAACACCTATAGCCCGGGAAAGACGGCTGGTAACTATGCTTTCAGCCCGACGTTCTCTGGCTATCCGGGGAACGCAAACACAGGTACTGCACTGGCCGATATGCTTCTTGGTTTTCCTGCAACGACACAGATCAACGTTGCTGACTATACCTATCATCTGAATATCAATAGTGCGTCGCTCTACTACCAGGACGACTGGAAGCTGCGTTCCAATCTGACGGTGAATCTTGGGTTGCGCTGGGAGTATGACGGCCCCTACTCCGAGGCAAACAACCAGTTTTACAGCTTCAGCCCTAACTTGATCGATCCGACGACGGCGGTTCGGGGAGCTACGCAGTTTGCCGGTTACAACGGAGCTCCAAAGCACTTTACACCAAATATCTACTACAACTTTCTTCCCCGAATTGGCTTTTCGTGGAAGGCGTTGCCCAAGACGGTTGTCCGTGGTGGATATGGGATCTATCGGCTTCCGAGTATTGGTTTTTCCGGTAGCGGTTTGATTACGAAGTATGGGATCAGTACGACCTTCTCCAGCAACAACAGCGGTATTACGCCGTTCTATCAGCTACAGAACGGAGTGCCGGCTTACTATTACAACGTTGATGCGCAGGGGAACCCAAGTATTCCTACGAGTCTTACGAACCCGACGCAAACCGTGACTCAGCTCGAGCTCAGGAGCCGTACGCCGTATGACCAGAACTTTCAGATCGGAATTCAGCAGGAGTTCGGGCATGGATGGTTCACTGAAATAAATTATCAATCAGCACTGGGGCGGAAGCTTCCAGCGAACTTCAATCTGAATCAGTTATTGCCGAGCCAGTTTTCTACGTCGGCGCTCCAGTCGAGCCGCCCTTATCCTCAGTACAAGGGAGTAAGCGGTTTGCTGAACGGGGCGGGATCAAACTATCAGGCATTACAGACCAAGCTGGTGCATCGGTATAACAATGGCCTGGTTGTAGAGGTTGCATATACCTTCAGCAAGACAATGGATGATGTCGATGCGCCTTCACGGTCCAATGGCGCCAGTACGCAGAATGTCTATAACCTCCGTGGAGAATATGGAATCGCCGGCTCTGATGTTCCGCAGCGAGCCGTGGGCAGCTACTACTGGATTCTTCCTGTTGGGCGAGGAGGAAGATTTCTCAACAATGTCCCGATTCTTAAGGATGTAATTGGAGGATGGTCTACTTCAGGGATCGTGGAGTTTCAAGTCGGGTTGCCAGTGACGGTGACGCAGTCTGCGAATGCCCTGGGCGGCTTCACAGATGTTCAGCGCCCCACCATGAGGGGTAATCCGACGCTGGATCGGGGGCAGAGAACGATCGCGAAGTGGTTCAATACAGCGGCGTTCGTCAACTCCGGCGCTCTGCAGTTGGGTAATGCTCCACGGTTTCCGTTCCATGGACCCGGACTCGAAAATTGGGACCAGGCTGTGATGCGAACCTTTCCGGTGTATGAACGCGTGAGTCTCCAATTTCGCGCGGAGTTCTTCAATTCGCTGAATCATACGAACCTCAGCGCTCCGAATAGTCAGCTTGGAAATAAGAATTTCGGCGTGGTTACTGGTGCACTGGATCCACGCATCACAGAGTTCGCCGCCAAGCTGCAGTTCTAGCAAACAAGATAAGGAATGGAAGAGTATGAATAAGCTGATCGTTTTAGGCTGCCTTCTAAGTGCGGCAATCGAGGTTCAGGCGCAAAATCGTCCTGTCCAGGCTGGTATTGCTATTCCAGGTAAGATCATGGCGATCTCCCACCGAGGCGAGCACCTTCATCATCCGGAGAACACGCTTCTCGCGTTCCAGGCGGCGATTGATGCCGGAGCAGATTTCTTTGAGGGAGACATTCGCACCACGTCGGATGGCAAGCTTGTCCTGATGCATGACAGCACGGTGAACCGCACGACCAACGGTACCGGGACTGTCCAGGATATGACCTTCGGCCAGATCCGCTCTCTCGATGCTGGAGCGAGGTTTCCGGAGTTCAAAGGGACCAAGGTTCCAACGTTTGATGAAGTGCTCGATCTGGCGCATGGCAAAATCAACATGTACGTCGACACGAAGAATGCAGATGCAAAGCAGCTGATCGATACGATCGTCCGCCATGATATGCAGGATCATGTCGTGATCTATGGCAATCCGTTTTTTCTCTACGAAGTGCACAAGATTCGACCAGATCTGAAGATTATGCCGGAGGCCGGTTCTGCCGACGTCTGCAAGCTGCTTATTCGGGCCTTGCAGTTACAGGTCATCGCCTTCAGTGAGGACGATTTTAAAGAGGATGTGATTCAGTTGGCGAAGCAGGCAAACGCTCAGATTTATGTGGACCGACTGGGACGCCAGGACAATGTGGAGGCTTGGCAGAAAGCAATCGACATGGGTGCGACCGGAATTCAAACCGATCATCCGGCCGAACTTGTGAACTATCTGAAGGAGCATCAGATGTCGTCACGGTAAGGCTTCGTCCGTGATGCCGGTCGATGGTCTGCCTGCAATTCCAGCATTTGACCAAGACAATGTTGGGCTTGCCGAAATCTTGGTAGTGTCTCAGTTTGGATTCAAACAATCCCTAATGGTTGGCATATGGCATCGGTCATAACTCTCAAGTATGCGTATGTGACCGTGAATTAGTGGGGTGTTGACTTCGATCCCCATAATGCGCGGCGAAAGGGTAAGCCAACGGAAAACTGCAGATTCGGTGTGTCTGGGGTTAGACCAACTCCGAAACTGAGATCGATGGTGCGGCCCGGTGCATACATATAGGAGGCCCCCAATCTCAGAGACCCCTCAACAAGATATGAGGCGGGGATGACCTGTCCGTTCAGTGTGGTCGAACGCGTAAACCTCTGATCCCACCCAATCGTCATAGAAGTTTCCGGATTAAGCGCAAGAATCGATCCGAGCTGAAAGCCGATGGCATCCCCTGGCTCAAAGTGGCCTGGGATCATTTGCCCTACATTCTGCGGATCGGGAATCTGATGTGTGCCGTTCAGATTGGCTGTGTAGGAAAGATTACCGAAAAAGACAACCGGGTCATTGGATTTTGCGGCTGTCAGATTGCCCTGGACGGCATAGAACCCTGTACCGAGAGCTGTCTGACTACTGTTGAGGTTGAAGCTGTCGATTCCAGTTGTAGTTTTGAACCGAACATTGGCGAGCAGGTCCGGTACGCGGCCGTGTTCGAAGGTCAGTTGACGAGAGAGGCCGAAGGTGATGTCCCCCATACCGAATGTGCCTTGTGATGTCTGTACATTATTCGTGTCGACTGTGCGGTTGAGTTCGTATCCATATGGGATGTAGGCTTCAAACTGAAGCTTGTGAGGCAAGCCAAGGCGAGCGGTGAAGGTGGGGAGCAGGAGATCTTTGCGCGTTCGCTGCGAAGTGATATCGCCAACTACCAGTACAGGCAAAAGCGCGAATCCGTTGATGCTGAGGTGGTCTGCGGAAGAGCTGAAGTAAGAGGTCGAGTGATCGATCTCGATCGTTCCTGGCGGCAACAGCAGGCCGCCGCGAACAATAAGTGCCTGGTCGAGCGCCTGACTCGCCTGACGTTCTTCAGCATCGTAACCTGCATTCGTAACGACAGCATTGATGGAGGAGGCAGTGCCTGAGTGTGCTGCGGTGGGCTTTAATGCAACATCCTTTGGAGCGGTCGTGAAGCCTCCATTGACTCTCCATTCAAGCTCCTGCACGCGTTCCAACAGATTGCGAATGATCGCATCTCTTTCGCGCAAGGCATCCTGCAATCGTTGATTGATGGCAGCATTCATGGGATCCTGCAGCAGTGCCGGTACCTGCTGTGGGGAAGCTGTCTGTGCCGCATCGCGTGATTGTAGCTGCGTTTGTTGAGGAGCTCCTTCCTCCCCGAAGGCCCCGGCTGTCATCTGGAAAGCCGTAGCGAGCAGGGCCATGCGAAGTAAATAGATCGTCAAGTTTTTTGTCTGTCGTAAAGCTGTCGGTTCAAATCGCACATATCTCATGGCGACACCCAAGGCTTGCGTCAATAAAGAGGATTGGACGGAGCGGTAATATCGATTCTCCGTTGAATGATGGTTTCGTCCGGAACAAGACGGGAGGCCATTACAGACCGTTTCTCAGTGAGCATCAGCTCCGTGGGCGGATGCACAATAAAGACGATGCCTTCTTTCCAAAGAGTCTGAAAGCGGTCGACCTTCATGGTGAGATTGCCGAATCCAGGGTCCGCAACGATGACGCGACCACCGGTAATCTGGCGGACCACGATGAAGTGGTCGAATCCTTTCAAGCGAATGGGCACGATGACGGATGTCTTTTCGAGAGCCAGTTCCTCAATGGACATTCCTGTAAACCCCTCTGCGCTGTATCCGCGCGCCTGCGCGAATCGTTTAAGATCAAGCAATGAAAACCCCCCACGGGCGCGGACGCGCACCGGATCGACGCGGTGCAGTATCCATACCACGATGGCGCTTTCGGGGGTGTTGTCCTTAAAGTCGTAAGTAAGAAGCGTGCTCAGTGCGGCTGCTCCACAACTCATATCCCACTTCTGCCGCACCACGCCTTCACCGCGAATTTCCTTCAAGCTCCGGATGCTCTTGCTTGCTCCCTGAACGCCTTCGTTCTCCCATGTCTGGCAAAAAGATGTTTCTGAAATAAGAGAGACGCTCGCCATCGCTAGCGCGAGCGTCCAAGGCCGTATCCAGAACCATTGAGAAGAGCAGTACATCATCCACTCATTTCAGGTTTGTCTGCGTCAGCGTCCCCACAGACGAGTTGATGTTGACGTTCAGGTTCAACAGAACATTGATCTTCGAGTTCACGGCATTGATATTTACCAGAGAACTCAGATTCTGCTGCGCATTGCCATTGATGCTGAGAGTTCCCGTTGTGCTTGACAGCGGAGAACTATCCAAGGCAAGCGATCCTGAACTCGATACCAAGCCATTGGGTGTCGGCGTCTGCCCCTGAAATTTGATGACGCCATCGGAGACGCTGGCCGTAACCGTACCGGCCGTCACGCGATCGAGTGCCGCATCGTTGAGGGGCTTGGCGTGTCTCTGAACCCTGGCTTGGCAAAGGCCGGCAGAAGTCCATAGCATCATGGTCGCTATTACAAGAATTCGTCGCATAGACCACTCCTTGTGGAGAAGTATGCGCAACGCCGCAATTACTATTCATTGCAGCGCTGCGCAACTCTGTTTAGCGGGCCTGGCTGATGCTGTTGGACTGCGTCAGGCTTGGTGTCGAGTTCATGTTCGACGTCCGCGCCACGTTGACTCCGTTTGCAACCATGCCGCCGGCTGCGTTGACGATGTTCATCGCCGTCGCGTTCTGCATTGCCGATCCAGCCAGGGTTACGGAGTAGTTGTTGGTTGCTGTTACGTGCGATCCATCGACTGCGACATTCTGCGCGCTCGCTGAATCGAGACTAACCGCTCCTTGCACGTCATACGTTTTGTGGTAGGCCTTGACGGAGTGCGAGGCATCCGCCTTAGCGTTCTTCGTCGACAGGCTGGAGGAATCGCTCTTCGCGGTCGTCTCCGTTTCGCTTGTCGCATGGGTAGAAGAATCGCTCTTTGCTGACATTGTTGCATTTGTGCTCGCGCTGCTATTCGACGACGCGCTCTGCGAAGCATCCTTCGTGCTCTTCGACGAGGCATCCTGCGCGGCATTGTTCGAGGCGGAAGCATCTGCATCGGTACTGGAATGACCGCTGGTGGAGTTGCTTGCCGATCCAATGCCGGAGGTGGTTAGAGCATTGGTCTGGTTGCCCGCTGTCGACGATGTCGCTCCGCCGCCAGCACCACTATTGGTGTGGGTTGAGCTGCCGCCGGATGAGGAACTGCCGCCGCTTCCACTGGAAGCGGTAGCACTCGTTGCGTTGGAAGAAGAAGTATCGTTCGAGGAAGACGTCTTGCTTGCACTATTTGAGGCCGACGCTGTTGTGTCGGTCGAAGAGGACTTGCTGGCACTTTCCATTGAGCTGGCATTCTTCGTGGAGCTTGCGCTATTTGAAGAAGTGCTGTTGCTCGTTCTATTGTCAGTCTCGGTCTCTGTATGGTTCCACGATTTGGTCGAGGATGAGTCGAGACTTGAGGAACTGCTGCTGCTCGTGGTGACATCCGATGAACTCGTTACATCCAGTTGTGAGTTCGTGCCACGTTTATAGCCAGTAAGTGTGGCCTGACGCGCGCTTGACTGGTCGATATCGTTGCTCTGATCGACATCGGCGCTGCCTGAGTTGGCAACTGTCGTTAGACTGCCGTTGTAGACGTTGACTCCGTTAGCTACCAGGGCATCTGTTGAGTTCACAATATTGATGCCTTTGGCTCCATTAAGTACGCTGCCGGAGATATTGACTGCTCCAGTGTTAGATTCTGTGACCGTGGAGTTATTCGCAGCAAGTGCTGAGCTTTCCTCGCCTGCCGCAGTAACACGATCCATTTGGTTGTCACGCAATTCCCGCGTCTTGGTTTGCTTCTTGTCGTGGGAAGCGTTCGATGCGCTCTGACCATATGCTGAGCCAGAGACGACTAAGGCTGCAACTAGAGTAATAACAAGTTTCTTCATATTCGCCTCCAAGGCGTTTGTTGATAAAACTCCGCCGCTTACGCAGCTGTCGCTGCATA